>JAEZSC010000137.1 GCA_023422005.1 Bacillota bacterium | reverse complement strand
TGCAGCTCATCGGGCTGTACATGAAGGTCAACCTGTCCAGCGCCATGGAATACCGCGGCAGCTTCTGGCTGCAGGTGTTCGGCATGGCCATCAACAACGCCAGCTTCATCTTCTTCTGGTGGGTGGCCTTCGACAAGATCGGCGCGGCGGTGGCGGGCTACACTTTCAGCGACGTCATGTTCATCTGGTCGTTGTCGGCCTCCAGCTTTGGGCTGGCGCGGGTGATCTTCGGCAACCTGGACCGGCTCAGCCGCATCATCGTGTCCGGCGAGCTGGACAACGCGCTGCTGCAGCCCCGCAGCGTGCTGGTGAACGTGGCGGCCTCACGCATGCAGGTGTCGGCCCTGGGAGACTTGGGCTATGGCTTCATCCTCGTGTTGATCACCTATGGCTTCTCCGTGCGCACGCTGGCGCTTTTCTCGCTGTTCGTGCTGCTGGGCGGCGTCTTCATGGCGGCCATGGCGGCCATGTTCCATTCGCTGACTTTCTTTCTGGGCAACGCCGAAAAGCTGGCCCAGTTCGCCGTGGAGGGCAGCATCAACTTCTGCATCTACCCGGAACGCATCTTCGACGGGCTGCTGCGGGTCGTTCTGTACACGGCCATACCGGCGGGCTTCATCGTGCATGTTCCGTTGCAGGTGTTCCAGCAGTTCCAGCTGTGGAAGCTGGTTGCGCTGGTGGCTGCGGCGGCGCTGTACGCGGCGTTCGCCTTTTGGCTGTTCCGCGCGGGCCTGCGCCGATATGAATCCGGCAACCGGATCGTCACGCGGCTATAACAAATCGACATCGTTGGAATCGTTAGCGATTGACAAAACGCATACAATGATTATACTTAATTGGAACAATTCTTATTCTGATCGATTGGATGGAATGATGTCATGGCATCGCGAGAAGATCTGGCTCGGCAGCTGAGCCGGCTGGGCCTGCGCCCCAGCACCCACCGGGTACGGGTGTTGAGCTATCTGCAGGAGCACCGCTGCCACCCGACCATAGACAGCATATACACGGCACTGCGGTCTGAATCGGCCAGCCTGTCGCGTTCTACGGTGTATAACGTGCTGCGCGCCTTCACCGACGCGGGACTGGTGCTGGAGCTGGACTTCGATGGCATACAGACCCATTACGACATCGGCACCCATCCCCACGGCCACTTCCAGTGCCGCCGCTGCGGCATGATCAAGGATTTTGATGTGGACTTCGCGCCGCTGGCGGCGCCGGAGCTCAAGGGGTTCGACGTGCAGGAGCGGGGCGTGCTCTTTAAGGGTTTGTGCCCGGATTGTGTGGGAATGCAGAAATCCGGCAGCGGCGACTCTTCTGACTGACCCTGCCGAGGATTCGCCTCCTGCCCGCCGCTTTACGCGCGGGCAGGCTTTTTATGCAGCGGGTACGGATGAAAAGGCGATAGGATGACATATGATGCATAAGAACAAATTGATAAGGGCACTGCTGCTGGTCGTCGGTTGTGTGGCACTGGCGGTGGGTGTCGTGGGCATCTTTGTGCCGCTGCTGCCCACAGTGCCGCTGCTGCTGCTGGCCAGCGTGTGTTTTGTGCGCAGCTCCAGCCGGCTGCACGGGTGGCTCATGAACCACCGCCGCCTGGGGCCGCCGCTGCGCAGCTATCTTCTGCACCGCGCCGTCAGCCGGGCCGACCGCCTGCGGGCGCTGGCGTTTTTATGGGTATCGCTGGGCATCAGTATAGCCCTGATCAACCATCTGCACGTGCGGTTGCTGCTGGGCGTCGTGGGCCTGGCGGTCAGCGTGCATTTGCTGCTGCTCAAGACGCTCCCCCGCGAGAGCCCGCCGGAGGACACCCCCGCAGGCCAGGCTAAGTCCTCCGACGACTATTCGCCGTAATGAGCAAACAGCCTGTCCATGTAGCCCAGCCTTAAAAAGCTGCCATCGGCCAGCATGGCACGCATCTGCGCTGTGGTGATCCAGCGGGCGTCGGCAACCTCCTCAGGTTGCAGGCTTAAGTCAGAGACATCCGTCTCACACATATAGGCATAGTTGTCGGAAAAGAAGTCCTTGCCCTGAATGCGCCACAAGAACGTGAGCTCCGCAGGGTCGGCCAACAGGCCCAGCTCCTCGCGCACCTCCCGGGCGGCGGCAACGCGGCTGCTCTCCCCGGCCTGGGCAGAGCCGGCGGTGTTTGCCCACAGGCCGGGCGCCAGCTTCACGGTGTCGGCGCGCTTTTGCACCAGCCACATTCCGGCGTGGTTGCGTATCCAGATGCTGACGACCAGGTGGTAGTCCCCTGCCGCCAGCGGCTTGCCGCGCTCATGGATGCGGCCTGTGGGGTTTCCGTTTTGATCGAGGATATCGAAGTATTCCATATTGCCGTGTTCTTTCGCAAATCTTTGGATAATCAGTTTGCCATTTCGAATCGCTGAGTTTGCCCGCATTCCTCACGCTTTCTGCTCCGTCAACCCTCTCCCGCACCCTCCCCCAAAGGGGGAGGGCCTATTTACAAAATATGCCTCTCCCCCTCTGGAGGAGAGGTTGGAGAGAGGGTTTACAATGGACGAAAAGCTGTAGTGAACGTAATTGAGCTTATCTCACTTCCACCAACTGATACTCCTGCGTACCCAGCCCGTGGCGCTCCAGAGCGTCCAACTGGATGAACGGATTCTTGCCGTGCAGCTGCTCAAACAGGTGCCCGTTGCCGCTCATCTCGTGGCCCTCGGGCACACCCAGCGGGTTCAGGTTCTCAATCTTGATGGCGTCCAGGCAGGCGCGTTCCACGGCCACAATGTCGGAACTGGCCATGATGCCGATGTCCGGCACCAGGTAAGGCGTGGTCAGGCCCCAGCAGTCGCACAGCGCCGTGATGTTGGTCAGCACGTTGATGTAGTAAACATGTCCCGGCGCGAACTGATCCACGACGGTCTTGGTGCACAACGCCATGCCCTCCTGGAAGTCGGCGTAGGCGCCGTTTGACAGCGTGATGGCGCCCGTGGGGCACACCTTGACGCAGTGGTTGCAGATCGTGCAGTGGTGGTAGAAAATCTCATACTTGCCTTCGTCGTTGAAGCTGTTGGCGCCGTGGTTGCAGCTGGTCACGCACTTCTCGCAATGAATGCACAGCTCCTCGTTCCAATCCAGGCCGCCTTCCAGGCCGTGGATCTCCTGGCGGGTGCGGTCGGTGACGCAGCCCATGGCGATGTTCTTGCACGCGCCGCCATAACCGCAAGCGCCGTGGCCCTTCACATGGGAAAGGTCGATCATCACGTCGGCGTCCATGATGTGACCTGCCACGTCCACATGGCGGAAGGTCTTGTAATCCACGTCCACAGGGTAAAAATACTTGCCGAAATAGCCGGCCACGTCCACAACCGGGCAGCCCAGGATGTCTTCGGTGTAGCCGCGATCGGAGGGCTTGCGGCCGGCCACTCCGTGGTCGGTCAGGAAGCACTCACCGCCCCATGCCTTGATCTTAGCCACGAGCTTGCGCACGAAAACCGGCGAGATCGTGGAAAAGCTCAGGTTGGAACCCACGTGGAATTTGATGGCGACCTTCTTGCCCTTGACGACGTCGCCCAGGCCGGTCTGATCCAGCAAGCGGTCGAAGCGTGCGGGCAGCGTCTGGTCGCTGTCGTATGCATTGAAACCCATAGGGGCAAAGAGAACTTTGGATGCCATGCTGTTACCTTCCTTTGTCAATTTTTCACTTCATAGATATTAGTATAACAGGTACGTCAAGCCCCTAATAGGCAGTTGGAGCCACGCCGTCCCGCTGTTATTTTGAGAACAGCGACCGAAGAATCCCCCAATTGAGAACGTCTGCCGTTGCTTATCAAGGAGATTCCTCGTTGCACTCGGAATGACATCTCAGGGTGTTGTACTCCCCCGTACTGTCATTCAGAGGGCGCGGAGCGACCGATGAATCCCCCAATTGAGAACGTCTGCCGTTGCTTGTTTACGGTTACTCCTTATCCTTGTAGACAACCTTCTTGCGCCGGCGGAACAGCCCCAGGCCGCCGAACCCACTGATGATGGCGATATAAAAACCAAAATCATAGGTCCAACCGGTGTTAAACGTCTCATAGATGCGGATGTCGTGGTTGAAAAGCCCCACGATCAGCGAGATCGGAGCGATCCACCCATGCCAGATTCCCCAGAAGAAACCCGCCGGGTGGTCGATGGTATACGTGCCGTCGCCGGGGGCGCAGCCCGCCAGCGCCAGCGCTACCGTGACCAGCAGCACCGCCGCCAGAATCAAACGGATCTTTTTCATTGTCCTCACCTCTTCCATTATACTTTATTGAAACCTTAACGCTCCAAGAAGCAAAGCCGAAATATACAGACCCAACGCAGCTGCCAGAATCAGTGCAAAAACCAAAGCAGTGGTGTTCAAAACTTTATTGACATTGTCCTTGAATAGTTTATGGAAAACATAAAATACCCCAATACCAATGACACCGCCTAAGGAGTTTGCGATCAAGTCCGTAATATCGCTGGCCCCAATGGCGAAAATATACTGAACCACCTCGTAAAACAGACTGAGCAGTACGATCGGCACGACCAGATGAGCAAAGGATTTCTTGTTCGCAAGCATGCATAGAAAAATGCCCAACGGCACAAATACCAATACGTTGTAAATAATCTCATTGTAGTTGGCCTTACCATTGAGAACAAGCATGGCGCCAAACGGGATAAGGTTTATGCTTCTTCCCACGTTCAGGTATGTAAATGTGAGTGTGGCTTTGAATAAAACAATCCACGAAAGCACCAGTATGTATGCGATTAATAATGTGGTAGTCAGTTTTCTTGATTTCATCCGTCTTACATTACCTTTCTTGCTCCGCAATCAATAGCGTGCCATAAAATCCTTGAGCGCGCCATACAGCTCCCGGTATCGCCGATAGGGCAGCCGGTAAGCCTCAAAGGCTGCCGGGTCCGGCGCGTGGCGGCGCACGATGCGCACGGTGCTGCCAACAGCATGGGCAAAGTCGCGGTACACGCCAACGCCCAAGCCCGCCAGCATTGCCGCGCCCAGACCGGCGGCGGTGTCGGTGCCGGGCACGGCGATGGGCCGGCCGGTGACGTCGCTCTTCATCTGCGTCCAGAAGGGGCTCTGGGCCCCGCCGCCAATGCTGACCATGCCCCCCACGGAGACGCCGGCTTCTTGCGCCACATCGATGTTGTGCAGCAGAGAGAAGGCCACGCCCTCCAGCACCGCGCGGGCGGCGTGGGCGCGGGTCTTGCCGTAGTCCAGCCCATAGAACACACCCTTGGCGTTCACGTCCCATATTGGTGTGCGCTCACCGTTGAGATAGGGCAGGAACGTGACGCCGCCGCTGCCAGCCGGCACGGCGGCCGCTTCCTCACACAACACATCATATGCCGAGCACCCCCGGCGGGTCGCCTCTTCCCGCTCTGCCGCGCCGAACTGCTCGGCGAACCACTTGAGCGACCCGCCGCCGCCCACTGTGCCGCCCATGATCAGCCACTGGCCGGGTATCACATGACGGGCCAGTATCAGCGCGCGGTCGGCGGCGTAGGTCTCCAGGCACACGTTCATGCCGCCGGAGGAGCCACCCTGCTCCTGGGTCTGCCCGGCGCGCAGGATGCCGGCACCCAGCGCTCCGCAGCATGTGTCCATGCCGCCGGCCACCACCGGAGTGCCTTCCAGCAGGCCGCATTGGGCGGCGGCCTGCGCCGTGACGCGCCCAACCACCGCGTGGCTCGGGGAGATCGGCGGCAGCAAGCCCTCGGGAATGCCCAGCACCCGGCACACACTGTCGTCGTAACGGTCGCGCCGCATGTCAAAGCAGTGCAGGCCAAAGCCTTGGCTGGCCTCGGCCGTGGGCTCGCCGGTAAGCCGGAAGACGATGTAAGAGTTGCTCTGCAAAATGGAACGAGCGTGGCGGAACACCTCCGGCGCGTGATCCCGGTACCACAGGATCTTGGGCAGCGTATAGGTCGGCGAAAGGCGGTTGCCGCACAGGTCGAAGAGCGCCTGCTCGCCGCACAGCGCCGCCATCCGGTCGCACTGCTCCCGGGCGCGGGTGTCCATCCAGATGGGCGTGGGGCACAGCACATCGCCCGCCCCGTCCACAGCCACCGCCGCCCAGCTCTGCCCATCCACGGCCACGGCGGCCACAGCGCCCGGTGCGATGCCGGAGCCGGCCAGAACCGCGCGAATGCCCCGGCACGCGGCGGCATACCAATCGTCGGGGTGCTGCTGGGCCCAGCCGGGCTGCGGTGTTTCCAGCGGATAGCCGAAGGAAGCGGTGTGCAGCACCGCTCCCTCTTCATCGAACAATGTGGTCTTGCAGGCCGATGTTCCCACATCCAGCCCCAGCAGCGCCGCTCTCACGCAGGCTGGCCTCCTTTGTTGTTCTTCATGCCGCTCCGTATCAACATCGCCGAGCTGGCTACCACGACCAGCGAGCCCGCGTTGTGCACGATGGCGCCGATGGCCGGATTGATCTCGCCGAAGGCGGCCAGCACGATGGCGGCAAAGTTGATGGACATTGCTATTATAATATTGACGTAGATGCGGCGCAACGTCCGCCTGGCCAGCGCCAGCACGTCGGCGACGCGGCCAATGTCGTCGGTCATCACGGCGATGCCGGCGGCCTCCACGGCGATGTCGGCGCCCAGCGCGCCCATGGCGATGCCGCTGGCGGCGGTGGCCAACGCAGGGGCGTCGTTGATGCCGTCGCCGACCATGGCCACACTGCGGCCCTGCCGCTGCAACCCGGCGATGGCATTGGCCTTGTCCTCGGGCAGCATCTCCGCGCGCACGTCCTCAATGCCCATGGATGCGCCGATGGAGCGCGCGGTGGCTTCGTGGTCGCCGCTGAGCAGCGTGAGTTTCAAGTTCATACCCTTGAGCGCCGCCACGGCCTGGGCGGAACCGGGCTTGGCCGTGTCGGCCAGCGCCAGCGCGCCTAGCACACAGCCATCCCGCAGCACCAGGGCCAGCGTGCGGCCCATGGCCTCCTGGCTCTCCAGTTGTTCCATTTGTTCGGCTGTGAGAGCTGCGCGCTCCTCCCGGGCCAGCCGAAGCGAGCCTACCGCCACGGTATGGCCCAGCACCTCGGCCAGCGCGCCGCGCCCGCTCAGGTTGCGGTGGTTGGCTGCAGAGGGCAGGGCCACACCGGCGGCCTGCGCCCGCCGCAGAATGGCCACGGCGATGGGATGGGTGCTCATGGCCTCCACGGCGGCGGCCTGAGAGAGCACTTCGTCCTCCGTGACGCCATCGAAGGTCAGAATCTGGGCGACCTCGGGCTTGCCCACGGTCAGCGTGCCGGTCTTGTCCAGCGCCACGGTGTCCACGCGGGCGGCGGCTTCCAGCGCCGCGCCGCTCTTGATGAGCACGCCATGGCGGCTGGCGTTGCCGATGGCGGCCATCACTGCCGTGGGCGTGGCCAGCACCAGCGCGCACGGGCAGAACACCACAAGAATCGTGACCGCCCGGATGATGGCGTCGGGCAGCTGCAGCAGCAGCGACACCACCAGCGTGATCAGCGAAAGCGCCAGCGCCGTGGGCACAATGATCTTGGCCCAGCGGTCGGCGGCGCGGGCTGTGGGCGCGTGCTCGGCTTCGGCACGGCGCATGAGGTCTATGATTTTCTGCAGCGAGGAAGCAGCCCCCACCGCTGTGGCACGGATGTCCAGCGCGCCGTCCACGTTCATCGTGCCGGCATACACGGTGTCCCCGGCGGCCTTGTCCACGGGCATGGATTCGCCGGTGATGGCGGCCTGATCCACCGCCGAGCGGCCGGCGGATACGACGCCGTCCACCGGCAGGCGCTCTCCGGGCTTCACGACGATGATGTCGCCCTGCCGCAGTTGCGCTACGGGTACCTCCTCGATGCCATCGCCCACGCGGCGGCGGGCGCTGGCCGGGGCCAGGCTCACGAGCTGCTGAAGGCTGCGGTTGGCCTTGGCCACCGTGCGGTGCTCCAGCAGCTCGCCGATGGCCATGATGAAGGCCACCTCGCCGGCGGCAAACACCTCGCCGATGGCCACAGCGGCGATCAGCGCGATGCTGACCAGCACGTTGGAGCTGATGTCGCGGCGCTTTATGACGCCCTCAACAGCCTCCTTGACCAGCGGCACACCGCAAAGCAGCACCGCCAGCCACGCCGTATCATCCAGCGGCGCGGGCAGCGGTATGCGGGGCAGCAGCGTCAGGCCGCTCTCACTGCCGCTCAAAAAGCTCCACAGCACCGCCAAACCGGACACGATGAGAAAAACCATCGTGCGCAGCGGATGCTCCTGCGCCTCCTCATGGGCATGGGAACCGCAGCATCCGCACCCTCCCTTATCCACGGGGCAAGCCCCGCCCTTGCTTTCGCAGTCTGTATCCTGGGCAGCATGCTGTTCCTGCCCGTGCTTGCAACAGTCCTGATCACAGCGGCTCCTGTCCATCGTATCGTTGTTCATGGTTCTCTTCCTTTCCGATACCATATGGCTTTGTGTCGCGCTTTGCTCCCTGCATGGGCACCGCCGGGGTGTGCGGCGGCTCAGCCTGCGTGGGCCAGGGCTCCCGCGGGCCGGTTGTTTCTTGCCGAATAAGTTGTACTCGTTCTGCAGATTCAGGACTTCATCCAGATGTCCAGCGCCTTTTTAAACTCCTTCACAGCGTCGTTGGCGTCTCCGTTGCTGGCGGCCTCTATGACGCAGCAGTTCACGTGGTTTTCCAACACGATGTGCCCCACCTGGGCCAGCGCCGAGCGGATGGCCGCCAGCTGTATCATGACATCTGTGAAGTTCTGGTCCTCGGCGACCATGCGCGACACCGCCCGCACATGACCTTCGATGCGCGAAAGCCGCCTGGTCAAGCCCTCGGTGTCGTATAGCGGGTGATGATGCGGCTTTTTCTCCTGATCAGCCATGTTATGCCTCCATATCCCCTATCCCCCCATGGGGGATATTCTTTCTACGCAAAGCATATCATACGCCGTGCCGCCGCGCAAGAGAAAAAGGTTGATTTAGCTAACATTTTTTAGCGGACATTTGAAATTTTGAATCTAATGTCAAATGCTGCGAAAGAGAGCACATTCTGCTAAAATGACAAAGATAACTTCTGCACCTTACCGGTGAAAACTCACGGAGGATACGGACTTTGATACAAACCATCGTATTTGATATTGGAAATGTGCTGATCGACTTCCACCCCATACCCTATGTGCGGCGGCTGCTGGGCGACGAGGCCACGGCCGACAGGGTGACGCCGCTTGTGTTCCGCAGCGACGAGTGGCTGATGCTGGACAGAGGAACAATCTCTCAGGATGAGGCGGCGGCGCGCATCGCCGGTCGCAACCCGGAACTGGCGCAAGCGATACACACCGTGTTTGACAACTGGATGCCGCTGATGACGCCCATAGAACCCACGGTCGAGCTTCTGAGCCGGCTTAAGGGCGCGGGCTACCGGCTGTATTACCTGAGCAACTTTCACGTGCTGGCCTTTGCGTGGCTGCTGGAGCGCCGCCCGTTCTTCCGGCAGTTCGACGGCGGCGTCGTGAGTTATGAGGTGCACAGCCTCAAGCCCGAACCGGAAATCTATCAAGAGCTGCTGCGCCGCTATGACCTGCAGGCGGAGCATTGCCTGTTTTTGGACGACATGCATGACAATGTGGTTACAGCGCGGACATTGGGTATGCAGGCGGTACGGGTCACGAATTTTGAGGCTTTGCCGGCGCAGTTGGCGGCAGAGGGTGTTGTTCTTTGAAATAGGACAAGATCCAGCCATTCCCTTAGCAGAAGGGCACAAAAGACACGCGGCAAGGGCTGGTCGCACACTTCGTGTGCTGCTCGCCCATGCAACCTGAGCAGAGCCCTTGCCCTACAAAGGAGACGGTCGAGACGGCCGTATGCAATACGGCCCTACGATTGTAGCAGCGGAATTTGTGCACAAGCAAACTCAGATTACCACTTTCTGCACCTGTAAAAAGTGGGGACCGAAGGTTTCCAAAGGGCGATCGGAAAGCCCTTTGGTCGCGCCAACAGGCGCGAAATCCTTTCTCTCATATGAGAAGCATAGGTATGGTCAAACGCTACAGTGGCTCCCCTCCATACTTCACAATGTTGTGCCTCGGCGGCGGATACTGCCCGGCCACCGCCTCCAGTATGGCGTCGCGGCGGGCGGAGCGCTCCGGTTCATCCAGCGTCAGCGCGATGTCCTCCACATCATAGGGCGCGAAGCGCCAATGGCCGCATGCCGCGCCGCGGAACTCCCCGTCCACCAGAACATACTGCAGCACCTCCCGGCCGGGGAAGCGCGCCTTGAGTAGGTGCTCCTGGGCGCGCACCAGCAGGTCGGCCCGGTGCAGCGAGAACACCGTGGGCGGCACGTCCGGCGCGGGCCCTTCCAGCAGCGCAGCGTCGTCGGCGCGGGTGTAGCCCTTCTCCTGCCCCGCTTGCGCCGGCAATATGAGGCCGCGGGCCTGCAAATCGGCCAGCGCGGCCTTGATGTCGCGGGCGGTCAACCTCGACCAGCCGCGCATGCCGGCCTCCGAGGCAAAGCCGTTGAGGAATAGGAACTTCATCAACACTTCTCCGATGGCCCGCTCACGGGGATAGCGGCGAATGTCAACATCCTCCCACACGCGTTCGAAGAGATACCACGAGCGCTCCCAGTCGTCGCTGTTCTGGTCTTCGAACACGAGGAAGGCCTCCTGCAGCCGCTGCAGCGCCGGCACGATCTCCTTGGCCAGCAGGCCGGTCTCCTCCTTGATCTGGCGGATGTTCAGCGGCCCCGCGCTGCGCACAGTATCAAATACCCTCTGCTCCACGGCGCCCAGCCGCTCGATGTCTCGGCGAAAGGCGCCGGTGTACAGCTCCAGATCGTCTGCATGCACATAACCCACGGTGCCGCCCAGGAACCGCCCCTTGACCAGCAGGCGCTGGGTGCGCAGGTCGCGGTTGTGTTCCATGTCGTCAAAGGCCGCCCGGTGTACCAGCCTCGGCGGGTCTCCGGGGCTGGTGTTGAATACAGGCGTTACCGGCTGCATCAGCCGCAGCAGCGCCTCATAGGCCTCCGGCGTCTCGGCCGGCCGCAGGAACCCCTGTCGTTCCAGCCGCACTGCTGCCAGTGTCCGTTCGTTCATCATGTTTCTCTCCCTCACCCGGTTCTCTGGTCATCACGTAATAGGTCACCTTGCCCGGCACCGCCTGGATGGCGCTGTGCAGCCGGAAGCCGTAGTGCTCATAGATCTGCACA
>JAEZSC010000066.1 GCA_023422005.1 Bacillota bacterium | reverse complement strand
TTGAGGCTAAGTATGGCGACGAGTTGGACGGCCTGGTGCAGATGGTCACGCTGGACGCCTTTGAACCCACGCGCGTGGGCGGCCACACGGTGACGGCGCTGCCCGCCAGCCACGGCGCCGGCGTCAGTTTCATCTATCTTTTCGAGAGCGAGGGCAAACGCCTGCTATATGCCAACGACACTGGCCTGCCCAGCGAGGTTGTGTGGCAGTACTTGCAGGGTAAGCGGTTGGATATGGTCAGCATGGATTGCACCAGCATCATCGGGGAAAGCTACGCCACCCATATGACGATCTCCGACAACCTGAAGCTTCGCCAGCGGCTGCGGGACATGGGCAGCGCCGACGACGCCACGGTGTTCGTGGCCACCCATTTCTCCCACAACGGCATTCTGATGCACGAGGAGATTGAGGCACGCTTCGCCGGGACCGGCGTCCGTGTGGCCTATGACGGCTTTGAGGTTGAGGCATGAGCTATGTTTCCGACATCCGCGCCAAGATCGGCCACGCGCCGCTGATGCTGGTGAGCGCCGCGGCCATCGTGTACCGGGATGGCCGGGTGTTGCTGATGCGCCGAAGCGACACCGGCGATTGGAGCTACCATGGCGGCAGCATCGAACTTGGTGAGACGCTGGAGGAAGCCGCCAGCCGGGAACTGCTGGAGGAATCGGGTTTAACCGCCAGACAGCTTACGCTTTTCCATGTGTCTTCCGGCCCTTCGCAGCATGTGCTCTATCCCAATGGCGACGAGGTGTATTACACCGAGGCGCTGTATGTCTGCGAGGATTTTGACGGGGAGCCACTGCACAGCAACGATGAGGTGCTGGAGCAGCGCTGGTTTGCGCTGGACGCGCTGCCGGACAACCTGAGCCCTTCCATCGCGCCGCAGTTGCGCTTGTTTGCCCGCAAGAACGCCAAGCAATAGGAACGCTCTTGCCAGTCATCCGCTCGGTTCCCTTGAGGATCGAGCGGTTTTTGCTTATTTGGATGACTACGTTTGCTCAATATGCCTAAATCGTTTGTTTTCGACACGATGCAACAATCGTCGTCGTTTTTTTTGTTGGCAATGCTTTGCGTTTGGGTATCTATACGGTAGGAAATGGAGGAGTGGCAAATGAATAAACGAAAGCAGATTTCCATCCTGAGCAAGAGCCTGCGCATTTTGCTGCCGACGGCACTGTTGGCCATGGCCGCCATCACCGTGATCAGCCTGATCACCGCCCGCGCCATTGTGCAGCGGGAGATCCATGACAAGATGGATGCGCGCCTGGCAACGGCGGCCCAGGTTATCGAAAAGTCGCTGAGCAACCATGCAAAAATAGCCGAGACGCTGGCCGCTACGGTGAGCGAGACCGGCTCTGCGTTGTCTTGGGATCAATACGCCCGTCTGCTTCAGACCCATCTGGTGCTCAACAACGAGTCCATGGGGGCTGGCGTATGGTTTGAGCCGGACAAATACCAACAGGGCGTCAAGTATTTCGGGCCTTATGTGTACCGGGACGGCGATAAGCTGGTGGTTACCGAGGACTACAACACCGAGAATTACGATTATCCCAGCCATCCGTGGTATGCGCAAGCGGTTAACGTTAAGGAGAGCGTTGTATGGTCGGCTCCTTATTATGATGATACCACCAAAGTGACGATGATCACCGCGACCAGCCCAGTGTACGATGCAGGCGGAACATTCATGGGCACGACGACCGCGGACATCGATCTGTCCAATCTGCAAAAGATGGTGCTGGGCTTGAGCGACGAACCGGGCAGCTCCGTGTTTCTGCTGGATCGCGACGGAACCTATCTGGCCCATGTGGATGCCGGTCGTGTCATGAAGAAAAAGCTGGCCGACGAGAAAGACCCCTCGCTGGCCGCGCTGGCTGGCAAGGTAATGGGCCAGGCCAACGCAACCGCCAGCTACAAGGATAAAGGTGTGGGTTACACTATTTACAGCGCCACGGTCCCTGGTGTGGGCTGGACGCTGTGCATCATGGAGCCCGACAGCGTGATCTTCGCGTCTATCACCGCGATGCTCATACAGCTGCCGACGATCTCACTGGTGGCACTGCTGATCCTGGCGCTGCTCATCGTGCTCACCGTTAAGAGCGTAACCGACCCCATCCGTGCAATCACAGCGCTGCTGGGCCGCGGCTCCGTGGGCGATTTCGACGGCGATGTAGATTCCAAGCTGTTGAAACGCAACGATGAAGCCGGTTCCCTGGCGCGCTCCTACGCGGAAATGGCGTTCAACATGCGCACACAGGCCGCCGCGGCTCAGCGGCTGGCCAAGGGCGACATGACGGTAGATTTGCTGCCCCGCGGTGAGAAGGACATCCTGACCGTCAGCATGATGGGCGTCGTGGATACCCAGAAGCGCCTGTCCCAGCAGATGACCGTGCTGCTGCAGGCGGCCCAGAGCAATGACTTCTCCAAAAAGGGCGATACCACAGCCTTCGAGGGCCAATACGGCGACATGCTGGGGCAGATCAACGCTCTGCTGGGCCGGGCGCAGGCGGCCTTTGCCCAGGCGGAGCAGGCACGCATCGTGGCTCTTAAAAAGTTTGATTATCAAAAGCATGAGATCGACGGGCTGACCGTGAGCCTGCGGGCGTTGGCCGATGGTGACCTGACCACCCAAACCGGCGTAGCGCCGGCCGACGCCGACACCGCCGAATTGCATGAGCTGTTCCTGGCCATCCATGACAGCCTGGACAGCGTACGCGGCTCTCTCAACCGCATGCGGGAGGACGCCGCCATGCTCTCCGAGGCGGCCCAGGAAGGGCGGCTTAAAACCCGCGCCGACCTCTCTCGCCACAAGGGCGGTTATGCCCAGATCATCGCCGGTATCAACGATACGCTGGACGCAGTCATCACGCCCTTGCAGGCGGCTGCCGGGCAGTTGGAGAAGATCGCCAATGGCGAGGACCCGGGTGATGATCTGGATGATCTGTATCACGGAGATTACCAGCTGATTCGCGACAGCTTGGGGCGTGTGCGCGCCTCCCTGAACGCCATGCTGGAGGACGCCAACATGTTGGCAGGCGCCGCTCGCAACGGCTCTTTGTCCAGCCGCGCCGACGTGAGCAGGCACATGGGCAACTACGCACAGATTATCTCGGGCATCAACGATACGCTGGACGCCGTCATCCGCCCGCTGAACATGGCCGCGGACTACGTGCAGCGCATCAGCCGCGGCGACATACCGCCAAAGATCACCGACGCCTACAACGGCGACTTCAACGAGATCAAGAACAACCTGAACACGTGTATCGACGCTGTGAATCTGCTGGTTGCCGACGTCAACATGCTGTCCGCCGCCGCCGTGGAGGGCGCTCTGGACGTACGCGCCGACGCCACCCGCCATCAGGGCGACTTCCACAAAATCGTAGAAGGCTTCAACGCCACGCTGAACAGCGTCGTCACGCCGATCAACGAGGCCATGGGCGTGCTGGACCGTATCTCTGTCAACGACTATACGGTCAAGATAGAGGGCAAGTATGCCGGCCTGCCGCAGCGCATGGCCCAGAGCATCAACGACACCCGGGACCGCCTGCTCAGCGTGCAGGCGGTGCTCGAAGAGATTGCCAGAGGGGACACGGGCCGGCTGGAGTACTTCCGCAACGTGGGCCGCCGCAGCGAAAACGACCGATTGGTGCCCGCCGTGGTCCAGTCCATGTCCACGCTGGAGGCGCTGGTGGGCGAAGCCAACCGCCTGAGCGCCGAGGCCGTGGCCGGCAACCTGGACGCCCGCGGCGACGCACAGCGCTTCGAGGGCAAATACCGGCTGCTGATCGGCGGCATCAACGACACGCTGGACGCC
>JAEZSC010000048.1 GCA_023422005.1 Bacillota bacterium | reverse complement strand
AGCCACAACACCCAGCGGCTGGACGTGCCGCAGATCAAGGAACTGCTGCTGTCCTTGGGCTATGTGCAGGAGCAGCTGCGGGAGGCCGGCCGATGAGCGTGGTCGTCATAACCGGCGCGGCGGGCTTCGTGGGGCGCAACCTATTGGCGGCGCTGGCCCAGCGCCAGGAGCATGAGGCGCTGGCCTTCGACGTGGGCGACGGCGAGGACGAGCTGCGCCAGGGCCTGGCCCGGGCCGACTTCGTGTTCCACCTGGCCGGCGTCAACCGCCCCAAGGACCCCGGCGAGTTCCGCGCCGGCAACGCCGGCCTGACCCAGCGGGTGCTGGACGCGCTGGCGGAGAGTGGCCGCGCGGTGCCCTTCGTGCTGACGTCCTCCATACAGGCGGCGCTGGACAACCCCTACGGCGCCAGCAAGCGCGAGGCCGAGCAGGCTGTGTTCGCGTGGGCCGATCGCACCGGCGGCCGGGCGCTGGTCTACCGGCTGCCCAACCTCTTTGGCAAGTGGTGCCGCCCCAACTACAACTCGGCGGTGGCCACCTTCTGCCACAACATTGCCCGGGACCTGCCCATCGAGATCAGCGACCCCGCCCGGGAGCTGGAGCTTCTGTACATCGACGACCTGGTGGCTGAGCTGCTGCGGGCGCTGGACGGACGGCCCAATCTGGGCGACGACGGGCGCTGCCACGTCAGCAAGACCCACCGCATTGCGCTGGGCATGCTGGCCGATGTGCTGCGCGGCTTCCGCGCCAGCCGCGACACCCTGGTGCTGCCGGATTTCTCTTGCGAATTGACCAAGGCGCTGTACGCGACCTATGTATCCTACTTGCCGGAGGATGGCTTCGCCTACGCCGCGGACATGAAGCGCGACGACCGCGGCTGGCTGGTGGAGCTGATAAAGGGCCCGGCCTTCGGGCAGATCTTTGTCTCCCGCACCAAGCCAGGCATCACCCGGGGCAACCACTGGCACCACACCAAGGTTGAGAAGTTCATCGTCATCGAAGGCCAGGCGGTGATCCGCTTCCGCCAGATCGTTGGCGATCAGGTGCTGGAATACCCGGTGAGCGGCGAGGACCTGCGCATCGTGGACATCCCCACGGGCTACACCCACAGCATCGTCAACGTCGGCAGCACCGACGTGATCACCTTGTTCTGGACCGACATGATGTTCGACCCCGGCAACCCCGACACCTATTATCTGGAGGTTTGATGTGGACAGGCTCAAAGTGATGACCGTCGTGGGCACGCGGCCGGAGATCATACGCTTAAGCGAGGTGATCAAGGCCTGCGACCGCTATTTTGACCACATCCTGGTGCACACCGGCCAGAATTGGGACTACACATTGAACCAGGTGTTCTTCGAGGAGCTGGGCCTGCGCTCGCCGGACCATTATCTGGGCGTGGTCGGCAAGACCCTGGGGGAGACCATGGGCAACATACTGGCCAAGAGCTGGGACATCTTGACGCAGGTGCGCCCCGACGCCCTGTTGATCTTGGGCGACACCAACAGCGCTCTGGCGGCCATCTCGGCCAAGCGGCTCAAAATTCCGATCTTCCACATGGAGGCCGGCAACCGCTGCTTTGATCAGAACGTGCCCGAGGAGATCAACCGCAAGATCGTGGACCACATCAGCGACATCAACCTGCCCTACACCGAGCACAGCCGGCGGTATCTCTTAAGCGAGGGCGTGCGCAAGGAGCACATCTACGTGACCGGCTCACCGATGCCCGAGGTGCTGCACAAGCATATGGCAAGCATTGAGGCCAGCGATGTGCTGCAGGAGCTGGGCCTGGAGGCGGGCAAATATCTGCTGGTCAGCGCCCACCGGGAGGAGAACATCGACAACGACCACACCTTCCAGTCCTTGATGAACGCGATCAATGCCGCCGCCGAGACCTATGGCCTGCCGGTGATCTATTCCACCCATCCGCGCAGCTGGAAGCGCATAGAGGAGCGGGGGTTCCGGTTCCATCCGCTGGTGCGGCAGCTGAAGCCCTTCGGGTTCTTCCCCTATAACAAGCTGCAGCGAAATGCATTTTGTGTTTTAAGTGACAGTGGAACCCTGAGCGAGGAATCGGCGATACTGGGCTTCCCGGCGGTGCTGATACGCACCAGCACCGAGCGGCCCGAGGTGCTGGACAAGGGCACTGTGATCGTGGGCGGGGTGAATGAGAGGGATATTTTGCAGGCGGTGGAGTTGGCCAGGGGGATGTATACAAACCATGAGCCCGTCGTGCTGGCCAACGACTACGTGGATTTGAACGTGTCGGTGAAGGTCGTGAAGATCATTCAGAGTTATGTGAAGATTGTGGATAAGGTGGTTTGGGGGAAGGGATGAGCTATAAAGCACACATATAAAGGATGTGTGTAGTTAATAAGTGATCATGTAAGATGGATGCTAGTCTCGCAAGCGGGTATGCGAAGAGATGGCGTCCATTTCTTTATATTTTTAGGCATATTCTCATTGAAATCACAGAATATTTAGGCTTATAATGTCGATAAATTGTAAAGATCGTGTGGTTAATTGTCTCAACCGTAAAATATTGTAAGCTAAGCATTTGCAATACTGGCCGAGAGATCGGAACCAAATCCATTACTTTATCAAGGGATGGCATATAGAGAGTATGGACTATAAAGAGTTTAGTTTGAAGGAAGCAAAGTTTATTGCAGGGAAGGGTGAACTGTGCTTTAGGGAAGTCCTAGAGGACTTTGAAAAGGCGGAGTACATAGACATACTAACATTCAATATTTCTAGCAAGAATGATCTATTAATTAATGCTTTAAGAAAAGCCGGTAAAATGAACATTCCAATAAGAGTTATAACAAATATTCCCAATAGATGGGAGAACTATTTTAAGGATTGTTTTAGGAATACTGCGAAGAAAACAATTGATATATATATTAAGAAACTCAATCCGCAAAATATCGGCAATCTAACGTCTGTTTTATTTAAATTTGATAACCATGGCAAGATTATAATGACAAATAATATCATTTATTGGGGCTCTGCTAATTATTCCGATGAAACCAAGAAAAATTACGAATGTGGAACCATATCAAGGGATAGAGAATTAATCGCATTTGTACATAACGAGATATTCCCTACTATTATACAGGAATCTATAAATTACTATAGAAGAGATTATGTACCATATATTGCAAGTATTTTTAGCGCAATATCTTTTTTACATAACATATATGATGAAATCTATGATGCATCATATGATATACGCCAAGATTATGACACTGGCTTTGAAGATGTTAGATATTTCAACAAGTTTGACAATCATATTTCATGGAAACTATTAGTGCTACTCATGGAGACAGTAGCTGAATTTGAAGGCTTGCTTGATGGTATTAAAGAGGAAATCGAAAATGATGACCAAGAACAATGCCTTGATATGTTCATAAATAGTTTCAAAATCTCAATAGAGCATGAAAATGAGAATATCAGCCGATTATGCTATGAGTTAAAAGAGTTATCACAATATGATGTCGAGGCTAGTTCAAATGATATACTATCAGATAAGTATGGTAGAGTAGCATATGACGAGGACTTGGATTATTATGCACAATTAGCTTTTGAAAAAGCTATAGGTATGAAGCAGGATCTGATTAGCCATTCAGAAGAAAACGTTATTGAGCTACTTAAAAGTATAGAAAAGTATAAAGATGCATTGAGGATTTTTGCTGACAGTTTAGTAAAGCTATCAAGAATTAATAATAATATTGATAATACAAGTTATAAAAGGATGGTCTAAATAGTTATGAATTTAAAGTATAGTCAGCTATATGATCTAGCTCATATTAACTATTTAGTAATGTTTATGGAAAAAGAGGTATCTTCTTTTGGACAGTATGAACCCGTATTAAAATTACGAAAAGACGATATTGTGGATTCTTATGACCAAGGCGGATGTCATCTTTTTGATCCTGATCTTATCGGGATACTTCCTGCGCTTAGATACGCTTTACATCTTCCTAGAATAGGGTTTGATGCAGTAGATATTAATGCGAATACCGCCATAAATAGTTACGACAGTCCGCATGATATATTAATATTTCCATCATCATTTGCTAAAATGTTAAGCAGTTTTGAAAGACCAGGTCAATCCTTGCTCATATATGAAGACAAGTGTGAAGCATATGCTCAGTATTTTGCTAAGCATAACTTTATTGATATTTTGCCTATATCTCAATTATCCTCGGAAAAGCTTAAAGAGCACTGGAAGAAGATCGGACTTATAATGAAACCTGTTGAAGATGAGGAATGTATACCAGATAATCTGGTGCTATTACATGGAGATAAGATACTTGCAGTTCCACCACTTTTTTTATTGAATCATGTGGTTCGGTCTCATCTCATTTTTGAACTTGAGGCCGACGACATGAATTTACTAAAGGAAGTTGCACGTATTAGCTTTAATGTGCATTGTGATATAAAGATGTTTTATGAGATTAGTAAGAATCCTAGTGAAGATATAAATATTATACGTAAAAAGGTTATCATGGAAACTAAACTGCCTGTTGTTGTTACGATGTTGGGACGCCCTGTATACCAAAAAAGGCTAGCCGGAGCAATTCCAGATATAACACAAACAGAAAGAGAAGTTTGCCGAATCATGGCAGTTCATCGTGCTTGCGCTAAAGATGGAATTGTCATTGAACTTAAAGATACCCCCCGCGAATTATATTTGCTACTAGATAAACTTGAACAGCACTGTAAATCTCCTAGAATAAGTAATATATTTGTGTGGGCTACCTTAAATAAAATGGGAGAGATATTTTCAAACCATATCGATAAAGAACAAGGAATGAGAATCGTTAGTGCAGAGCATATAACAGCTTTTACTGATTTCCCCATCGGACTTAGTGTAATGCCCAGTGGTAGCGCACCACTATGTTGTTATTCTAAAATCTCCTATCGCCCAATAACACCATTAACTAGAGCCTTACAGTATGAATGCGTAAAAGTACCACAACATTACATTGGAAAACGTTGCAAAATAGTCATAGCCGAATGTATAGAAAAGACCGACAGAATAAGAAAATATTGTGAGGGCGCATGGAGGGTAGTTGAGGAGAGTAGTAAGAATCAAGATGGCCTTACCGTAATTCTAAGGGACGTGAATTCCGTTGCTGAGCTTAAGCGTCTTCTTCTTGAAAACGAAGATACAGATATACTACTTATTTCTGCACATGGTGTATACGAAAAAGAATCAAATATTGCTGGTCTTAGTATAGGAAAGGATATTTGGCTTGGTGTTGATAACGATCTTAAAATGCCACCACTAGTAATGTTGAGTGCATGCCATGTCAGTCCACGCGGCAGTGGATCTGTAAATGTTGCAGATCTATTGCTTCGTGCTGGAGCAAAAGCTGTCCTTGGCACTTTTATACCCGTTGATGTAAGGCGAAATGCTCTCTTAATTACAAGGTTTTTCTCCTATATTCATGAGGCGCTTAGTGGGAACAAGACGTATTATTCGGTGCTAGATGCATGGACGGGGGTTGTAGCTAGCAATGCAGTTAACGAAATAATCTATTCATCGAGAAGACTTCAACGATGGGCTTTTACACGAAACAGGAAAGGGATAGCTCCTATACGAGATTTTATGATAAATAAATCGGCTGGCCGGTTACACGGTACCAAAATATACGAAGAAACAATACAGATACTCCGAGAGATGACTACCGAAGATGGATTAGGTGAATACTTTGAGTCGGTTCTTAAATCACAGGGTTTTTTTCCTGAATCTTTATTTTATCAGATGATTGGTTTTCCTGAAAACATTTTGTTGTATCACCCTATACACTACAAATTTGCGGAAAAGTTAGAGGCAGATCAGTAACTTCGTGTTATGATGATTTTCCTCCATCTTGTGAGGAAGTCCAGGTTCGCATACAGATAGTGCACCCATCACCCCCAAAGGCCCCTAAGGTAGAGTTATTAACCTCCCTAATCTTGACTTCCCCTTAAAACCTGCTACGATAAGTGCATACTCCCCAGAAATTCCCATCCCCCCGTGAGGCGCCTGTGATCAAACTAACCGCCCTGAAAAACTTCTCCCGCGTCAAAAAATACCCCCGTGGCACCATCCTGGCCCGAGAAGGCCTGTGCACGGACCTGTATATCGTGCTCAAAGGCGAGGTCGGCGTGTTCGCCAACCACCGCCACCACAACGAAGAGCATCTGTCCACCCTTGGCCCCGGCGAATTCTTCGGCGAAACGGCCTTCCTGCTGGAAAAGAGCCCGCCCTATGCCGCCGTGGCCCTGAGCGACGTCATCGCCCTGCCCGTCAACCGCCTGAACGCCCACGCCTTCCTCAGTGAAGAACCGGAGATGGCTCTGGAAGTGATGAAGGCCCTGCGCGCCAAGATGGACGAACTCCAGTCCGCCTATGAGCAGTTGGCCGGCCGCCCCTGGTCGCCAACCCAGCCCGCCCCGCAGGCTGCCGCGCCCGCCCCGGCGGAAGCGCCGCAGCAGGCAGCCCCGGCGGCCGCACCCACGGCCGCGCCCGCCGCGCCGGAGCCCGTGGCGCTGCCCGGCGATCTGTACCCCGAAGGCCACGGCAGCTATGCGCTGCCCATGGACCGGCAGGACCCCGCCTATCTCATGGACAAGCACTATGCCTGCCCCTATTGCAAGCACAAATTCACGGCGCAGCAGGTGCGCGCCTCCCGGCTGGTCATGGGGAGCACCGACCCGGACATGCGCCAGCGCTACCAGGGCATCGAGCCGCTGTATTATGACGTCGTGACCTGCCCCAACTGCCTGTACAGCGCCCTGAACGATCAATTCTCCTCGCCGGAGAATTTCAGGGCCGATCTGCGGGCGGTGCAGGCGCTGGGGCCCAAGGTGAAGCCGCTGTTCGCCGGGCCCAGAGGCACCGGGGCGGTGTTCGCGGGCTATTACCTGGCTCTGTTGTGCGCCCCGCTGTGCTTCACCCGGCACCGGCTGGCCACGGCCAAGCTGGCGCTGAAGCTCAGCCGCGTCTACCAGGATTGCAACGATGCGCCAATGGAGCAGGAGGCGGCGGCCCGCGCGCTGGATGCCTATCTGTACCTCTACTCCAATGAGGAAAACGATGCCGGTCAGGATCAGCAGCTATGCCTGATGCTGGGTGAGCTCTATCTCAAGCAGAGCAATTTGAAGAGCGCCAGAGACTTCTTTTTCAAGGCCAAGATGAACCGCGAGGGCAGCCCCCTGCTGCGCAACCAGGCCGATGAGCGGCTGTCTCAGATTCGGGAAGCTGTCAGAGCGTAAGCAGCCGGGAACCCACAGACATATATTCACATGGATTTGCCATATAGCTTATTGACCGGGCGCAACGCCCGGCCAAGGAGCGATGGCGCATTTGAGCACCGATTGGTTGATTCCTCTGATCATGGCCGCTGTGGTGGGCTACGGCCTGGTGCAGCGCACCGGCGTGTATGACAGCTTCCTGCGCGGCGCGGCCAAGGGCTGGCACACGGCGGTCAGCGTGCTGCCGGCCATCGCGGCGGTCATGGTGGCCGTGGCCATGCTGCGGGCCTCCGGCGCGCTGGAGCTGCTGTGCGCGCTGCTGGCAAAACCCCTGGCCTTCTTCGGCCTGCCCGCCGAGGTGGCCCCGCTGGTCATCGTGCGGCCCTTCTCGGGCATGGCGGCGCTGGGCATGCTGGAGGAGACCTACAAGACCTACGGCCCGGACAGCGAGGCATCCCGGGTGGCCTCGGTCATCATGGGGTCCACGGAGACGCTGTTTTACACGGTGGCCATCTACTTTGGTTCCGTGGGCATCAAGAAAGGGCGGCACACGATTGCCGCGGCCATGGTCAGCTTCCTGGCGGCGGTGGTGCTGTCCGGCGTGCTGGGGCGGCTGCTGTAGCGGCTGAAGCTAAAAACTCCCTACTTTTTTATTGATAAAATTTCAATCACATTATATATTTGTAAAGCACATGCAATGCCGCTCTGTTCGGCACTGTTTAATTAAACGGAAACACCGGTCTGCATCCCAGTACATCGGGCAAGAGAGGGTGGGCACCTGGGGCGGGCCCCGCGCCCTGCCGGCCTGGGTTCAGGGCGGAGCCCTGAAAAAAAGACTCCCCCTTCCCGCCGGGAAGGGGGTAGGGGGATGGGGCTTTGCCGATAGCCTGAAAGAGGTTATGAGGCCTCTTCTTCGTTAGATCTCTTCTTCCATCAAGTCCGCATAGGGTGCCAGAAACTCCGTAAGCTGCCCGCTGCACACCAGGAACAAATGGTGCAGCGCCCGCGTGCACATCAGGTACAGGATACGCTTGTCTTGCGCCGTGTAAAACGCTGTGGCCGTGCAGCCCGGCAGAATCACGCAGTCGAATTCCAGCCCCTTGGCCAGGGATACCGGCAATATCAGCGTGCCGGCGCGGAAGCTGTGATCGCTGCTGGCCAGCAGGCCGATGTCGGCGCGGCCCAGGCCGGCGTGCAGCGCCCGGGCCTGCTCCACGGTCTTCGTGAGGATGCCCACGGAGGCGCTAGCCCGGCACTCGGGCATGTCCAGCGCCCGCAGAATGCAGGCCGCGGCGTCCGCGCCGCGCAGCAGCCGGGGCTTGGAGCCGTCGCGGTTGAAGGCTTCGCCCTTGGGCCGGTCCAACAGCTTGGCTGCCAAGTCGCTGATGGGCCGGGTGGAGCGGTAGCTCTTGGTCAGCTCCATCACCGTGCCGCCGTACAGGGCTTGCAGCTGCGCCTGGTCCTGCAGGTTGAGCACCGGGAACATCGCCTGCTGAGGGTCGGCCAGCACCGTGTATTTGCTGTTGGCCGTGAGGCCCCGGATGATGCGGTGCTGCAGAACGCTGAAGTCCTGGGCCTCGTCGATCAACACGTGGCGGATGGTCCTGTCGGCCTCCAGCTCCCCGGTCAGCAGCCGGATGTACAGCATCACCAGCGCGTCCTCAAAGGGCAGGCTGCCGCAGGCCAGCCGCCCAGCCGTGCCTTCATAGAGCGCGGGGTTCAGGCGCCGCTCTTGGCCGTATGCCCGCAGCAGGCGCAGGTACAGCCTTTCCGCGTCCAGATTGGCCTGGGCGAACAGCCGCTGGCGCGCCCGGTCGCGGGTGGATTGCAGCAGGCGGTTGTACTCGCTGTCCACATCCTTTGCGTCCACCATCTCCGCCAGCAGCCACACCTTGATCTCGGCAGCCCTTTGGGTGAAGAAATCGTCAATGCGGTCCTGGGCATAGGCGCACAGGCGGTTGAGCCGGGTGAAGGGACGGAACTTGTGATCGGCGGTATAGCGGGCGGTCAGCGTCTCCCCGGCGCACACCGTTTCCCGGAAGACCCGTATGTCCTCAAAGCCAATCCGCAGGCCATGGACGCGCTCTTGCAGGAAGTCCAGAAAGTCCGCCGCGTACTTTGCCCGCACGCCTTCCACGCGGTCGTCATCCTGGGCCCGCAGGAAATGCTCTGTCAGCTCGCAGGGGTCCAGCGGTGTTTTGCTCATGCCGAGCTGCTCTCGGATCAACTGGCTGAAGCTCAGCCTGCGCACGTCCTGCTCTCCGAGCTCTGGGATGATATCGGCGATGTAGGAGTGGAACACGTCGCTCTGGGCGAAGATCAGTACGTTCTGCGAGGAAATGCTGCCCCGCGCCTGATACAGATGATAGGCCAGGCGGTGCAGGCCGATGGAGGTCTTGCCGCTGCCCGCCGCGCCGAACACCAGCAGGTCTTCACCGGTGTTGTGGCGGATGGCGGCGTTCTGCTCCCGCTGTATGCTGCTGATGATCGTGCGCAGCCTGCTCTCCGAGTGCAGCGAAAGCTCCTTTTGCAGGATGGCGTCGTCGATGGTCAGGTCTGAATCCAGCAGGTATTCGAAAGCGCCGTCGGTGATCTTGTATTGCCTTTTCAGGCTGATGACGCCGTGAATCTCGCCGGAGGGGCTTGTGTAAGAGGCGGGGCCGATGCCGTAGTCGTAGAACATCGAGCACACCGGCGCTCGCCAGTCATATACGCAGGGCCGGAATTTGCCGGGCGCAGTCAGCGAATGCACGCCGATGTAGATCTGAGCGGGCTGGTTCTGGCCGGCAGCGGCAAAGTCGATGCGCCCGAAATAGGGAGACTGCAGCATCTTGCGCAGCATCCGCAGGCTGCCGCGGCTGCGCTGCAGCCAGTGGTCGTGCAGCGCCAGCTCCGTGGCATATTGCTGATACTCCACGACGTCGTCGAAGTCGTAGATCATGTGGTGGCCTTCCTCCCACAGGTTGGCGGCCAGCGCGGCGTTCTGGTCCCGGGTGTCGTCGATCTCCCGCTCCACGGCTTGAATATGGCTGCGGATCAGGTCCAATACCGCAGCCAAATGCTGTTCTTCCTGCTGCCTTTGCAGCTGGTCCATCTTCCCATCCCCTATACAAGAATCATAGAATGTGCTCCGATTATAGCCGCCAGCACGCGCAAAGGGCAGTCTTGTTTTACCGTCACTCTAGGCTTATAATATAATTGCTGGTAGACAGATATATAACGTTTCCTATTCGGGCATTTTTATGAAGTTTGTATTGCTGTTCGGGCCTCAGGCAGTGGGTAAGATGACCGTGGGTCAGGAGCTGGAGCGCCTTCGACCAGCCGGCCGATTGGGAGTATGTGCGAGACATCTGCGCCATCTTCCGCGAGCGGGGTGCGTACATTTATTATGTGGAGTTGCAGGCTGATCTGGACGAACGCCTGCGCCGCAACACCACGCCCAACCGGCTGGCCTGCAAGCCCACCAAGCGGGATACGGCCTTCAGCGAGCGCAACATGCTCAGAGACATGCAAAGATACCGTCTGGCCTCCCATGAGGGTGAGGTTGCCGAACCAAACTATCTGCGGCTGGACAACACCCAAATGCCGGCCCAGGAGGCAGCGCGGCGTATCGTGGAGGCCTTCGGCCTATGAACATGCAGCCCATGGACCAGATACAGGTGCCAACCGCTGGACCCACCATCTGTGGCTGACCGGACCGCAAGACATGGACGCCCAGGCGCTGCAGTGGGTCCGGGATTCCCACGCAATGCCCCGCCGCAGATCGAAAACCAATCGCGATTAACAAAGCTTTTTTGCATTTGGCCGGCAGGATTCCGGGAAACTGCGCAGAATAAAAGGAAGAGGCATGAAAACGTTTACCGACATCATGCCTCCAAGTATTTTTCACACTGGAGGAACAGCGACAATGGCAAATCTTAAGATCGGCTTTATCGGTTGCGGCGGCATCGCCAACGGTAAGCATTTCCCCGGCATGTCTCAGGAGCCCGGCGTAGACATGGTCGCCTTCTGCGACCTGATCATCGAGCGCGCTCAGGAAGCTGCCAAGAAATACGGTACTTCCGACGCCAAGGTTTATACCGACTATCATGAGCTGCTCAAGGACAAGAGCATCGATGCTGTGCATGTGCTGACCCCCAACGTCGCCCATGCGGAAATCACCGTGGCTGCACTGGAAGCCGGCAAGCACGTGCTTTGCGAAAAGCCCATGGCAGCCACCGCCGCCGACGCCCAGAAGATGATGGATGCCCAAAAGCGCACGGGCAAGATGCTGACGATCGGCTACCAGTACCGCCACTTCCACACGAACGCCGTGGCCAAGACCGTCGTGGACGAGGGCTGGCTGGGTGACATCTATTATGCCGAGGCCGAGTATACCCGCCGCCGTGGCGTGCCCACCTGGGGCGTGTTCCTGGACAAGGAAAAGCAGGGGGGCGGCCCGCTGATCGACATCGGCACCCATGCGCTGGACCTGACGCTGTGGCTGATGAACAACTACGATCCCATGTATGTCGTCGGCTCCACCTTTGAGAAGCTCGGCCGTCTGCTGGAAGGCCCCGCTCAGGGCCAGACCAGCTGGATGGACGGCAGCCCCGACTACTGGAACAACGAGACCTTTAACGTCGAAGATTCTTCCTTCGGTTTCGTCAAGATGAAGAACGGCGCCACCATCGTTCTTAAGGCCAGCTGGGCGCTCAACGTGGCGGAGCCCCGCGACGCCACGGCGCTGCTGTGCGGCACCAAGGGCGGTCTGGATACCCACGACGGCGTGCGTCTGAACCACGTGGTGGCCGGTCAGCAGTCCGTCACCATGGTGGGCAAGAAGGTCAACCCCTACATCCCCGGCTTCAGCGGCGGCAAGCCCCAGCGCAGCCGTGAGGCACAGATCTGGGTGGCCGCGCTCAAGGGCGAGGGCGAACTGTTCGTCAAGCCTGAGCAGGCCTTCTGCGTGACCCGCATCCTGGACGCCATTTACGAGTCCTCCCGCACCAACGCGCCGGTGTACTTCAAGTAATACAGACGACCTATCCGAAAGGAGAGCCCCATGGAGAACATCAACCTCGCGCTGTATTCCTATGGCTGGAACAACACGCTGTCCATGGAAGAAAAGCTCAAGAAGGCCGCCGAGATGGGCTATGCCGGCGTGGAATACGCCGGCGGCTACGGCGATGTGGACGCGGCGGAAATGCGGCGTCTGCTGGCCAAATATAACCTGAAGGCAGTCAGCTCCCACGTGGGCATGGATGCCATCGCCCGGGATCTGCCCTATCTGAAGGAGATTGGCGCACAGTTCGCCATCGTGCCGGGCTTCCCATTCTCCACCCATGAGGAGGCCCTGGAGTGCGCCCGTTTGCTCAACGAAAATGGCAAGCTGGCCGCCCAATACGGCCTCAAGGTCGGCTATCACAACCACACCAGCGAGTTCTATGTCGTGGACGGCAAACCGCTGCTGGACACCGTTATCGAAAACACCGACCCCGCGCTGGTGGGCATTGAGCTGGACTGCGGATGGGCGTCCGCCGCGGGCATCGACCCGGCGGCCTACATCGCCAAGTACGCCGGCCGCTTCATCGCCATCCATGTAAAGGAAAACAGCAAGGTGACCGGCCCCGACAAGCCCCACAGCCCCAAGGACGAGCAACCCCAGTGGAAGATCGGCCCCGACGGCAAGCCCATCATCCCCGAGGAGGTTATGCGCCACTTTGAGGAGCTCATGAAGATGAACGTGCCCACGGGCCAGGGCATCGTGGATTGGAAGGCCGTCAAGGCCGCCGCGGAAGCCCAGGGCTGCCACGCCTTTATCGTCGAGCGCGAATACAGCTACGACGGCAAGGAGCGCGTGGACTGCCTGCAGGAAGACGTGAACTGGCTCAAGGCCAACGTCTGATCTACAAACAAAAATGAGCCGCCTTCGCTCTTGCGAGGGCGGCTCGTTCGTTTTCACTCAACTTTTGCTGTAATAAGCCTGGATGCCCGCTACCATGCCCGACACGAGCTTGCGCTGATAGGCGGCGGTGTTGAGCAGGTTGTCCTCGGCCTTGTTGGTCATGTAGCCCATCTCCACCAGGCACACGGGCATCTTGCACCAGTTGAAGCTCAGCAGGTCGCGCCGGGTGCTGAGGCCCAGATTTTTTGCGCCGGTGGCGGCGATCTCCTTTTCGAGCATGACCTTGGCAAAGCGCTGGCTGTTGGTCAGCACCGTGCCCCGCTGATAGCCCCGCGAAGCCGGCTGCAGCACATGCAGGCCGTGCAGTGTGGGCTTGTCGTTGCCGTCGGCATGGATGACGATGGCCAGGTCCACGCCGGCGTCGTTCATCATTATGCAACGCTTGGCGTTGCCGATGCGCACGTCGTTGGTCGTGCGCACCATGAAGACATAGGCTCCTTTGGCTTTCAGGGCGTCGCGCAGCTGCAGTGCCACGATCAGCGTCAGTTTATATTCGGGCACATAGGTCCATCGCCCGTAGGTGCCCACGCTGACGCTGAGCTGCTTGGGGCTGCCGGGGTCAGGGCTCACGGGCTCCATGGTCTTGTCCTTCGTGCTCTGGTGGCCTGCGTTCACGCCGATGGCCCGGCCTTCCAGCGGTAGGCGCTGCCGGGGGATAGCAGCACGGCCATAGGTGCGCCACGTCTTACTCAGCACGCTGCGGGTGGCGCTGTCGGTCTTGCCCGTGGGTGTCAGCTTGGCCCAGCGCTGGAACAGCGCCAGCGCATACGCGTCCCGATCGGTCCACCGGCCGTCGGCCGCGAAGGGCTGGAAGCCCCAGGTCACCAGCAGCCGCTCGAAGGCCGCTGCCTGCGTGCCGGTCAGGTCGCCGGAAAAGTTCACAGGAGCGACGCCCGCCGCTGCGGCCATGGGGCACATGCCCAGCAGCATGGCAGCCGCGACAACCAAGGCAATCACAGGTCTTATGCTTTTGTAGATCATGGGAAAACTCCCGGAAATTGATAAAACAAATTATAGCAATAGTTCCGGGTGGAAGCAAGAGCATTTCCAGCCGCATTGATTAAGGTCCACAACCGTGCTATGCTTTCGTTATCTCAACCGACAAGAGGCAACATGAATTACCGCATCAACTCCAAGAACGGCGACCGGCTGTCCATACTGGGCTACGGCTGTATGCGCTTCCCGACCAAGGGAAACGCCATCGACGAGACCGAGGCCCAACGCCAGTTGCTGGCCGCCATCGAAGGCGGCGTCAATTATCTGGACACGGCGTGGATCTATCACGGCGGCAAGAGCGAGAGCTTTCTGGGTCGCGTGCTTTCGCAGGATGGGCTCAGAGACCGTGTGAAGATCGCCACCAAGCTGCCGACTTATTTGGTACGCCGCGCCTCGGACATCGATCGCTATTTTGACGCTCAGCTGGAGCGCCTGCAGACCGACCGCATCGACTACTATCTGATGCACATCCTGAGCGACGTGGGAGCGTGGGAACGCCTGAAGGCCCTGGGTATTGTGGAATGGATTGCCCGAAAAAAGCAAGCCGGTCAGATCGTCAACCTGGGCTTCTCCTACCACGGCAGCAAGGCGGAATTTCGCGCATTGGTGGACGCCTATGACTGGGACTTCGTTCAGATACAGTACAACTATCTGGACGAAAACAACCAGGCCGGCAAGGAAGGCTTGCTGTATGCCGCGGGCAAAGGCCTGCCGGTTATCATTATGGAGCCGCTGCGGGGTGGCAAGATCGTAAACAGTTTGCCCAAGGAAGTGACATCCCTGTGGGAACAGGCGAAGCCTGCCATGCGCTCCGCCGCCGAATGGGCCCTGCGCTGGGTATGGAACCAGCCGCAGGTGCTGCTGCTGCTCAGCGGCATGTCTACGATGGAGCAGGTGCAGGAGAACCTGCGCGTCGCTTCAGAAGCCCAGGCCGGGGAGATGACCGCCGAGCAACTGGAGTACTTCGACAAAGCCCGGCGGGTGTTGAGCGAGAAGACCCGCGTGCCCTGCACGGGTTGCGGTTACTGCATGCCCTGCCCGGCGGGCGTGGACATTCCTACGTGCTTTACATGCTATAACATAAAGAACAATGGCGGTTTCAAACCGCGCTTCAACTACTTGCGCGACACCGGCGCGTGGTCCAGCTCGCCGGGTGTGGCCTCGCGCTGTGTGCAATGCGGCAAATGCGAGAGCCACTGCCCTCAGCACATACGGATAAGGGATGAACTGAAGAACACCGCACGGGACATGGAGGGGCCGCTGTCCCGGACCATTGTGGCTCTTATGAAGAGGTTTATGGGATAGTCGCGGATTTCGCGCCCTTCATTGCGCCTTGCGCAACTATCGGCTTGCTCTCACATCGGCGAAGCCGACGTTGCCGCAAGCCGGGGCAACGCCTGCAGGCGCGACCAAGGGCTTTCCGATCGCCCTTTGGAAACCTTCGGAGACAACTGTTTGAATCGTTATGGAACTGACAAAACAGATCCTAGCCGTTATCGCAGTCTTGTTCAACCGCCAACGCCTGAGCCTTGGCTAAGCGCTCCGCCCGGGCATACCAGCGCTTGCCCCGCAGGCGGATGTAATACAGAGAGCCGCGCACAACCCAGTCGATGCACATGCCCATATAGACGCCTATAGCGCCCATGCGCAGCGTGATGCCCAGCAGATAGCCCAGCAGCACGCGGAACGCCCACATGCCGATGACCGCCGTGACCAATGAATATTTGGTGTCGCCGGCGCCTTTGAGCCCGGCGGCCAGCACGAAACTGACAGACCACGACGGCGGCATAAAAACGGCCACGACGTACATCATGCCCACCGCCACACTGGCCACCTCCGGGTCCGTCGTATACAGCCACGCCAGCGGCCAGGCCAAGGCTGCCATCAGCGCGCAGGTCAGCGTCAGGCCCAGGCTGCTCAGCCAGTTGACATAGAGCAACCGGTCACGGGCGCTGTCGTAATCGCATCGCCCCACGGCCTGGCCCACCAGCGGCATCGCAGCGATGGCGAAGGCGTTGCCGGGAATGCACACGAGGCTGAACACCGAGTTGGCAATGATCGTCGCGTTGACATGGGCCGCGCCGCAACTGACGACGATGATGTTGGTCAGCAGCTTGCCCACCTGAAAGAGCACGTTTTCCATGGACATGGGCACGCCGATGTTCAGTATCTCCTTCTGCAGGCCGTGGTGGAAGCGGAAGCCCTTGAAGTGAATGCGGATGGTTCGCTGGCCCCGCAGCAGCACATAGGCGACTGCCGCCGCTGCCGCCGCGCGGGAGATCAGGATGGCCAACGCCGCGCCCTCCACGCCCAACCGGGGCAGGCGCAAGTGCAGCCCAAACAGCGGCACGTCCATCCCGTAGATCAGCACCGCCGAAAGCACCGCGTTGAGCGCGCCCATGAACACGGTGATCTTCATGGGCGTTCGAGTGTCGCCGGTGCCGCGAAGCACGCCGCAGCCCACCGTGATGAGCGCCAGCGCCGGATAGGAGAGCAGCGAGGGCAACAGATAGGAACGCACGCCTTGGCGGATGATGCCTGTCTGGGTGCCGTAGAGCAGATCCACCAGCGGCACGCCGGCCATCCAGAGAATGCCCACCAGGGCACACGCTACGAGCAAGGTGGTCGCCGTGGCCTGGCGGGCTGCTTCGTTGGCGTGGGCGGTATCGCCCCTGCCGGTGGATTGAGCCACCACCACGGTGGCGCCTGCGCCCAGCGACGAAAAAAGCAATATGAACAGCTGATGTACGGCGTCCACCATGCCGATGGGTGTAACGGCCTCACTGCCCAGCCGGCTGGCCAGCACCATGCCGATGACGCCCATCGTGGACAGCAGCGTCTGCTCCAGCAGAACCGGCGCCACCAGCGACATCACCTCACGGCGCGTGTCCTGGGGCAACCGGACAAGGGCGGGTTTCTTCATTGCGACTCCTGAATACTTGAGAAAACTCCGCCGCTGTCGGCAGAGTTTACGGCAACCTAACAATCATATCATCATTGACTCATGGTGTGTAACTAAAAATATCCTAATTTCATTGAGCAGTTATTGGCAATATGGCCTTCGTCTCATGTTGTGCTCTATAATAAAAGCATTGAAGCAATGCCGGAGGTTCCCACGATGACGCAAAAGGATGATCTGCAGACGCGAAAGGCCGCTATGGAGGCGCGACGGCGTGACGGCGCTTATGCGCCCAAAGGGGTAAGCTGTCACTTCCTGCGGGAGTGGCTGCGCAATGCCGACCAGCCGCCGGTGCTGCGGGAGGCGCGGGCGCTCAAGGCACTGTGGAGCGCTGTGGAGCTGCCGCTGTTCCCCGATGAGCGCATCGCCGGCTCGCTGTGCTTTCGGGAGCCGGCTGGTTTCTACTATGGCTGCGCTACCTATGTGGATCGGGATGCCGCCGGGGATTACTGCCGCCAGCAGTGTCTGGATGAGGAGCAGCGGGCGCGGCTGTTTTCCGACCTGGACGAGATGGACCGCCGCCGCTATCACAGCGCGCTGCCTTCACTGTTTGGCGAGGCGGAGAACGCCAATATCGCCGCCGGAGCCGCCACGTCCACATGGTTTGGCGGCCATATGGTGCTGGATTTTGAACGCGCCTTGAACCTGGGGCTGGATGCCTGGCGCGCCGACATCGCCCGGGGCCGCGCCGCCCACGGGCACAGTGCCTTTTATGAAGCAATGGAGACCATGCTGGACGCGGTCGTAATCTTCCTGGAGCGTTATGCCGACCGGGCCGAACTGTGCAGCGCACAGCCGGGCTATGACCGGCAGCGGTACCAGGATATGGCGGTCGATCTGCGGGCCATCGCCCACCGATCGCCGCAGACCTTCCGGCAGGGCATGCAACTTGTGTGGGTGCTGCACCTGCTTAATGGCGCCGACAGCTTTGGCCGCTTCGACTGGTATCTGAACGAGCTCTTTGAGCAAGACCGGCAGCAGGGTCGGCTCAGCCGGGAGGAAGCCCTGGACCTGCTGTACAGCATCTGGATCAAGATTGAAGAGGTCAACGCGATACAGAACATGACCATCGGTGGCGTTAATGAGGAGGGCAACCCCTTCTATACGGAACTGACCGAGCTGTGCCTGATCGCCACTGCGGACTGCCGCTACAAGGGGCCCAACCTGTGCCTGCGAGTGGCGCCGGACATGCCGCAGGCCTTCTGGCGGCAGACCATGGCCTGCCTGGCCACGGGTACGGGGTTGCCGGCGCTGTACAACGATCCTGTGTATGTGCGCAGCCTGGTGGACCATGGCGTACAGGAGCGCGTGGCACGGGGCTATTGCCTGGCCGGCTGCTCGCAGATTATGATACCCGGCATGTGCAATTTCATCAACGATATCGGCATGTTGAATGTGGCCAAGGTGCTGGAGCTGACGATGCATGACGGCGTGGACCCGCGCACCGGCGCCGCCGCCGGGTTGCCGCTGGGTCATGCCGCCGACTTTGCGACCTTCGACGAGCTGATGGAGGCCTTCAAGCGGCAATTGAGCCACGCCATAGAGATCGAAGCTCGCATTCACGACAAGGATACCGTGTATCGGAATGGCTATGAGGGCTACGCGCTGCGCACGCTGTTCATTGGTGACTGCGTGCAGCGTGCCCGTGGCATCTATGAGGGCGGCGCGCGCTACAACCATATCGAACTGGAGCTCATCGGTATCACCAACGCCGCCGACAGCCTGTACGCCATCCGCCGGGCGGTCTATGAGGATCGCCGAGTGGACATGCCAGCGCTCATGGACGCCATGGCGCGAGACTTCCAAGGCCAGGAGCCGCTGAGGCGCTATCTGCGCGGCCTGCCCAAATTCGGCAATGACAATGCCGAGGTGGACGCGTTGCGCGCCCGAATCAGCCGCCTGTGTTACGAGGGCTTCAACAATCGCCCAGCTGTTATCGGCGGTGTCTATGTGCCCGGGGAGGTCATTTTTACCGCCCATGAGCCCTGCGGTCGTGTGGTGGGCGCCAGCGCCGACGGCCGGCTGGCCGGCGCTGTGCTGGCCGATTCCGCCGGGGCCCAGCAGGGGCTGGACCGCCACGGCCCCACGGCGCTGCTCAATTCAGTGCTGCGCATCCCCACCCAGGGGCACCTGCTGACCAGCGTGGTGCTCAACCTGCGGTTCCTCCCGTCGCTGTTGGCCCAGGAGCCCAACCGGGAGAAGCTGGCGGCGCTGCTGCGCACCTTCTTCACCCGCGGCGGCATGCAGCTGCAGCTCAACGTGTGCGATGCGGCGACATTGCGCCAGGCGCTGGAGGACCCCGACAGCTGGCGCTCGCTGGTGGTGCGTGTGGGCGGCTACAGCGACTATTTCGTCAACCTGCCCCGGGCGCTACAGATGGAGATTCTGGAGCGCACCGAGCACGCAGTGTAACACTAAACCTCTTGACTGGAAGAGAGTTCAAGCTGTCTGTTTTTGGAGAACTCCGAAAGCTCCTGTTCCTTGTTCTTGTTGATCGGCAAAAAGAACAGCGGAATGATGCCCAGCAGTACAAACACAAAGGGCAGCACGCCGGTGCCTATCTTGATGCCCATCAGCGCCTGCGCGCTCTGCATCTTCGAACCGGCCTCAAAACCGAAATAGCTGACAATGCCCATGAACAGCGAGGCCTGGATTCCCGAGACAGGGATGGTCAGCAGCGCGTTCAAGCCGTTGAACATGCCTGCCTTGCGCACGCCGGTGCGCTGCTCATCTTCGTCGATGATCGCCCCCAGCATCGGCCCCTGTGCGATGCCAAAGCCCTGTGAGAACACATACATCAGGATATAGGCCGCGAAAGCCTGATAAAAGCCGGTGACAAAGGTCAGAAGCAAAAACCCAACGGCACAGGGGATGGAGGTCAGAATCATGGCGTTTTTCATGCCGGTGCGCTTGATGAACATGCCCAGAAACGGCGCTGCCGCAAACAGCGCAAGGCCCATGCCGACATCCATGATCGTGGCCTGAATGCCCATGAGCCTCAGCACATAGTCGGACATATACAGGAATGGTGTGAAATAAAAGGCGCGGGGGCCGCCGCCCAGCACCTGGGCCAGCATGAAGGTGACAAACGCCTTGGATTTCAGCGCATACTTGATGTTGTCAAACGCATCCCCGAATACGCCCTTTCTCTCCGAGATTTGCAGGTTTTCCTTCAGGTACATCTCCTTAGTGTCCTTCAAAGGCTTGAGCGCCAGGAAGTACAGCACGGAGTTGAGCGCCAGCACCGCGCAGAACAGCAGTGTCGTCAGCGTCTTGTCGTTGTCGCCCACCAACAGCAGCGTGGGGATCAGCGTTCCGAAAAAGCCGCCGATGTTGCCGATATAGGTTGTGTATACGGAAACATCCACGCGTTCCTTGTTGGTTTTCGCGGCGATCAACTTGTAGTTGGCATGGGCGATGCTGAAGGCGGTCAGCGTGGTGTCGTAGATGAACAACAGCGCCAGCATAAAAGCGAAGATGACCCATTCGTTCCAGGAGGGCTGAGCAAAGATCATCGCAAAGGACGCGAGCAGCGTTATGGGCGCCGTTACCCGCATGATATAGATGTATTTGCCCTTTTTCTCATCGTATCGGCGCCTGTCCAGCCAAACGCCGATGGCCGGATCGTTGATGGCGTTCCAGATGCCGAATACCGCGTAGAGGATGCCGACAAACTTCGGGTCCAGGCCGATGACATCGGTATAGTATTTGATGAACGCGTTGTGGATCAGCACGGAGCTCAGCGTGCCGGGCATCGTGGGGAAGGAGAGCAGGAATTTTTGCCAGCCTGTGAGCT
>JAEZSC010000045.1 GCA_023422005.1 Bacillota bacterium | reverse complement strand
CCGTTCATATTGTTCGGAAAAGCTTCCAAACATAGAAGGGGGACCTGGAATGGACGTTCGCAAGGAAAAAGAAAAATTCGACAAGCTTGACGCGGTCATCGCAAGCTATCAGCACACCGATGGCCCGCTGATGCCGGTCATGCAGGCGGCTCAGGAAATCTTCGGCTACCTGCCCATCGAGGTGCAGGTGCGTATTTCCGAAGGCCTGAACATCCCGTTGACCGAAATCTACGGCGTGGCGACTTTCTATTCACAGTTCACGTTGGAAGGCACCGGCGAGCATGTCATCAGCGTGTGCATGGGCACAGCCTGCTACGTCAAGGGTTCCGAAAAGGTTTTGGACCGCCTGGCTCAGGAGTTGAAGGTAAAGCCCGGAAAGACGACGCCCGACGGTAAGTTCACGCTGCTGCAGACCCGTTGCCTGGGCTGCTGCGGTCTTGCCCCGGTCATCATGGTGGGCGACGACGTCTACGGCCGGCTGACCGCTGAAGAAGTGCCAGGCATCCTCGCCAAATACAAGTAGGGTATGAAAGAGATCTCGCTGCACATCCTCGACCTGGCGCAGAACGCCATCACCGCCGGCGCGCGGCACATCTGCATCGATGTGGAGGAGAGCAGCGCAGAAGATTTGCTCACGGTGCGCATCGCCGACGACGGCTGCGGTATGAGCGCCGAGCAGGCCCTTCGGGTGCAGGACCCGTTTGTGACCAGCCGCAGCACGAGGAAGGTAGGCCTGGGCATCCCGATGTTCCGCGAAGGCTGCCTGCAATGCGGAGGCGCGTTTCGGCTGAACTCACAGCCCGGGCAGGGAACCACGTTGGAAGGCAGCTATCGTCTGGGGCACATCGACCGCCAGCCCCTGGGAGACCTGGCAGCCACGGTGTTTCTGCTGGTGAGCGCCAACCCGGAACTGGACTTCCGTCTGAACCACAGCGTGGATGGCCGCAAGTTCGAGTTTAACACCGAAGATATCCGCACAGTGCTGGGCGATGTGCCGCTGGATCTGCCGGAAGTAGCCCAATGGATCAATGACTGCCTCTTGGAAGGCGAGAACGATTTGCATGGAGGTTCGCAAACATGAAGAGCGTACAGGAACTGGAAGCCATCCGTAAAAGAGCCCTGGATACCGTAAACATCCGCCGTGACCGCGGCACCGGCACCCGCATCGTCGTGGGCATGGCCACATGCGGCATCGCCGCAGGTGCACGCCCGGTGTTGCTGGCGATGATGGAAGAAGTGGCCAAGCGCAGCCTGGCCGATGTCACCGTGTCTCAGACCGGCTGCATCGGCGTGTGCCGCCTGGAGCCCATCGTGGAAGTATATCGCCCCGGTGAAGAGAAGGTAACCTATGTGAAGGTCGGCCCGGAGATGGTGCCGCGCATCGTCGCGGAGCACATCGTCAATGGCAAGCCGGTGCGCGAATACACGATCGGCCATTACGAAGAAGTCAAAGCGTAAGCAAGCGAAGGATAGGGGGAAGGACAATGGTATTTCACAGGGCACATGTGCTGGTATGCGGTGGCACAGGCTGCACGTCGGCCAGCTCGCTGTATATTCATAACCGGTTTGAGGCATTGATCAAGGAGAAGGGCCTGCAGGACGAGATCAAAATCGTTCGCACCGGCTGCTTCGGATTGTGCGAGAGCGGCCCGGTCGTCATCGTATATCCCGAAGGCGCCTTCTACAGCAAAGTCAAAGTGGAAGACGTGGATGAAATCGTCGAGGAGCACCTGATCAAGGGCCGCCTGGTCGAGCGCCTGATTTATAAGGACGTAGACCCAACCCACGAGGCCAACTCGCTGGATGACATCGGCTTCTATCGCAAGCAGATGCGCATCGCGTTGCGCAACTGCGGCGTTATCGACCCGGAAAACATCGAAGAATACATCGCGCTGGACGGCTACAAGGCACTGGCAAAGGTGCTCACCGAAATGACACCCAAGCAGGTCATCGACCTCATGAAGGAATCCGGCCTGCGCGGTCGCGGCGGCGCGGGTTTCTCCTGCGGGCAGAAGTGGGAATTCGCCAGCAAGCCTGTCAGCGATAAAAAATACGTCGTGTGCAACGCCGACGAAGGCGACCCCGGCGCCTTCATGGACCGTTCGGTTCTGGAAGGCGACCCCCACGCCGTGCTGGAAGCCATGGCCATCGCCGGCTATTGCATTGGCGCCGACCAGGGCTATATCTACGTGCGCGCCGAGTACCCGATCGCCGTGCAGCGCCTGAACATCGCGATCAAGCAGGCTCGCGAATACGGCCTGCTGGGTAAGGACATCTTCGGCACCGGCTTCAACTTTGACATCGACCTGCGCCTGGGCGCCGGCGCCTTCGTCTGCGGTGAGGAAACGGCGCTGCTGGCCTCCATCGAAGGCCATCGCGGCGAGCCGCGGCCCAAGCCGCCGTTCCCGGCCAATAAGGGCGTGTTTGGCAAGCCCACGGTCATCAACAACGTGGAAACGCTGGCAAACATCCCGATGATCATCAACAATGGTCCCCAGTGGTTTGCCTCCATCGGCACCGAGAAGTCCAAGGGCACCAAGGTGTTCGCGCTGGGCGGCAAGATTGTAAACACCGGACTTGTGGAAGTGCCCATGGGCACCACGCTGCGTGAGATCATCTATGAGATCGGCGGCGGCATCCCCGGCGGCAAGAAATTCAAGGCCGCTCAGACCGGCGGTCCCTCCGGCGGTTGCATCCCGCCGCAGTATCTGGACACGCCCATCGATTATGAATCGCTGATGGCCATCGGCTCCATGATGGGCTCCGGCGGTCTGATCGTCATGGATGAGGACACCTGCATGGTGGACATCGCCCGCTTCTTCCTGGATTTCACCGTGGACGAGAGCTGCGGCAAGTGCGTGCCGTGCCGTATCGGCACCAAGCGCATGCTGGAGATTCTGGAGCGCATCGTGGAAGGCCGCGGCAAGGAAGGCGACATCGAAGCGCTGGAAGCGTTGGGTCAGAGTATACAGAAGACTGCCTTGTGCAATCTAGGCATGACCGCGCCCAACCCGGTGCTGTCCACAATCAAATATTTCCGCGGCGAGTATGAGGCCCATATCCGCGAGAAGCGCTGCCCCGCCGGCCATTGCAAGGCTCTGCTGAGCTTTGTAATCGATGACAAGTGCATCGGCTGCGGTCTGTGCGCGCGCAACTGCCCGACCAACGCCATTTCCGGCGAGCGCAAGGCCAAGCACGTGATCGACCAGAGCAAGTGCATCAAGTGCGGCGCTTGCATGGACGCCTGCCGGTTCAAGGCCATTTCAAAGAAGTAAGGGAGCGTGTGACCGATGGAAAACGTAACTTTGACAATAGACGGCATCAAAGTGGAGGTACCCCGTGGCACCACCGTGCTGGAGGCTGCGCGCCAGATCGGCGTTTATATCCCCACACTGTGCTATCTGAAGGATGTCAGCTGCATCGGCGCTTGCCGCATCTGCGTCGTGGCGCTGGGCAACCGCATCATGGCATCGTGCATGCTTCCGGCGGAAAACGGCATGGACGTGAAAACAAACACGCCGCTGGTAAAGCAGGCCCGAAAGACCAACCTGGAGCTCATTCTCTCCAACCATGAGAAAACCTGCCTGACCTGCATCCGCAGCGGCAAGTGCGAGCTGCAGCGCCTGTCCAGCGAGTTGGGCGTGGATGAGCTGCCCTTCACCGGCGCATCCAAGAACTACAAGAAGGACACTTCCTCGCCGTCCATCGTGCGTGACCCCAACAAATGCGTACTGTGCCGCCGCTGCATCGCCGCCTGTCAGGATATCCAGCAGGTCAGCGTCATCGGCGCCACCGAGCGCGGCTTCGATACGATCGTGGCCCCGGCTTTCGAGAAGAGCCTGGGTGAGGTGCCCTGCATCAATTGCGGCCAGTGCATACAGGCCTGCCCGGTAGGGGCCATTTACGAGAAAGACGACACTGCCGGCGTGTGGGAAGCGCTCTCTGACCCCAACAAGCACGTGTTGGTGGAGACCGCACCGGCTGTGCGCGTTGCGCTTGGCGAGGAATTCGGCATGCCCATGGGCAGCCGTGTGACCGGCAAGATGGTCACGGCGCTGCGCCGCCTGGGCTTTGACAAGGTTTTCGACACCGATTTCGGCGCGGACCTTACAATCCTGGAAGAGGGAACCGAGCTGCTGCATAGGATCAAGGAAGGCGGCAAGCTGCCTCTGATCACCAGCTGCAGCCCCGGCTGGGTCAAGTACGCCGAGCATTTCTTCCCGGACTTCCTGGACAACCTTTCCACGTGCAAGAGCCCCCAGCAGATGACCGGCGCCGTGCTCAAGAGCTACTATGCGGAGATGAACGGCATCGACCCGGCGGATATCGTCGTTGTAAGCGTCATGCCCTGCACGGCCAAGAAATTTGAAGCCGCCCGGCCCGAGCTTTCCTCCACCGGCTACGCCGATGTGGACATCGCCATCACGACCCGCGAGCTGGCCCGCATGATCCGCCAGGCCAACATCGACTTTGTGCGCCTGCCTGACGGCAACTTCGACGACGTCTTCGGCGATTCCACCGGCGCGGCCGTTATCTTCGGCGCCACCGGCGGCGTCATGGAGGCAGCGCTGCGCACCGTGGCTGAAGTCGTCACCGGCAAGCCGTTGGAAAAGGTGGAGTTCGAGTCGGTCCGCGGAACCCAAGGCATCAAGGAAGCCACCGTGAAGCTCGGCGATCTGGACGTGCGTGTGGCCGTGGCCCACGGCACCGGCAACGCCAAGAAGCTGCTGGAGAGCATCCGCAGCGGCGAGAAGCAGTACGACTTCATCGAGATCATGGCATGCCCCGGCGGCTGCGTGACCGGCGGCGGCCAGCCCCTGGTCAGCGACGAGGTGAAATTCCACACGGATGTACGCAAAGAGAGAGCCAAAGCTATTTATGCCGAGGACGTGAGCCTGCCGCTGCGTAAGAGCCATGAGAACCCCTCCATCACGAAGATCTACAAGGAGTTTCTGGGTGAGCCCGGCAGCCACAAGTCTCACGAGCTGCTGCACACCCACTACAAGAAGCGCATCAAGTACCTCGTGGATGAGAAGAAGAAGTAAAACCATGTAACGCAGAGCGCCCGGCAGATGCCGGGCGCTCTTGTCATCTTTTCAATCGGTTCTCTAATTTTCTTCCAGCTGCACATTCTTGGCGCGCATGGCCAGCAGCAGATCCACCATGCGGCCATAGCTCTTGACGCCGTCGGCTTGCTTGTTGCTCTTGAGATATGTGTTGTTCATGCTGGTGGATGCCTCGGCCACCGGTCCTTTGAATTGATCCCAATAGGCGTCGTGATTCCACAGGTCGCGTTTCACGCCATCGCTGTAAGTGTCGGATATCTGCCAATAGGCTTCGGAGCTGTGGCCACACAGGGCATTCATGGAAGTCACCAACGCCAGCAGCGTGCCGGAATACTGCAGTTCCGGATCATCAGACGCCATACAGGCCAGATAACTGATGAAATTGGCCTCGTCCTCGCGGGCGAACCCGTAGAGGTGCGCTTCTTCATGGCAGGCGGTGGAGGCGAAGAACACGTCGGGCATATCTATGTTGACGTTTGGCTCCATCGTAAAGGGGATGAAGATGCCCTGGGTCTCGGTGAAGGACATCAGGTAGCTCAGAAGCACGGGCTTGGGCGATCCATAACGGGCGGAGAACAGCGGATAAGTCCGGCTTAGTGCATGATAGGCATTCGGCACCTTTTTAAGCGTCGCAGCTTTGCCGCCGGTTAAGCTCAGATGGCCCTGGTCCGACTCGGGTACCAGCGCGCGCAGGCGGTTGGCGTCGTCGGCCAGCGAGGTGCACAGCGCCTTGAGCTCGATGAGCGAGCGCGGCGTCACCGGGTAATCCAGCGTCTGGGCCAGCGGCTGGCGGTAGTAGTTGAGCCCCCACAATGCGATAAACAGAAAATAACCCACGCACGCGACCAGCGAAAGGTTGACGGCCAGGCGAAAAGCGCGTAGCAATCGCTCCTTTTTTACGGCGATGCGCCAAAGCTGCACGAGCACATATACGACGATGCCCGCAGCGCCGCTATAAAGGATCAGCTCGGCCATCGACGTGGGTATCCATTTGAACACGAAGTTGATGATTTGAGAAAGGACAGGGTAGATACCACGAGAATAGACAGTCTCGATGATTTCGTGATTGGCGTCGCCCAGCTCCTTCAGGAGCTGAGCCAGTGGCATCAGCAGCAGCCACGGCAGCTTGACCAACTGCCTTCTCCAGTGCTCGGGAGGCGCATAAAAGGTTTTGACTCTTCCTTTCCCAAGCACAGTACTCATAGCTACACCCTAATCACGCCGGCTTCGAAGGACGGTTGCACCGTCTGGCCGGGCTGCACGATGAGGAAGCGGTCGTTTGACCAGTTGCCATCCAGGAAATCCTGCAGCAGATCGGGCGTTCCCTGCTCGCTGCGGTATTCCCACTTCAGGAAGTCCGCACACTCCCGTGTGTAGCGGTCATAGTCATCCCGGTGCAGCGCCGGCCAATCGATGTACAGCGCGCAACGGTATTCCTTCATCCAGTTTTGTTCCATATCCATCAGATATTGGGCGTTGTCCTCGCCATATTTGTCGGTGTATTCCTGATAGGCGCGTTCGTAGCGCTCTTTGCCTGGCTGCAGCGAATGCTCAATCCATCCCGGCGAGTACCAGTAGATGCCGCCGCTGTAGCTGTCGAAAATGTCGCGATAGCGCTCCTTGGAGCCCAGCAAAAAGGTCACGCAATCGTGCCCACGGGGGATGACCAGCGGCGTCTTGCGGCTGGTAAGCCCTACGATTCCGTTGCTGCACAGGCCATAGCCCAGCAGGATGGCGTCATACTGCTCTTCCTCGGCCTCGGCTTCGTCGATGGCAGCCTGCACCGATGTGCGCAGCAAGTCCGGCGTGTTGTGCAGTGCTTGCTTTTTCCAGACGATATCCACGATGTTCGGGGTGCGCGCAGCCAGCCAATAGAGCTCGCGCATCAGGACCTTGCACGCGATGACCTTAAGCCTCTTCGCCATGATGCCCTCGGAGAGTTTAATTGAATCAATTATATCGATTTTTGTCAGAAGGAACAAGTTACATTTGCTGGCAAACGATTCAATCGGCGGTTGGGCGAAATTCTGCCAAGAGCTGCTGCACCCACATGCGATTGGGTGATTCGATCAATGTGAACGGCGCGTTGGAGCCGTCGGCGTCCAGCGGAAACAGCAGCACCGTTGGGCCTTGCCGCGTCTGGTTTTCATATATGTTTACATGAAAGACGGCCGCATCGATATAGCCTTCACGATAGATCAACAGTGTAATTTCGCCCCAGTTCATCGGCAGCACGGCCTGCTCGTTGGCATCCTGCAGTATGGGTGCGTGCATCACCGTGGTTTTTCCGCTGGCGTCGGTCACAACGCTCTCGCCGGTTTCGGGTATCACGACCGTAGCGCTCTGCAGCGGCTGCTCGGTGAAGCCATCCTGCACGGTGACAACCAACGAGCCTGTCGGCTGGCCGGGAAGCAGCGCCGATGCCATAAGGCTGTCGGGCACGGCCAGCGACACGAGCAACAGCACCGCCAGAATGGCCACCGTCGCCATCAGCAGCCGCAGTGAAACCCCTTGCACCATCTACAAAGCACCTCGGCAAATGTATATGCAACCTTGTGCCGCGCCATGCCGGCTGGCCATCGGAAACCGATTGCAAGGACCGCGAATAGGATGAAATAGGCGTCTGCATACTAGAATGGGAGCAAGGAAGTCTTTTGTTTTTCTACATAATATTGTATAATGTGCTGAATGCTTTCAAGGAGTAAACTATGGTGAATCGCTGGCAGACTGAAGACTGGAAGAAGAGCATGCGGCTCAAATATGACTTCAACCACATGATGGAGGAGTACATAGATAAGACCGCCCAAGCCGTCAAGTTCCGCAACAAGGTAGGCGCCATTTCCGTGGACGACATCGAGGCGCTGATGCCCCAGATTGACAAGGCTCGAAAATCGCTCAAGGGCAAGTGGGGGAGACCCTCCCGCATGATGGCTTGGACAAAGCTGCCATACAACCAGAAGACCGTCGTAGAAGATATCCTGGCAACCGCCCGCCGCGTGCGCGATACCTTTGACAACTTCGTCGTGCTGGGCATTGGCGGCTCAGCTCTGGGCCCAATCGCCGTGCAGCAGGCGCTCAACCATTTGCATTATAACGACTTGAGCGACGAGAGCCGTGGCGGCCCCCGTCTGTTCGTGGAAGACAACATCGACCCTGAGCGCATGGCCGCCCTTCTGGATGTCATCGACCTCAAGAAGACCTGCTTCAACGTGATCACGAAGTCTGGCAGCACGTCGGAGACGATGTCGCAGCTGCTCATCGTGTTCGACGAGCTGACCAAGCGGATGGGCGCAGACCATCTGGCCAAGCATATCATCGCGACGACCGACCGCAAGAAGGGCTATCTCATTAAGATCGCCAAGCAGTACAAGCTCAAGACTTTTGTGATCCCCGACGGCGTGGGCGGGCGCTTCTCCGAGCTGTGCCCGGTGGGCCTGCTGCCGGCGGCGGTGTGCAACATCGACATCGAGGAACTGCTGGCCGGCGCAGCGTATATGGACGAACTGTGCCAAACTGAGGACCTGTGGAGCAACCCCGGCTGGATGTCCGGCGTATTGGCCTACATCGCCATGACGCAGAAGAACAAGAACGTACAGGTCGTGATGCCCTATGCCGATTCCCTGAAATACATGGCCGATTGGTACGCCCAGCTGTGGGGCGAGAGCCTGGGTAAGAAATACACGCTGCGCGGCAAAACCGTGCATGCGGGCCAGACACCGGTCAAGAGCTTGGGTGTCACCGACCAGCATTCCCAGGTGCAGCTTTACACCGAGGGTCCCTTCGACAAGGTCATCACGTTCCTGGGCGTGGAGAAGTACCGCTGCGATTATGCGATTCCCCATGGGTTCGAGGAGATCCCCGCGGTCAGCTTCCTGGGCGGACATACGCTCAACGAATTGATCCAGAGCGAGCGCGCCGCCACCGAATACGCGCTGGTGAAGGCCGGCAAGCTCAACCAAACCGTGCTGCTGCCGGAAGTCAACGCCTTCACCGTGGGCCAGCTGCTGCACTTCTTTGAGGTGCAGACCGCCGTGTGCGGAGAGCTGCTGGGCATCGATGCCTTTGACCAACCCGGCGTGGAGGAGGGCAAGAACGCGACCTACGCGCTGCTGGGCCGCCCTGGTTTTGACGACAAGCGCGCGGAGCTGGCCGCCCGCCCGCCCAAGAAGGACAAATATATACTGTAGTCTACACGATACAAACAAGGCTCCGCACCGGCGGAGCCTTGTTTTTCCTTCTTTACGGGGCAGCCTTAGGCCTTTGCCGCTGCCGAAGCCTTAAACACCCGCTCCATGGCGCGGCGGAAGCCCGGAATGGCAGCGATGACCAGGCAGATGGCGGTGTCGGGCAGTACGACCGAGGCGTTGTATACCAGGCTGTATACGAAGACATTCTGATCCTCGGCGAAAGAACCGAAGAACACGACGCCGGAAAGGAAGTGAAACACGAAGCGCGTAAGCCCTGCCACGAGCACGCCCAACAGCAGGTTCTTGCGGAAGAAACCGGCCAGGCCCAGCGCCGTGAAGGCAAAGATGTAATCCATCAGCAGCTGCGCCGGGTGCACAACGTAGAAATCCTGCAGCAGCTGCAGTGCGCCATACACGAGGCCGGCGGCGAAACCGGGGATGGGGCCGAAGGCCCATGCGAACAGCATGACGGGCAGCATGCTGGCCGGTGTGATGCTGCCGCCCTGGGGCATCTGGTAGAACTTCAGGTTGGAAAGGATGAACCCCAGAGCGATGCACAGCGAAGCCGCCACCAGCGCACGGGTGTCCAACTGAAGCCGGCGCAGCGCGAAAAACAAACCCGCCAGCAGCACCAGGCACACCAGCGCCGCTGCCGCGTTCAGCGTAACGCCGCTCCATTCCAGCGGTTGATCCAGCGTGCTGCCGGCGCTGGCAAAGAGCAGGGCCACCAGAAACACCAGTGTGGCCGCGGCTACCACAGCCAGCACGATTTTGGGCAGCGCCTTCAGGCGGCTGGCCAGGATAAACACCAGCGCCGCCAGCACCAGCACGGCCACGGCGGCGAAGGAATACCAGCTTACGCCGGTCAAATCGGACAGGGGATTGACGAAGTTGGAAAACATGATGACTCCATTTCTCCGGCGGCGGTGCATTGAGCGGCATGGTCAGCGTTTCCCTAAAAGAAAACCCGTATGCCCTGGGCATACGGGAAGCAAAAAGCCTGAATCAGGCCCGCTTCCCTACGCAAGTGTGAACTTACAGGTTCCAAGGGTCGCGCTTAAGCGCCTCTCAGCAGCCCCTTCGGGCTACCCCCCCAGCGGATTGGTTATTGAATTGTGTGTATGTTAGCAGATATGATAGGGAGTGTCAAGAAGTGTCAATACGAGGGAGGATTCGGCATGAGCCACTTTTTTGCCTATCTGGGCCGTATGAAATACATCCTGCGCTGGGGCCTGATGCGCAACACGCAGCCGGAGAACATACAGGAGCACAGCCTGCAGGTCGCGATGATCGGCCACGGCCTGGCGACGATCTCCAACCGGTACTATGGCGGCTGTGTGGACGCCCAGCGCGTCACGACGTTGGCGGTGTTCCACGAGGCCAGCGAGGTTATCACCGGCGACATGGCCACGCCAATCAAATACTTCAACCCCCATATCAAGCAGGCTTACAAGGACATCGAGCAGGTGGCCAACCGCAAGCTTCTAAGCATGCTGCCCGAAGAGCTGCGGGGCGACTATGAACCGCTGCTGTTCCAACAGGACAGCCCTGAGCACCGCCTGGCCAAGGCCGCCGACAAGATCGCCGCGTATCTGAAGTGTCTGGACGAGCTCAAGGCTGGCAACCGCGAGTTCGAGAAGGCCACGCAATCGGTGCGGCGGGAGCTGGACGCCATGGACCTTCCGGAGGTGCGGCACTTTCTGGAGCGCTTCGCGCCCAGCTTCAGCCTGACGCTGGACGAACTGAATTAAGAAAGCGCTTAACCTTGAATACAACATGCTGAATGGATATAATAGATAGGATACAACAACTGGTATAAGGGGATTTCATTGGATACACGCAAGGACTTCCAACGCGATGCCGCCCAGGGCGCCTGGATCGAACAGGCCCACGCTGTGCTGGGCGGCAAACGCTACCATATTGAGACCTATGGCTGCCAGATGAACGCCCACGACAGCGAGCGGCTGGCCGGATTGCTGCAGACCATCGGCATGGAGCAGGCCCAGGGTGAGCAGGACGCCGACCTGATCTTGCTGAACACATGCTGTGTGCGTGAGCATGCCGAAAACCGCGTCTATGGCCGCCTGGGCCAGATCGCCGCGATCAAGCGGGAGAAGCCGGATCTGCTGCTGGGCGTGTGCGGCTGCATGATGCAGCAGGACAAGGCCGCCCAGAAGCTTCTCTCCAGAATGCGCCATGTGAACCTGGCTTTCGGCACCCACAACCTGCACGAGTTGCCCCAGATGCTCGTGGAGGCCGCCGCCGGCGGCAAGGGCTTCGCCCGCGTGGCCGAAGGCAGCCGGGACATCGTAGAGGGCATCCCCGCCGTGCGCAAGACCAGCGTGAGCGCGTGGACCACGATCATGTATGGTTGCGACAACTTCTGCTCCTACTGCATCGTGCCTCACGTGCGGGGCAGGGAAAAGAGCCGTGAGCCCGACGTGATCGTTGCGGAAGTTCGGGATTTGGCGGCGTCCGGCGTGCGCGAGATCACGCTGCTGGGCCAGAACGTGAATTCCTACCATGGCGGCGGCCTGCGCTTCCCGCAGCTGCTGCGCCGCATCGAGGAAGAGGTGCCCGAGCTTTTACGCCTGCGTTTCATGACGTCGCACCCCAAGGATCTATCCGATGAGCTCATAGAGGTCATGGCCCATTCCCGCGCGGTGTGCCCGCAGATCCACCTGCCGGTGCAGAGCGGCAGCGACGCGATTCTCGAGCGCATGAACCGCCGCTACACCGCGGCGCATTACCTAAGCTTGCTGGAAAAACTGCGCGCAACCGTGCCGGGCATCGGCGTATCGTCGGATATCATCGTGGGCTTCCCCGGCGAAACCGAGGAGGACTTCCAGGCCACGCTGGCACTGGTGGAGCGCTCGCGGTTCAATGCGGCGTTTACGTTTAAATACTCCCGGCGCACCGGCACCGCCGCCGCCAAAATGGAGGACCAAATCCCCGACGACGTCAAGCGTGAGCGCCTGGCGCGGCTCAATGCGCTGCAGACGCGCATCAGCGCGGAACTGGATGCCCAAGCCGTGGGCAGCGTGCAGCCCGTACTCTTCGAGACGGTCAGCCGCCGCCGCGCCACGCAGATAAGCGGACGCACCGGCAGCGGCCGCACGGTAAGCGCCGACGGCGACGCCAGCCTGATCGGCTCCGTACGGAACGTACGAATCACCAAGTCGATGGCAAATACGCTGGTGGGCGAGATCGCCGACGGCGAAGTGGGGGATTGACATGGCAAAGCTGTCGCCGATGATGACGCAATACATGCAGCTCAAGGAGCAGTACCCCGACGCGCTGCTGTTCTTCCGCCTGGGCGACTTCTACGAGATGTTCTTTGAGGACGCGGTGCTGGCCTCGCGGGAGCTGGAGCTTACGCTGACCGGCCGCGACTGCGGCCTGCAGGAGCGCGCGCCCATGTGCGGCGTGCCCTTCCACAGCGTGGATCAATACGTGAACCGACTGCTGGCCAAGGGCTACAAGGTGGCCATCTGCGAACAGCTGACCGACCCCGCCGAGTCCAACGGCCTTGTAGAGCGCGACGTCGTGCGCATCATCACACCGGGCACTGTCATAGAGAGCTCCATGTTGGATGAGAAAGCGCCCAATTACATTGTGAGCCTGTTCAAGGACGCCGGTATCGTGGGCCTGGCCGCCGTAGACGTAAGCACCGGCGAGTTCCGCGTGACCGCCGTGGAGGACCGCGCCAGTGCGCTGCTGGACGAGCTCACGCGCTTAGGGCCCAGCGAGATTCTCGTCAACACCGATATGCTGCTGGCCGTGGGGCCGGACAGCCCCTACCGAAAGCTCTTAAGCTGGCCCTCCGCGGCGCTGCCCGAGGATGCCTTTGCGCCGGATGCCGCGCTGCGGTCTCTGGGCGGCCGCTTCGGTGAGAGTGCGGTGTCCACACTGCAGGGCGCGGCGTTGTGCGCTGCCGGGGCCATGTTGTGCTATCTGGAATCCACACAGAAAAACGCGCTGAGCCACCTGAACCCGCCGTCCGCCTACGAGCTGCAGCAATATCTATTCATAGACCCGGCAGCACGGCGCAATCTGGAGCTCACGCAGACGCTGCGCAGCCAAGCCCGCCGCGGTTCGCTGCTGTGGTTGCTGGATGAGACTGCCACGGCCATGGGCGCACGGCTGCTCAAAAGCTGGCTGGAGCTGCCATTGCAGTCGCCGGCGGCCATCAACGCCCGCCTGGACGCCGTGCAGGAGCTCAAGAGCGACCTGATCCTGTGCGACGCGTTGGCCGATCAGCTTTCTGCCATCAAGGATATCGAGCGCATCCTGAGCAAGATTTCCTATGCTTCTTTGAACGCCCGCGATTGCCAGGCGCTGGGCCAATCGCTGGCTGCGCTGCCCGCGGTCAAGGAATCTCTGGCGGTGTGCCACAGCCCATTGATCGCGGACATCAATAGCCGCATGGACCCGTGTGCCGACCTGTGCGCGCTGCTGCACAGCGCCATCGCCGACAACCCGCCCATGAGCATCCGCGACGGCGGCATCATCCGCGACGGTTATCACGCCGAGCTGGACGCGCTGCGGACTGCCTACACCAACGGGCAGGCCATCATGAACCAGATGGAGACTTCCGAGCGCGAGGCCACCGGTATCAAAAACCTGCGCATCGGCTACAACAAGGTGTTCGGCTACTTTATAGAGGTCACCAAGTCCAATTTAGGCTCGGTGCCATACCGCTACACGCGCAAGCAGACGCTGGCTGGCGCGGAGCGCTACATCACGCCGGAGCTCAAGGAGCTGGAAAGCACGGTGCTGCACGCCGAGGAGCGCAGCGTTAAGCTGGAACAGGCGCTGTTTCAGGAGATTCGCGACGCGCTGGAGAAACAGATCTCCAGGGTGCAGGCGAGCGCCCGCGCCGTGGCCCAGCTGGACGTGCTGCAGGCATTGGCCAGAGTGGCTCTGCGCCAGAACTTTGTGCGCCCGGACATCACGACCGACGGTGCGATCAACATCGTGGACGGCCGCCACCCCGTGGTCGAGCGGGCGCTGGGCTCTCAGAGCTTTGTGCCCAACAACACGGTGCTGGACATGGCGGCCAACCGCTTCCTGATCATAACCGGGCCCAACATGGCCGGCAAGAGTACCTATCTGCGCCAGGTCGCTGTGATGGCGATTCTTGCACACATGGGCAGCTTTGTGCCCGCCCGCAAGGCGTCCATCTGCATCCTGGATAAAATCTTCACCCGCGTAGGCGCCTCCGACGACTTGTTCCTGGGCCAGAGCACGTTCATGGTGGAGATGAGCGAGATGGCCTCCATCCTGCACAAGGCCACGCGCCATTCACTTGTGATACTGGATGAGATCGGCCGGGGCACCAGCACCTTCGACGGCCTGAGCATCGCGTGGTCGGTCGTGGAATACCTGTGCAACACCGAGCGGGTTGGAGCCAAGACGCTTTTCGCGACCCATTATCACGAGCTGACCGAGCTGGAGGACAAGGTGCCCGGCGTCAAGAACTACTGCATCAGCGTAAAGGAGCAGGGTGATGAGGTGCTGTTCCTGCGGCGCATCGTGCGCGGCGGCGCGGACAAAAGCTTCGGCATCCACGTGGCCGGGCTGGCCGGCCTGCCCCAGGAGGTGCTGGATCGCTCCAGGGAGATTCTGAAATGCCTGGAAGCCGCTGACATCAACAAGCAGCGCGTCAACGCCAACGTGGAGAAGACCGCTGCCAACCTGAAAGATCAGACCGCAGCCGTACAGCTCAACTTTATGGACACCGTGCCCTATGCCAGCCTGCTGGACGAAATACGCAACCTGGACATCACGACGACCACGCCCATCGACGCGCTGTATCTGCTCAACCGTCTCAAGCAGCGCATGGAGAAGAGCAGCTAAGCAGCCAAAGCTAAGGAGAAGTATGGCCCCCATCCGCCTGTTGGAAGAGAGCATCGCACAGAAAATAGCCGCCGGCGAAGTCGTCGAGCGGCCGTCTTCGGTCGTCAAGGAGCTCGTGGAGAACGCCATTGACGCCGGCAGCACTTTCGTGACCGTGGAGATACAGGAAGGCGGTATACAGCGCATCCGCGTGACCGACAACGGCTGCGGCATCCCCGCCGCCGAAGTGCCGCTGGCCTTCGAGCGCCATGCCACCAGCAAGATCGCCACGCTGGACGATCTGTACGCCATCTCCCATATGGGCTTTCGCGGCGAGGCGCTGTATAGCATTGCCGCCGTGAGCCGCCTGGAGCTCACGACCAAGCCCGCCGATCAGAACGCCGGCATGCGCTTTACCATGCACGGCGGAAAAGCTGTGAGCCACAGTGAGTTCGGCTGCCCCGACGGCACGACGATCGTCGTGGCGGACCTATTCTACAACACGCCGGCGAGGCTCAAGTTCCTGGCCAAGCCCTCGGTAGAGGCCGGCTATGTGGGCAGCGTGATGTCCCGGCTGATCCTGAGCAACCCCCAGGTATCGCTGAAGTTCATCAGCAACGGAAAGGTCACCTATCACAGTGCCGGCGACGGCAGCCTGAAGAGCGCAATCTACACCGTCCACGGCCGCGACATTGCCGCCGGGCTCATTCCCGTGCGCCAGCACATCGGCAATATGGGCGTGGAAGGGTTCCTTTTCCCGCCGTCGGCGGCCCGGGGCAACCGGGGCGCGCAGCTGCTGGTCGTCAACGGCCGTGCCGTGACCCATGGCGCCATCAGTGCCATCGTGGAACGCCTGGTGGGCGGCCTGGCCGATTCCCGGCGGTTTCCGGGCTATGTGCTGAGCCTAACGCTGCCCTTCGGCGAGGTGGACGTAAACGTGCACCCCAATAAACTCCAGGTGCGCTTCGCCAATGAACACCAGGTACGCCAGCTCATTGAGATCGCCGTGTCCAAGGCGCTGGCGCAGCACACACGGGAGCCCATCGCATGGGCCTTCCCCGCGCCGGAACCCGCGGAGCCTGGTGAAAGGCCCGGCACGACGATGAGTGCCGGACTGGAGATGGGTCCGGACACCGATGCGCTCCCGGGTGCCAACGCGGCACAACCCGGGCAGGCGTCGGCTTTCGTTCCAAAGGGGCCGCCAACCACTACAGTTGCGCCCTTGCAAGAAAACCTGACACAAAAGACTGATATTATGTCAGCAGAAGCAAAGCCCATACTTCAAGCTTCTCCGTCACTTGGAACAATGCCGCCGCCGGAAACGCTGGAGCAGACGGTCAGCCGCTTTGCCGGCCACGTGAGCCTGCTGACCGGCCGCCCCAGCCCAGCGCTGGCAGACATGCCGCTGCAGCAGCGCCCCAGCATACCCAACGTCGCCTCCCAGGCGGAGCAGCAGGCCGCCTTCTCCACTGCGCCGGCGCTGCGGGTCATCGGCCAGGTGTTTGACACCTATATGCTGGCCCAGCACGGCGACAGCCTGCTGATCCTGGATCAGCACGCCGCCCACGAGCGCCTGTGGTATGAAAAGTACCGCTCGGCGCTGTCCGGCGCGCAGCCGTGCTCCCAGCGTCTGCTCATCGCCCAGGTGATCCAGCTCTCCCACGAGATGAAGGCCGTGCTGGACGACAACCTGGACACCCTGACGCGCCTGGGCTTCGAGATCGAGGAATATGGCCGGCTCACCTACAGGGTCAACGCGGTGCCCTTTATACTGGGTCAGCCCCAGGTGCAGGATTTCCTGATGCAGGTGCTGGACAGCCTGGCCGAGGACCGCTCCATCCGCACCGAGGAGCTCAAGGAAGAAAGGATCATGTCCATGGCGTGCAAGCGGGCGGTTAAGGGCGGTGATCGGCTGACCAATGCCGAGCTCGTAGCATTGGCGGACATCCTGAGCCATGAGGACGTGCCGCTGACCTGCCCCCATGGCCGGCCCTTCGTCATCGTCATGGATCGCCACAGCATCGAGCGGCAGTTCCGCCGGGTCAAGTGATGGATACGCCGGTCGTCGTCGTGTGCGGCCCCACAGCCTCGGGTAAGACCCGGCTGGCCATCGACATCGCCCTGCGCATGAACGGCGAAGTCATAAACGCCGACTCCATGCAGATCTACCGCGGTATGGACATCGGCACCGCCAAACCCGGCGCCCATGAAATGCGCGGCGTGCCCCATCACTTGATTGGCACGGTGGGCATCGATGAGCCCTACAGCGCTGCGATCTACCAACAGCAAGCCCGGGCCTGTATTGCAGCCATCGCCGCCCGGGGCAAGCTGCCCATCCTGTGCGGCGGAACCGGGCTCTTCATCAGCGCCGCCGTCTATCCTCTGGATTTCCGTCAGTCCAGCGCCGACGAGGCGCTGCGGGCCCGCCTGATGGAGATGGAGCGTCAACAAGGCGCGCAGGCGCTGCACGATCTGTTGCGGGAGAAGGACCCGGCGGCTGCCGGGCGCATCCATGCCAACAACACCCGGCGTGTGATCCGCGCGCTGGAAATCGCGCTGGGCGGTCGTGAACAGCCCGCCGGCGACGCGCAGCTCTTCAACGGCCAACCCATTTTTCCGCTGGCATGGCTGGGCATTAGCCGCGACCGCGAGTCGCTGAACCGCCGCATCGATCAGCGCGTGGACATCATGGTGCAAGATGGGCTGCTGGACGAGGTGCGGGCGCTGACGGCCCGTTATGGCCGTGATGCCGCCGCCTTCCAGGCGCTGGGCTACAAGGAGCTGTTCCCTGTGCTGGACGGCCAGCAACCGCTGACCCAGGCCGTGGAGCGGATCAAGATCGGCACGCACCAGTACGCCAAACGGCAAATGACATGGTTTCGCCGGGAGCGCGCCATCCGCTGGCTGGACGCCGATTCATTTGGAAACCCTGACGCGCTGCTGAATGCGGCGCTGGGATATATTCGCCAAACGCTGCATATCCCTTAAGGGGGAGAGGTGCGGCGTCATGGTGGAGACGGTCTTTTTACGCGAGCTGATCGTGTCGCAGCGCCCGGTGATGATCCGCCTGACGGAAGGGCGCGACATCGCCGCTATTGTGCTGGGACAGGACAGTGAAACGCTGCTGGTGCAGCGGCCGCAGCATGTTGACGAGCGCTCGCTGATCTACAAACGCTCCATATCGGTCATTACACCATCGGAGGAACAGAAGCCGGATGACAAGCACACCAATGAACAGCCCGCAGCTTGGTATCAGCCAGCGGGCGATGACTCTGGTCGCGGAGGCGGAAAACCGCCTGAGCGCCCAGTTCCGCGCCATTGAAAAACTCCAACTGCATAACCAGGCCAAGGTGCTCTCGGCCTTTCGCGCCCATCGCGTGGAAGGCCGGCATTTTGCCGGCAGCACCGGCTATGCCTACGGCGACATTGGCCGCGACACGCTGGACGCGCTGTACGCCACGGTGTTGGGCTGCGAGGCCGCTCTGGTGCGGCCCCATATCGTGTCCGGCACCCACGCGCTGTCGCTGTGCCTGTATGGGCTGTGCCGCCGGGGCACGCGCCTTTTGAGCCTGACCGGCGCGCCCTATGACACGCTGCTGGCCACGGTGGGCATACACCCCGACGAAAACGGCATCGAGAGCGTGATGGAAAACGGCGTGACCTATGTGGAGTTGCCGCTCAATGCCGACCGACAAGTAGATCTGGACGCCGCCTGCGCCGTCCTGCGTCAACGCCACGAGGGTGGCACCGTCGTCTATCTGCAGCGCTCCCGGGGTTATGACTGGCGGCCGTCTCTGGGCGTCGCCGATCTGGAACGCGTCATCGCTGCCGTCAAGCAGGCTGACCCGGAATGTGTTGTGCTGGTGGACAACTGCTACGGCGAGTTCACCGAGGAGCGGGAACCCACCGACGTGGGTGCGGACCTGATCGCCGGTTCGCTGATCAAGAACCCCGGCGGCGGTATTGCGCCCACCGGCGGCTACATCGCCGGCCGCAAACACCTGGTGGAGCGCGTGCAATACCGCATGACGGCGCCGGGCATTGGCGCCGAGGTGGGCAGCTGGCCTTCGGGTTATCAGAGCTTCTACCAGGGGCTGTTCCTGGCGCCGCACACGGTGGGGGAGAGCCTCAAAGGTGCGGTGCTGGCCGCGGCCGTCTTTGAGGCGCTGGGCTACCCCGTGATGCCTGCGTCCACCGCCGCTCGCAGCGACATCACCCAATCCATCGAGTTTGGCGCGCAGGAGCCGCTGCTGCGCTTCTGCCGGGCCATACAGGCGGCTTCGCCGGTGGATGGCCACGTCGTGCCAGAGCCATGGCCCATGCCCGGCTATCAACACGACGTCGTCATGGCGGCGGGCACCTTCGTGCAGGGCGCGTCCATCGAGTTGTCCGCCGACGCGCCGATCAAGCCGCCTTACGTCGGTTATTTGCAGGGCGGCCTGACTTATCAGCACTGTGCGCTGGCCATTATGATGGTGCTGACAGAGTTATTGAAGTAACGGTATATGTTTTACAAGGAGGGGGAGGGGAGTTCACCCCTTCTTCTAAATATGAAAAGCCGAGGAGATTCTCAAATCCTCGGCTTTGTATTATCTGGCAATATCCTTTATTTGACCCTTCTGAACAGCCCTGTGACCTTACCCAGTACCCGGGCGTCGTCCACGATGATCGGCGACATGGCTGGGTTCTCCGGCTGCAGGCGGATTTTTTTGCCCTCGGCGAAGAAGCGCTTGACTGTGGCCTCTTCCTCGATGAGCGCCACGATGATGTCGCCGTCGTCGGCATAATTCTGCTGGCGCACGACGACGAAATCGCCGTCAAAGATTCCGGCGTTGATCATGCTTTCGCCGCACACGCGCAGCACAAAGGAATGCTCGTCCCGAACGAAGGACGCCGGCAGCGGGATGTATTCCTCCACGTTCTCATAGGCCAAAATGGGCTGGCCGGCGGTGACCTTGCCGATGACCGGAACGGTCATAGCCTTCTGGCGCGCCTCGTTGTCCTCATCCAGAATCTCGATAGCGCGGGGCTTGGCGGGGTCGCGCTTGAGCAAGCCCTTCTTCTTGAGCCGGCTGATGTGACCGTGTACGGTGGACGTGGACTTCAACCCCACGGCGGCGCATATCTCGCGCACCGAAGGCGGATAGCCGTGCTCCTCCGTATAGCTCTTTATATATTGGTAAACTTTTTTCTGCTTACCGCCAAGCTCATCGATCGCATCGCTGTAATTGGGCATGGCTGTGCATCCTTTCCTTTTATTGCCGCTAGTATAGCATACCGCTTTCCAGATGTCAAACGTATGTTCGCATATTATTGCTCCAGCAACTATATTATGCGCATTTTGTTTTCTCTACACGAGCCTTGCGGCGACAAATAAATATCCTGCTGCGTATTATTTATTTGTCGCTGCAAATTCATCATTTTTTTTCATAATGAACTGCTTCCGCCGCTTTCTTGCGGTTTTCTTCGCTCATGTCGGCATAATGCTTGCGGGTCGTATTGACATCCCGATGGCCCAACACGTCGGCGACCAGATAGATGTCACCGGTGGCTCGGTACAGCGCCGTACCGAAGGTGCTGCGCAGCTTGTGCGGCGTAATCTTTTTAAGCGGTACGGCGGTCGTCGCATACTTATGTACAAGGTTCTCCACGGCGCGGGCGGTGATGCGGCGGTTCTGCATGGAAAGGAACAGCGCGTCCTGGTGGCCGGCCAGCGGTCTGGCCTGATCGCGCAATGCCATATAATCGTCCAGTGCCCGCTGGACGTCCTCGGAATAGTAAAGGATGGCCTGTTTGCCGCCCTTGCGCGTCACGCGGAAGCTGCGGCGGGCAAAGTCCATGTCCTGCAGATTCAGGCCCACGCATTCGCTGATGCGTATGCCCGTGCCCAGCATCAAAGACAGCAGAGCCAGGTCGCGGGTTTGCGTGCTCCTGTGGTACGTCGCCTGGTGTTTGGTCAGGTTTTCGCCGGTTTCCGCCGCTTGCATCAAGTCAAGAACTTCCGGGCCGTCCAGGTGAAGGATTGGTTTCTCTATGATGCGCGGTGTCTCCACGATGGCGGTGGGGGTCTCCTTTATATATCTATGTTTAAGCATATATTTGAAGAACGTACGCACAGCGGAAAGCTTGCGCTTCTTACCGGGGTTGCGGTTCTCCAGAAGGCGGTCATCGCGTTCGTAGATCGAAAGGTAATCAAGATACATCTCAATGTACCGCGGCTGTACCCGGGCGATGTCCTCGGGCAGCAGCTGCGGAACGGGCTTGTCGAACAGCCCGGCTTCATCATGCAGATAGGTGAAAAAGATGCGCAGATCGCCGGCATAGTTGATTCGCGTCAGAATGGATGAGTTGCTTTCCATGGAAAGGATGAAATCGTAGCAAACCTCGGGGAGTTCCAGCAGTACGCGCCGCAGGCGCTCGGCCTGGCGCAGTCGCTGCTCGGTTTGATCGTTTTTTTCGCGCTTTGCCATATAAATCCCATCCTTGGTAAACTTGGTGGAAGATGCAAAAAGCATACCACAACCGCTTCTGTTAAGTCAACTATTCGTAAAACCTGCGTTTTACGAATAGTTGCTTGTCCCCTTCTGGGGCAAACAACTGATTCGTAAAACGCGGTAATTCGGTTCTTTTCATTCATGCATCATTTTAGGCTTACGCAAATACCGATAGTACTTTTCACGGATCAAATGAAAAATCACAGAGTCTCTCGAGCCTTCGCATTCATCTTGGCGATCTCACCGCGGGCAATTTCATCGCAACGGTTGTTGTACTCGTTGTCCGAATGCCCTTTAACTTTCTGCCAGGTTACATCATGGGCGCGCGTCATCTCCAGCAGCGCTTCCCAAAGGTCACGGTTCTTCACATCGTCCTTGCCGGTGGTCTTCCAGTTGTTCATCTGCCACTTGCGCAACCAGCCCTTGCTCATGGCGTCCACCAGATAGGCGCTGTCGGAATACAGGATTACGCTGCAGCGGCGGTTCAGAGCCCGCAGGCCTTCGATGGCTGCCATCAATTCCATACGGTTGTTGGTCGTGGCGGGCTCGCCGCCACTTACGGTCTTTTCCGCCACGCCATATTTCAGGATGGCCGCCCAGCCCCCCGGTCCGGGGTTGCCGGAACACGCGCCGTCGGTGTACAGCTCTACGGTCTTGGTGCCTGTCGTCATTTCTTTTCCGCCATCTGGCGATACTTCCGGGCGCACCTGTCCACCGCCGCCATCACCGTGCCGTTAAAGCCCCTGGATTCCAGCTCCATGACGGCCTCAATCGTCGTGCCACCGGGCGTGCACACGGCGTCGCGCAGGTCCGCCGGGTGCCGGTCTCCCAGCAGTTGGGTCTTGGCAGCGCCCAGCAGCGTCTGCGCCGCCAGTTTGCGGGCGGTCTTGGCCGGCAGACCGTTGTAGATGCCAGCTTGCGCCATTGCTTCTATGAACATGAACGCGTAGGCCGGCCCGCTGCCGCTGATGCCGGTCACAATGTCGAAATGCTTCTCTGGAATGGTTTCAACTTCTCCGAAGGCGCTAAAGATCAGATTCGCGAAGCGAAACTCGTTCTCTGTCAGCGTGTGGTCGGCGCTGAGAACGCTCATGGCCTCACCGCTGATGGCGGCTACATTGGGCATTACGCACAGCACCCGGGCAGCCGGCGCCAATGCCGCGATGCGCACTGTGCTCCAGCCGGCCACGATGGAGAAGATGGCCTTCCCCGCCAGCCTGTCCGCCAACTCTTCCAGCACACTTTGGCAGACCATGGGCTTGATCGAGAGAAAAACCACATCGCACGCGTCCACAAGCTCCGCCGCCGTGACGCAGGCTCTTACGCCGTAAGCATCCACCATTTGTATGCGCTTTGCGTGGTCGATGTCGTACACAAAGAGGTTGTCCGGGCTCATTGCCCTTTTGCTCACGATGCCGCTCAGGATGGATTCGCCCATGACGCCGGTACCGATGAAACCTAGTTTGTATGAATTCATAGTGTCCTCCGTGAAGTGTCAGACTATCTGCTTGACTTTTGGTTTATTTTTTCTTATAATCAACCATGCTCGAAGGAACTTAGGGGAGTAGCTCAACGGTAGAGTTGCGGTCTCCAAAACCGTCGGTTGCGTGTTCGAATCGCGTCTCCCCTGCCAGAGCGGCCACAAAAACTTAGGTTTTTGTGGCCTTTCGCTTTGTTCGCTGTTACGTCCATAGCGATTCAGATGCCTTGCCCATGCTTTCGTTGATCGCCCGCCGAGAACTGTCGCCGGGCGATACCTTAGCCCCTATTCACATATTCTTTCTTTAGGAACGGGGTATAACCTGCGTGCGGGTTTTAGAAACTTTTTTGAACCGATAGATTCTTCTTCGCGCCAGATAAACCGGCGCTCAGTTTCAGTCGTTCTCCGTTTACTGGCTTTCCAAGAAACGTTTTAAACGTTGATCTCGCTTTGGGTGGTGACCTGGGTGCTGTTCTGGCGCAGCACGGGCTGGATGTGCTCGTCCACGAAATCCCGTGTTTGGTTGCCGCTGCGGCCGGTGAAGGATTCCGCGTGCATCAGCGCGTCCAGCTCCTGAGCCGTCATGCCGAAGGCCGTGTCGCCGGAGATGAGCTCCAGCAGATTGTTGGGCAGACCCTCCTGTTTTACGTTTTTGGCCGCCTCCATGGAATACACGCGGATCTTTTCGTGCAACTCCTGGCGGTCTCCTCCCCTTTTCACGGCCTCCATCAGTATCGTCTCGGTGGCCATGAAGGGCAGCTCCGCCTTGATGTGAGCGCGGATGACCTTTTCATAAACAACCAGGCCGTCGGTCACGTTCAGATAGAGCTTTAGCAAGCCGTCGGCCGCCAGGAAGGCCTGGGGCACCGCCAGGCGGCGGTTGGCGGAATCGTCCAGCGTGCGCTCGAACCACTGGGTAGACGCGGTAATGGCCGTATTCTCCGGCATCGTGAGCAGGAAGCGGGCCAGCGCGCACATGCGCTCGGTGCGCATGGGGTTACGCTTGTAGGCCATGGCAGAGGAGCCGATCTGCGTGCTCTCGAAGGGTTCTTCAATCTCCTTGAGGTTCTGCAGCAGGCGGATGTCGTTGGCGAACTTGTAAGCGCTCTGGGCAATGCCGGAGAGCACCTGCAGCACGCGGCCGTCCAGCTTGCGCGGGTAGGTCTGCCCCGTCACCGGGAAGGCCCTTGCAAAACCCAGCTTGGCCACGACCTTGTCCTCCAGCGCCTTCACCTTGGCCTCGTCGCCGTCAAACAGCGTCATAAAGCTGGCCTGGGTGCCGGTGGTGCCCTTGACGCCCAACAGCTGCAGCGTGGAGAGTACATAGTCCAGGTCCTGCAGGTCGGTCAGAAGATCCTGCAGCCACAATGTGGCGCGTTTGCCCACTGTGGTAAGCTGCGCCGGCTGGAAATGGGTGAAACCCAGCGTGGGCACGTCGGCGTATTTCAACGCGAAATCAGCAAGCAGCTTAAGACACCCCAACAGCTTGCCGCGCAGCAGCAGCAGGCCGTCGCGCATCACGATGATATCGGTGTTGTCCCCCACGTAGCAGCTGGTGGCCCCCAGATGGATGATGCCTTTTGCCTGCGGGCATTGCTGACCGTAAGCCAGCACATGGGCCATCACGTCGTGGCGGGTCTTGCGCTCCAGCTCATTGGCCAGCTGATAATCGATGTTGGTCTCGTTGGCTTTCAGTTCCTGGATCTGCTCGTCGGTGATGGGCAGTCCCAGCTCCTGTTCCGCCTCGGCCAGCGCGATCCACAGCCTGCGCCAGGTCGTAAACTTCTTATCATCGGAAAAATTCTGCGCCATCTCCCGGCTGGCATAGCGGGTGATCAGCGGGTTTTCGTAGCTTGTGTGGTCGCTCATCGGTACCTCCGGGGCAATCTCTATGCATAGTATACCATAGAATGGATAGCCAGGAAACGACGCACTGGCCGCAAGCGAAACGCCTCATCCTATTGCGGGCTTTGCATGGCGACAAAAGCACTATTATGATTCCCCCGAATGTGCCGATACGATATATGGAATCATTTATATGATATGCAAGCAAATCTTCTTTAGGAGACCCTATGAGCTACTCTCCGCTGCCGGAGTCAGACAAAACCCAGGCATTACAGGGCAGAAAACAGATCGATGCTCTTCTGGCCCAGGCCGTCCGCCTGCAGGGCGACGCTGACCGGCTTTTTGTGATGGCCGGCGAAGCCCTTGAGCTATCTGTCACCCTGGGATATGACCGCGGACGCGCTGAGAGCAACCTGCTGCTGGCACGGTATCATGAGCAAAAGGAGAATTTCCCCGACGCGCTGGAAGCCTGCTTCAACGCGCTGTCCCTGTATCGCGGCATCAACGATGTCGCCGGCCAGGCGCAGGCGCTGCGGGCGCTCACAACGCTCTACGCCAGCGCGGATGAGCCGGCGGAGGCGCTGGCCTGCGCCGATCAGGGTATGGATTTGTTGGGCGGCAACGACGCTCTGCTGCGGCTTGGGTTGTCTGGCCTGTTTGTTCAGTTGCTGCTTCTCCGGGCGGACATGCTGATGCGGCTGGGCCGGCACGGCGAAGCACTGGCTGTGTTCCTGGAGGTGCTGCCATCGGTGCAGGAAACCGGAGGCGAAGCGTTGGTGCGGCTGGAGCTATCGCTGTGCGAGTGCCATCTGATGACCGGTAACACCGAAGCCGCACTGGAAGCCAATGAGCGAGCCATGGAGCTGGCCGCGTCGCTCCGCCTGGACAGTGCCGAGTTGACTGCGGTGCATACGCTGCGAGCCGCCGTGCTGGAGCACTCCGGCGATGCACCGGGCGCGATGGCAGCTTATAAGGACGCGCTGAACCACGCCATACACTCCCGAAGCAAATACGCGGTCACGTTTACGCTTACATCCATAGGCCGCCTGCAGTTGAGCATGGAGCACGTGGACGCCGCCAAGTCTACGCTCAACAAGGCGCTGGCCATTGCCTGGGAAATGGGCAGCGATGAACTGGCCCGGGAAATTCACACGCGGATGGCACTATGGTATGACAAGCGCGACTATCTGGACAGCGATAAAACGCCGGCATCCGGGCGGACCGGCGACGACAGCGAGCTGCGCCGGCGGCTGCGCCACATCCAAGCGATTCTGCCCTCCCCTGTGCTGGCCGATGATAAGGAGATCTTCCGCCAGATCAACGAGGAGATCAAGCGCCGCATCGCCGAGGTTTACGGCCTGCGTCACGACTTGGAGGAGCAAGCCCGCACCGTGGCCGTGGCCGCGGACGTGAGCCGCGCCCTGGCCGATACCGACACCCTGCCGCAGATCGCCCTCCGGTTGGCGGAGGAGCTATCCAGAATTCTGAGCTTTGACGAGCTGGCAATCGGTGTGTGCCGGGAGGGCCAGAAGTCCGTGGACTATGTTGCGTGGTGGCGGGAAGGCGCGCTGCTCTCCCCCACCCGCAGGGCTCACCCGTCAGAAGTCCTCAAAGCCATGCGCAACGGGCGAGACCTGATCTTCACGGACATCCCGCCGCAGGAGGCAGCGCGTTATGCGCTGGCCCAGGAAGAAGGCGACCATCAACCGCGCTCGGCGCTGTTTTGCTCTTTCCTGTGTTTCGGCGAGCCCCATGTGCTCACGATCCACAGCCGCCAGGCAGAGGCCTTTGACAGCGGTGACCTGCGGCTGCTGCGCTGCGCGGCCCAGAGCACTGCGCTGGCCATGGCCAGCCATGTTCGGTTGGCGGAGCTGGCCCGTCGGGAGGCTGCCCTGCAGCAGGCTTCGTACACCGACGCGCTAACCGGCCTGATGACCCGGCACAACCTCATCGATCGTATGGAGGAAGAATCCATCCGCTCCCAGCGCAGCAAGCGCCCCTTTGCGCTGGTGCTCATAGAGGCCGACCAGCTCAAGGGCTTGCGGGACAGCTTCGGTCAGGAATGCTTCGACGCGCTGATGAAGCAGCTCGCCCGCCTGCTTCGCCCTTCCATCCGCAAGCAGGACTTCCTGGCCCGGTGGAGCGACGATCAGTTCGCAATCCTGCTGCCGGAGACCGGCGCCGACGGGGCCGCGCAGCTATGCGAAAAGCTGCGAAAAAAAGCCGCCAGAACCTTTTCCTGGCAGCAGAACGAACACACTTTGACGTTGACCTGCGGACTGTCGGAGTACAGCACTGCCCGCAGCCTGGACGCCATGCACAAGGCCGCCGAGAGCGCCCTGCTGGCCGCCAAGCTCAAAGGCAGGGACTGTGTGGAAAAACGTTAACTGGCGAGCAGCGCGCGGTACTCGTAATATCGTATAGGTACTAGAACTGAATGCCGACCACCGATTCATTCGGTGGGAGGAAACACTTTGCCCTTAGAAGGTCGTTATAAACCTGCTGGCAAGTGAACATCGTCACCTTATAAACAGAATGAGTCTCAGAATAAAGATATCGCCCGGCGACATGCGCGGCGGGCGATATACGGAAACTATGACAAGTCGTCTGAATCGCCGATGACACCACAGTGTCGTCGACGAAACGGCTACGCCGTCGGTTTGTCGATAACGTTCTCTTCCAGCAGCGGTTTCTTGATGCGCTTGGGCGCCAGGCGCATCTCGGGGGCTGCCCCGGAATTGATGCTTTCAGCAGTCACACGGCACATCTCCACGTCCTGGCGGCTGGGGATGTCGAACATCACGTCCATCATGACCTTTTCCAGGATCGCCCGCAGGCCGCGGGCGCCGGTCTTGCGCTCCAGGGCTTTTTGAGCCACAGCCTTCAGCGCGTCCTCCTCAATGACCAACTCCACGTTGTCCATCTCGAACAGGCGCTTGTACTGTTTGACCAGCGCGTTGCGCGGCTCGGTCAGTATGCGCAGCAGCGCCGGCTCGTCCAGCCCGTGCAGCGTCACGATGATCGGCACACGGCCGACAAACTCCGGGATCAGGCCGAACTTCAGCAGGTCTTCCGGCAGGATGTTGCGCAGGATCTCGCCGATGTCCTTGTCTTCCTTGGCCTTCACCTCAGCGCCGAAGCCCATGGTCTTCTTGCCGGTCCGGTTCTCGATGATCTTTTCAATGCCGTCGAAGGCGCCGCCGCAGATGAACAGGATGTTGGTTGTGTCGATCTGGATGAACTCCTGATGCGGGTGTTTGCGGCCGCCCTGGGGCGGTACGCTGGCTGTGGTGCCCTCCAGAATCTTCAGCAGAGCCTGCTGCACGCCCTCACCGGACACGTCGCGGGTGATGGACGGGTTTTCGGACTTGCGGGCGATTTTGTCGATCTCGTCTATGTAGATGATGCCCTTTTCGGCCTTCTCCACATCATAATCGGCAGCCTGGATCAGCTTGAGCAGGATGTTCTCCACGTCCTCGCCCACATAGCCGGCCTCGGTCAGGCTGGTAGCGTCGGCAATCGCGAAGGGCACTTCCAGGATGCGCGCCAGCGTCTCGGCCAGCATCGTCTTGCCGCAGCCGGTGGGCCCTAGCATCACGATGTTGCTCTTTTGCAGCTCCACATCCTTGTTCTTCTCACCGTGGCCAATGCGCTTGTAATGGTTGTATACCGCTACGGACAGCGATTTCTTGGCGTCCTCCTGCCCGATGACGAACTCGTCGAGTATTGCTTTGATTTCCTTTGGCTTTGGGATGTTCTTAAGCTCCGTGGAGGCCGGTGAGGTGAAATCCTCATCGATGATCTCCTGGCAGAGCTCGATGCACTCATCGCAGATGTAGACACCGGGGCCGGCCACCAGCCGGCGCACCTGTTCCTGTGCCTTGCCGCAGAATGAGCACTTCAGTCCATTCTTGTCGTCGTTTTTTGGCATCTTAACTCCTTAAAGTCTTATCTGGAAACCAAAACATCGTCGATGAGACCGTAAGCCTTGGCTTCCTCGCTGGACATGTAGAAATCCCTTTCCACGTCACGCTCGATGCGCTCCAGCGGCTGGCCGGTGACCCGTGCCAGGATCTCATTCATTTTCTTCTTCGTTTTCAGGATATGCTCGGCGTGGATCACAATGTCCGTGGCCTGGCCGCGGGCGCCGCCGCTGGGCTGGTGAATCATGATCTCGCTGTTGGGCAGCGCCTTGCGCTTGCCCTTGGCGCCGGCCGCCAGCAGGAATGCGCCCATGGATGCCGCCATGCCTACGCACATGGTGCTGACGTCGCACTTGATGTACTGCATCGTGTCAAAGATGGCCATGCCGGCGGTCACGGAGCCGCCGGGGCTGTTGATGTAGAGGGAAATGTCCTTGGCGGGGTCTACGGCCTCCAGATACAGAAGCTGGGCCACGATCAGGTTGGCCATATGGTCTTCCACTTCCCCGGTCACAAAAACGATGCGATCATTGAGCAGCCGGGAGTAGATGTCATAGGAGCGTTCTCCTCTGTTGGTTTGTTCTACGACGATTGGTACGAGACCCATTTCTGTCACTCCTTTCAGTGTGGCGTGGTGTTAGGCGTTGGCGTTGTCTTCCAGAATCTGGAAGGTCTTTTGTACCATTATATTTTCGTGGAGGTATTCCTTTTCCTCTTCACTGATCGTATTGATGATTTCTTCCACATCCTTTTTGCGGGCTTGGGCCAGCTTGGCGTATTCGGCTTGATAATCTTCCTCGGTGGCCTCAATGCCCTCGGCCTTCTGGATTGCTTCCATTACCAGCGAACCTTTGACGGCCTTGGCCGCTTCCGGGCGGTACTGTTCCAGCACGCCTTCGCGGGTCATGCCGGTCATGCGAAGGTAGTCCTCCATTTTTATGCCCTGATAGCTCATGCGGTATTCAAACTCGCGGGCCATGCGCTCGGCCTGCCGCTCGATCATGACCGTCGGAATTTCCACCGTGGCGTTTTCCACGGCGGCGTCCAGCAACTTTTCGTGGAACTCATTCTCGCTGCGGTTCTTGTTGGTTTCGGTCAGCCGCTTGCGGATGTCGGCCTTGTATTCCTCCAGCGTGTCAAACTCGCTGACGTCTTTGGCGAACTCGTCATCCAGCTCGGGCATCTCCTTGCCCTTGATCTCGCGGATCGTTACGGCAAACACGGCGTCCTTACCGGCCAGCTCGGCGGCGTGATATTCCTCTGGGAACTTCACGCTGATGTCGCCCTGCTGATCCTTGGTGTAGCCGATCAGCTGTTCCTCGAAGCCGGGAATGAAGCGGCCGGAGCCGATCTCCAACGGCTGATTTTGTGCCGTGCCGCCGGGGAAGGCCACGCCGTCCACGCTGCCGGAGTAATCCAGCATGATGCGGTCGCCGTTCTGAATGGGGCGGTCCACCTCCACCCAGCGGGCCACGCGCTCCTGAGCGCGGGTCACCTCGGCGTTCACGTCCTCATCGGTCACGGCGTATTCGGTCTTCTCCACGGCCAAGCCTTTATACTGGCCCAGCTCCACTTCGGGCTTGAGCGTAACCTCGGCGGTGAAAACGATACCTTTATCCTTGCCAATGTCCACAACGTCGATGTCCGGGCGATCCACGGTGAACAGGCCCTGCTCTTCGATGGCCTTGTCGTAGGCAACGGGTATGGCGATATTAATAGCATCGTCATAGAAGACGGCTTCAGAATAAAAATTCTCGATGATCTGACGGGGCGCCTTGCCCTTGCGGAAGCCCGGAATGTTCACCTGATTGCGCACCTTAAGATAAGCTTTGTGCATTGCATCGGCATAGGCTTCCTGATCCACCGTTATGGTGAGCTTGGCCTGGTTGACGCCTGTTTTTTCCACGGTTACAGTCATGAAATGAGTCCTCCTAAGTATAGTAGACACTTTATCCCAATACCAAACGATGGCATCCCAGAGAATGTCCAAAATACTATATCATAGATGACCTTCCCATGCAAGCAAGTCGAAGCACCTTGTACCACTTTCTGGATAGTGTTTCTTTTCTATATTGTATCTTAGCACCAGATTATGAAGAAATTGTGTATCTCAGGTCACCAATTCATGAAAAAATCGTCAAAGCGGGCATGCTGTGGTATACTTTTAGCCAAACATCGCCTATATGAATCAAAGAGGAAATGCCATGCTGTCCCAATATGGTTTTGTGCGCGTAAGCGCCCACTCCCCGATGCTCCGGGTAGCCGACCTGGCTTACAACGCTGACCAGATCGTGTTGGCTTTGCGCGACGCCGCGGCGCAGGGTTCCTCTGTGGCGCTGTTCCCGGAGCTGTGCCTGACCGGATACACCTGCGGCGACTTATTCTTGCAGCCCGCGCTGCAGCGGGAAGCCCTAAGGGCGTTGGCAACAGTGGCCCGGGCGTGTGCCCCGTGTGTGGCCATCGTAGGCCTGCCCCTCACCCACCTGGGGCGGTTGTACAATTGCGCCGCCGTGGTGTATGGTGGCCAGGTGCTTGGCCTGGTGCCCAAGCTGCACCTGCCAAACTATCAGGAGTATTACGAGCGCCGCTGGTTCACGACCGGCCGGGGCGTTCGTACGGACGTTGTCATCGATGGTCAATCCGTGCCCTTCGGCGCGGATCTGCTGTTCCGCAGCGCCGACGGCGCATTCACCTTCGGCATTGAGATTTGCGAAGACCTTTGGACGCCCAACCCGCCGTCCGGCGCGCTGTCGCAGGCCGGCGCTCAGCTGATCTTCAACCCCTCGGCCAGCGATGAGGCTGTGACCAAGCATGAGTACCGCCGGGGTCTCATCGCCCAGCAATCCGGCCGCTGTATTGCCGGCTATGTGTATGCCGGCGCCGGCCCGGACGAATCCACGACCGATATGGTATTTGGGGGCTCCTGCGCCGTCGCGGAAAACGGCCGTGTGCTGGCCGAAAGCCCACGGTTCACCGTGGGCGCGTGTGCCGTCAGCGACATCGATGTCGGCAGGCTTAACTTCCTGCGTGGGCGATGCTCCACATTCTTCTACGACGGCCAATTGCCGGATAACCGTGTCGTACCATTCCATAGCGCCGTGGAATCGGCACTGCCGCTGCGCCGCGGCTATTCGCCGCTGCCCTTTGTGCCCGGCGGAGCCGAGCAGGATGCCCGATCCGAGGACATCACCGCCATACAGGTGGCCGCTCTGCGCAAGCGCCTGCTGCACACGGGCTTAAAGCGCGTGGCCGTCAACGTATCCGGCGGGCTGGATTCGGCGCTTACGCTGCTGATAGCGGCGCGGCTGTTCCGTGAACAGGGCTGGGATGCAGCCGACGTGCACACGCTGACGCTGCCGGGTTTCGGCACCGGTGAACGCACGAAAAACAACGCGCTTGGGCTCATGACCGAATTGGGCTGCACGGTCCGCGAGGTGGACATCTCCCCCGCTGTTTTGCAGCACTTTGCCGACATCGGTCACGACGAAAATGTCCACGACATCACCTATGAGAATAGCCAGGCCCGTGAACGCACGCAAATACTGATGGACTACGCCAACCGCATCGGCGCGCTGGCGCTGGGCACCGGCGACCTCAGTGAATCGGCGCTGGGCTGGAGCACCTACAACGGCGACCACATGTCCATGTACAACGTGAACGCCGGCGTGCCCAAGACGCTGGTGCGCCACCTGGTGCGCTGGCTCA
>JAEZSC010000123.1 GCA_023422005.1 Bacillota bacterium | reverse complement strand
CGGCAGGCCGATGGCCGTCATACCGGCCAGGTTGGCGCCTTTGCCGCCGAGCAGGTTTTTGTTGTTGGGATCGCCTTCTTTAAACAGATAGACGTACTTGTGAGACATGCAATTTCCTCCTCAGTGTGTAATGCTGAAAAACCTGATGCCATATGGCACTTTTGTAAACGCGATAGGCGCATGCGATATTCACCGCATGCAGTCGCTGCCTGCCATACTGATTATGGCATTTTGATTTGGCTAAAATACTTGCTTCCAGCCAAGTCGCGCGCATTTATTTTTCTTATGGAAAACGGAATCAGAGTTTGCCATCTGTTCCCGAACAACAATATTACACGAAAATAGGAATTTGTTCAAGATATTGCCTGTTTATTTCAAGAGATGCAACCAAATTCGACAATAAAACCCTCTAGATAGTATAAACTACCTGGAGGTGCCTCATGAAAAAACTGATCGCCCTCTTCACCGCGGTCACTTTCCTGCTCGCCATGACGACGACTGCCCTTGCCAAAGACCGGCCCCCGGCTCCCACCGAGGGTACGCCTGCGCCCGAGAACGCGACACTCACCGAGAAGAGGAGCCTGATGCAGGCTGCCGCGTCAGACGGGTTTGAGATCGATTACTGTGCCAACGCCATCACAATCCGATCTTCCACGTGCATAAGGCTCACTTCCATTACATCGACATTTTATGTCTGCGACAAGATAACCAACAAATACATCCTGCAGAGATGGAATGGCAGCGAGTGGGTGAATTACACCTCGACGGTCAGCATATCGGGCTATGAGATGTATGAATTCATCACCACGACCGACAAATATGTTCCGTCAGGCTACTACTACCGCGTAAAAACCATACACCAAGCCTATCGCGGCATAGACTATGATTCCAAGGAGCTGATTTCACACTATGTCTATCTGGAATAGAGTGTCATCTGCCAGCAGCCTCCGGCGGCTAATATAGACCGGCAATGAGCTGAAGCATGGCCTGCTTGTCAATTGCACCCACGATGTTGATGAGCAGGCCATGTTTATCGATATACTTTGCCCTGAGTGTGGTTTCTTCCCCCTTGTCTCTCTTTTCCAGCGCTACCTGAACGCCTCGCACATCCAATATCTCCAGTTGACTGTTCGGGGCGAATAAATCCGCGATGGACCCATCCGTCTTGTCATTGATATAGCCTATCTGCAGCATGCCCTTATCATTCTTGAACCGCAAGGTCGCGCTGAAAACATCCCCGCCCAGCTCATAGACCGAGGCATCCACAAAGGAAAAGCCTTCCGGAAGCCAATGAGGCAAGAGCATTTGATAGGGTACTTGCTGCTGAATTTTCTCTATTTCAGCCGTATTGATCAGCACTGCCGTGTCCTCAGCGGTACCGTGATTCAGCAGCAGAGAGATAACCGACTGGGTTCTCTGTTTGTACGCGTTGACAATCCCGGTATCGCTGAACAAAGCGCCGGCACAGAACACGACGAAAGCTGCGGCGGCAATCGCTGCGCCCCGTAATATCTTTGCGTGGCGCCTGCTGTTCTTCTTCACAGCCCAAAGAGCGCTTTCCTCAATTTTTCCAAAGTCTGGCGTAAAAGAAGAGGCAAGCGTTTCATTTTCCTTCGCATAACTGCTCAAGAAGGAATCGATCTCCATTTTGTCAGCCATAACGATAATACTCCTTGTTCAGTATGTCGCTGATATCCTTACGCATCTGGTGATAAAGGGCTTTCAAACTGCCAATCTTCATCTCGGTGATCTCGCTGATCTGTTCGATCGTTTTATCCTCGATATAGCGCAAATAGAACAGATGCCTCAGCCTTTCGGATTTCAGTTGTGTGATGATCTGGAAAACAAGCATCTTATACTCGGCCTGCAGAAGCGTGGCGTCCACAAAGAATTCCGAACGAGTCTGGTCGTCCACATAGGGCGTGATGTCATCCACCCATAGCGTGTGTTTGTTTTTCGCGAGCACTTGATAGGCCACGCGCACGGCTATCGTCAGGAACCAGGCATTGAATTTGGTAGCATCTTTGAGGGTATGAAACTTCTGCATGGCGATGACCAACGCCTCCTGCAGAACGTCCTCGGTGAGCTGCCTGTCGTCCACAACGCTCATTACAGTCCAATAAGCTTTCTGCTGCACAGGTCTCCACAACTCGATGACTTGATTTTGGATACCAGAAGAAACCGACATTCTCTTACCTCAGTTCGGCACTCTGTACGCAATTTTTATATATATTTGCATAGAACGACGATAACATTATACCAACAACTTCCGGTTAATGCCATAAGTGAATTACATAAGAATACCGTGAGTTGCAGCTATAGCCGCCGCACCTGAGGGATGCGGCGTTCTGCCCGCGCCTTTGGCGCTTGCTATTGTCTGTTGAAATGGCTACGGCAAAGGGATAACAGGTTCTTTGAGCTTGTCCATAAAGTCGTCCAGCTTGCAGGTGCGCTCCAGATGCCACTGCACAAACGGGCGGAAGGCCTGCTCCAGATTGTTCAGGATATATTCGCTGGGCTTGAGCACTGCCAGGCGCTCCATATCCCAATCCGCTGCCTGGCGCAGGAAGGCCGCTGCGCCACCAAGCAGGGGCTTGGCGTCGGGATGATCCGCGCGGCAATTCTCACACACCGTGCCGCCGGCCTCGGCGGACAGGGCCAGTTTATCCCCCAGTGCAGCGCCGCAGGCCGCGCATGCACCCAGCTCCGGGCGGAACCCCAGCGTGTCCATGGCCTTGGCTTCGAACACGGCGCGAACAACGCCCACGGGCAGCGCGGCGTTGCACAGCGCCTGAAGCGCGGCCGTGAGCAGGTCGAAAAGCTCCGGCTGCGGGTCACCGTCGTTGAGCGTACAGCGCACGAGATCGGCAAAATAGCTGCCACAGGCCAGGCGGTCCAGGTCCAGACGCAGGTTGTAAAAGGCGTTCTCAATCCCGGCGGCGTTCAAATAATAGCGCCCGGCCCGCTCGCTCAGCGTGTACTCCCCCAACGTAAGCATCTCTGTGGCTGCGCGCTCGCGGCACTTGGGCCGCAGGCAACCCTTGGCGCTCACGGTAACGCGGCCCAGGTCTCGGCTGAACAGCGTGAGGATGCGGCTGGTCTCGCGATAGTTGGCGTAACGCAGCACGACACCGCGGGTCACGATGACGGACATTATTCCAACTCTCGGCTGTCGTAGCCCAGATCGCGCATGGCGGCGGGGCTGTCGCGCCAGCCTTCCTTCACCTTGACCCACAGCTCCAGGAATATGCCGGCGCCCAGGATGCCCTGAAGCTCCCGGCGGGCCTGGGTGCCGATCAGCTTGAGCATTGCGCCCTGCTTGCCGATGATGATGGTCTTGTGGCTGGTCTTGTCGCAATAAATGTTGGCGTGCAGATGGATCTTTCCATCTTCCTCGGTCTTCATCTGCAGAACCTCCACGCCTATGCCGTGGGGGATTTCTTCCTTGAGCTGGTTGATCAGCTTCTCGCGGATGATCTCCGCGGCGATGCGGAATTCCGGCTGGTCGGTGTAGGTGTCTGCGTCGAAATACATGGGCCCTTCGGGCATCAGTTTTTTAAGGATACCCAGCAGGATATCAACGCCGTCTCCGGTCTGCGCTGAGACAGGCACGATCTCCTTTATGTAGGGAAGGTTGCCCAGCTCCACCATGCGGGGCAGCAGGCTCTGCTTCTCGATGCGGTCGATCTTATTGAGCACGGCGATGACGGGCACGCCGGCGCCCTCCACGCTTTGCAGCACGGCGCGGTCGCCGCCGCCCATGGGCTCGCTGGCATCGAACACCGCCAGCACGGCATCAACGCCCACCAGCGCCGAGCGCACGGACTTGACCATATAATCGCCCAGGCGGGTGCGGGGTTTGTGCAGGCCGGGCGTGTCCACAAAAACGATCTGGATGCCCTCGCCGTTCCACACGCCGCGGATCGTGTTGCGGGTGGTCTGGGGCCGGTCGCTGACGATGGCGACCTTCTCGCCGACCAAGCGGTTGAGCAGTGTGGACTTCCCCACGTTGCTGCGGCCGGTCAACGTGACGAAGCCGGAACGAAACGCTTCACTCATGGCTGTCCTCCGTCTGGTATTCGGTGAAGGCATGGGGCAGCAGTTGGCTCAGAGCAGCCTGCTCCCAACCGCCGGACTCGCCGGACGCCAGCACCTGCATGTCCGGTGAAAACTCCGCGAGCGCCTGGCGGCACACGCCGCAGGGCCAGGCGGGCTTATGCCCATCGCACGCCACAGCCACGGCGGCAAAGCGCCTCTCCCCCGCCGCCACGGCGGTGAACAGCGCCGTGCGCTCGGCGCAGCACGTGGGCGTAAAGCTGACGCTCTCCACGTTGCATCCCGTATAGACGGCGCCGCCCTCGGTCACCAGGCACGCGCCCACGCGGAAGCCCGAATAGGGCGCGTAGGCGTTCTCCCGCGCCTTGCGGGCGGCGGTAATCATTTCCTGTTCGGTCATTTAAGATACTCCTGTCACTGATGTAGGATTTCGCGCTTGCGAGCGCGCATCGGTCAGCGGACCGGCCAGCAATCAGCAAGCTGATTGCCTTGCAGGACCAAAGGGCTTTCCGATCGCCCTTTGGAAACCTTCGGAATCATTTTCTTTGTATGATTATGTAGATATCTGATTTATAGTACAGACCTCGCTTCATTACCGGGTCAGGCCCATGGCGCCAAGCACCGCTTCCTCCACCAGGCGCATGCTCTCGCGCTGTTCTTCGGTCTCGTGGTCCATGCCCATCAGGTGCAGCGCGCCGTGCACGGCCAGATAGGCCGCTTCCCGGCACAGGCTGTGGCCATACTCAGCGGCCTGGCGCTCGGCGGTGGGCAGGGAAATTACGATATCACCCAGCAGCACTTCGCCGGTGTCGTGGTCGATGTCGGCCTCGGTGGGCTGCTGCCCGGGCTCCAGCAGCGGAAAGCTGAGCACATCGGTCGGGCTGTCCACGCCGCGGAAGTCGCGGTTGAGCTCGTGGATGGCCTCGTCGCCCACGATGACCAGCCCCAACTGGGCCCGGGCAGGGCCGCCGCGGGCCGCGATGGCGCAGTCGATGGCTTCGGTAACAGCGGCTTCCAGTGGCTCGAAGCGCTCCTGCCCTTCGTCCACGGTCAATAATATATTCACCATTGTGCGCTCGCTTTCTTGCTTGGCGGCTCCATGACCGGATACACGATCCGCTCATGGAAAATGCCTACCAACACTTTGCGGAATTCCGCGGTAATGATGCCCAGATCCCGCAGCGTCAGGTCGCAGTCGTCGAACTGGCCGTCTTCCAGCTTGATGTTGACGATTTGCTGCACGAACTCGTCCAGCTTCTCCGGGGAGTGGTCGGGCAGCGCCCGGGCGCCGGCCTCCACGGAGTCGGCCAGCATGATCAGCGCCGCTTCGCGGGTGTGGGGTTTGGGGCCGGGGTAGCGGAAATCGTTCAACTGAACCTGCGTATCCGATGCCTCCTTGACCGCCTTGTGGTAGAAGTACATGACTGGAGTTGTGCCGTGGTGTTCCATGATGATGTCCTGCACGACCTGGGGCAGGTTGTGCTTGATGGCCAACGCCAGCCCGTCGCGGGGGTGGCTGGTCAGGATGCGCTTGGAAAGCTCCGGTGTAATGGATTCATGGGGGTTCTCGCCCAGCTGGTTCTCGGCGAAGAAGTAGGGCCGCTGCAGCTTGCCGATGTCATGGTAATAGGCGGCGGCGCGGGTCAGCAGCGCGTTTGCGCCGATGGCCTCGGCAGCGCTCTCCGCCAGATTTCCCACGACGATGCTGTGGTGATAGGTTCCCGGCGCTTCCATGAGCAGGCGCTTGAGCAATGGGTTGTTGGGGTTGGCCAGTTCCAACAGCTTCATGGGTGTCACCACCTTGAAGAGCTGCTCCCACATGGGCAGCGTACCCAGACACATCATTGCGGAGATCAGCCCGCCACCCAAGGCATAGCCGCAGTCGATCAGCGTACTCTGCCAATCGGCGGCGGACATCAGGTTGACCGCCGCCACGACGACAGCCTGGGCCAGGCCGCCGGCCACCCCTGCCAGCATCAGCGTGGTGCGTTGGGGCGCACTGCGGACGATAAACACGGCCAGTACGCCGCCGGCCAGGGCAGCCGTAGCGGCAGACAGCGCCGCGGAGGAAAAGGCGCCGGTGCTCTCGGAGCCTGCCAGCATACCCGATAGTATGGCCAGCGCGGCATTCACCGTGAGCGCCAGCCGATGGTTGAGCAGCACGGCCACCAGCAGCGTGCCCGCGGTAGCCAGCAGGAAGTATTCGTGCAGGCTGCGGGCCACGCCCATGGCTGCCATGGTCAGCACGAGAATCAGGTGCAGCAGCAACATCCGCCGGAAGCTGAAAAAAACCTCGTGCTTGAACATCAGCAGATACAGCCATACGATCAGCAACAGCATGCCGGTGAACAGGCCCACACCCAGATAGGTCAGCAGATGCAGGTTGTTGTCGTCCAGATAACCCAGGTCCTTGAGCATCTCCATCTGGGCTTCGGTAACGAGAAAGCCCTCCTGTACGATGATCCGGCGGGCCTGGTATACCTCGGGCACAACCTCATCGGCGGCCTGCTTGCGGGCAGCCTCGGTGGCCTCCGCGTCATATATGAAGTTGGCTTTGAGATAGGTGGAAACAAGATTCATGCCCAGCCGCTGCGCGCTCTCGTCGAAACGGTTTAGCGGGCTTATGATCTCCTGGTTGACCTGGGAGATCCGCTCCTGCAGAATTTCGGTCTTGATGCCGCTCTTGAGCGCCTGGGCGATGAGATCGGACACCTTGGTCTGCAGGCTTTCCAGGCGCTTCGGGTCGGCCAGTATGATGTAGCGCACGTCCTCATCGGTGAAGCTGCCGGGCAGCAGCGCGTGGCAGCTCTCCAGGAACGAGGCGGTGAATTGCACGTCACCGTTGGTGTCTTTGAAGGCCTGGCTGGGCAGGCTGCCATTGAGCTTGCTCAGCTCCGTGGACCCCTGGTCGCGAACGGTCGCGATGGCATCGTAAGCCGCCTGCAAGCGGGACATCACGTCCACAGTCACCGTGTCGTCCTGGCGGTACTTCTGGGCCACATCGGCAGCGGCAGCCTGGCGCTTGCGCTCGGTCGTGATTGTATCCACGACGTCCCGGGGGGCGCGGATGGTCTCGCTGGCGATCTCGCCTACGTGAAAGACATGCTTCTGCGGCGTCACACGGACCATCGCCACAGCGAAGATACACAGCCAAGCCGCCAGGGCGATGCTCAGGCGGGAGATCAGCTGGACACGGGAAACAGGAGCCTCATCGGGTTTTCCTTTGGATTTCAACGTTTGCGCACCTCGCGTTGCTGCTGCCGTTTGGTGTGGGCGTCGTAGGCGCGTATGATGTTTTGCACAAGCTCATGGCGCACGACGTCGCGGGCGGTCAGGTTCACGACGGCGATATCGGGAACATCGCGCAGCACCTCCACAGCGTCGGTCAGGCCGCTGCGCTTGCCCAGAGGTAAGTCGATCTGAGTCACGTCGCCATTGATGATCATCCTGGAGTTCTGTCCCAACCGGGTCAGGAACATCTTCATCTGTTCCACTGTCGTGTTCTGCGCTTCATCCAGAATGACGAAGGCATCGTTGAGCGTGCGGCCGCGCATATAGGCCATGGGCGCGACTTCTATGACGCCGCGCTCCAGCATGCGGGCATAGGCTTCGGTGCCGATCATCTCGTAAAGCGCGTCATACAGCGGCCGCAGATAAGGGTCCACCTTGTTCTGCAGGTCGCCGGGCAGGAAGCCCAGCTTCTCCCCTGCCTCCACCGCCGGCCGCGTCAGCACGATTCGGGAGATCTCCTTGTTTTTGAGCGCCACCACGGCCATGGCCATGGCCAGATAGGTCTTGCCCGTGCCCGCGGGGCCGATGCAGAATGTCATCGTGTTGGAACGTACGGCGTTGACGAACTTCTTCTGCCCCACGGTCTTGCACTTGATCTGCTTGCCCCTGTGCGTCACGATGAGTACATCGGTCATGATCTCGGTAATCAGGTTGGCGTTGCCTTCGCGGGCCAGCTCGATGGCATAGCGGATGCGGCCCTTGTCGATGGCTTCCTTGCGGCCGATCATGTCGTTGAGCTTGTCGATGACTTCGGCAGCCACCTCCACGCCCTGCGCCTGCCCGGCGATCAGCAGATCGCTGTCCCGCGGGGAGATCGTGACTTCCAGCTCCGATTCCAGCGTCTTGAGATTCTCGTCAAAATTGCCAAACAGCGCGGCGACATCGTCCAGTGAACCCATGCGGATGCGCCGTTCCACCCGTTCTTCCGTCAAAAAAGTTCCTCCATCTTCCTTTGTTCAGCGCGCCGGCGCCTCGCAGGCGATATTCTCCAGTATTTCTATGAACAGCCTTGCTAAAACCTTGTCCTGGGTGCTTTCCACAAGAAAGCGCTGTCCCACGACCTGCGCATCGGGTAAAAGCTGCGCCTGGGCTTCCTGCTCGGCCTGGTCCATGGCTTCCTGTTTTGCCAGTTCCGCGTCACGGGGCTCGCGGGATCGGCGCACCTCTTCGTAACGCGTCACGATCAGGCGGGGCCCTTTGGCTCCCATACCCAGCAGCGGCCGCTCGGTCACGGTCACCTCGTAGTCCTCAAAGGGCGGCTCACCGCCGGCATCCAGCGCCAGCGAATACCCTCCGAAATCCACGCGCCGCGACTGGGCGAACACACCGGTGGGTTCTACAATCTCATTGAACAGCGGCGCGGAACCCCTGCCCTCCGCCCACACGCTGGCATACACATCAGCCCGGGCGTGCACGGCATGAACGCCGTCGGCCCACTGCTCCAAAGAGCTCACCAGCACCTGGCCCCGGCGCACGACGTTATCCACCGTTACCAGTGGCTGCCCCGCATATACAACCACGCGGCGGACCACGGCGTCCCGGGCGGCCACGATGTCGCAGGGGGTGTCGCTGTCCAGCAGCTTGGGCGGCATCTGTGCCGGCACGACCTCTACATTGGCCACGACGCCGTGAACGCGGATGGCCACAAAGGACAATTCCGGCATCTGCAGCAACATCTGCCGCTCGGCCTCGTGCAGGTCCAACTCACTCTTGCTGACGCCGGGGCGCACGCCGTAATGGGCCGCGGACTCCAACACTTGCTGCTCCAGCGCCGGCTCTTCACAGCCGAGCACCCGCACCTGCAGCACAAAGGCGTTGATCAACGCCAATGCAGCCATACACAGCACCAGCCCCACGGAGAACACCACACGCTGCAGCGCCATGGCCCACAGCTTGGGCACCCCGCCGGAAGACAGCGCCGCCACCCGCAGTGGGCGGTTGTGAGCCAGCTTGCACAGCCTGCGATAGTCCGCATAATTGACCTGCGCGGTCAGACGGCTGTAGGCCAGGCGAGAGACATTGCTCAAGACAATGCCCTGGGCCGCTGCGTCGCTTAAGAACGCCATCAGCTTGAGCCCTTCCACGCTGATTCTAACATACCCGGTGGCAAAATGCCATATCCACGCGCCCACCGTCAACCCCCCAAAGCCGACACCGTGACCGACTGTATGCAGCCCGTAATCAGGATGTCGTCACGGCCCATGGAGCCCACCCGCAGCTCCTCACCCTGCACGAGCACGCTGCCCCGGGCCGCGCGGATGCGCACGTGGGTGCTGTCGAACTCGGCAATCCCCTTGTGGTTTTCCACGAGCAGGCGCTCACTGCCGGTCAAATGCAGCAGCGGCAAATTGAGCATGATGTCCTGCTGGAGCTCCAGCACATTGGCCAGCTTTTTCTTGAATCCCATGGCTTCCCCCGTGACCTGCTGTTTATATATATGTCTTGGGGAGATAAAAAAGATGCCGTTTGTGGCTGGCAAGAGCAGATGTCAGGATATACTGCGCAAAAGGTTCGCGCCGAGCGGAACCTGCCAGCCAGCTGTTCCTTTTTCATATATATGAGCGATGGGTGGAATATTTTCTTAGCCAGGCTTTCTGCTGGTCATCATCTCGACAAAGGCCGGAACCAGAACAGGGTCAAACTGGGTTCCCGCTTTGAGACGAAGCTCATTCAGCGCTTCGTCCACGCTCACGGCGCGCTTGTAGGGCTGGTCATGGGTCATCACGTCAAAGGCATCTATAATAGATAGGATGCGCGATAAAAGCGGGATCTCCTCCTCTTTGAGCCCCAGCGGATAGCCCTGGCCATTCCACCATTCGTGGTGATGCAAAATGACATCGGCTAGGTTGGCAAATTCACCGGAGGCGTGGGCGATGCGATAACCGATTTCCACATGCTTTTTGATCGAAGCCCATTCCGCTTCATCCAGAGGTGTTTCCTTCAGAACGATGCATTCCTGGATACCAATTTTGCCGATGTCATGCAAATCGATGGCCTGCACGAGGTTGTTCAGGTTTTCTCTGGGCAAACGAAGCGCCTGGGCAAATTCACCGGCATGAGCTTTCAGCCTTTCATTGTGCTCCAGGGTTTCATACCCTTTCTTCTGCAGCAGTTTACCAAGAGTTTCGGCAATGGAGCGCCTGGCTTCTTTCCCTTCCACAATCTTGGTTTCATACATGATATCTTCGGCTTCTTTTAAAACGATGGGCAAGTCCACATTGGGATCGGTTTTGGTAGCCACGCCCAGGGATATGCTCAAAAGGATGTCCGCTTCCTGAAAGCTTCTGCATGCAGCGTTGATCTCGTTTCTGATCTTGAGAGCGGTCTCCTTATCCGTTTTAGGTAGAATGATCGCAAACTCATCGCCGCCCCACCTTGCCACAATATCATTGCGGCGGCTGGATTGCCGTATGATACTGGCCATCCTTCTGAGCCAGTTGTCCCCTTCCTGGTGGCCGAAAACATCATTGACGAATTTGAGTCCGTTCATGTCACCCACGATCACCGAGACCGGCAGACAGTCCTCATCGTCGGCCATATGCTGTATCGTTTTGTCAAAGTATGCCTTGTTGTATAGTCCGGTCAGCTCGTCGTGATAGGTCAGGTACTTGATGTGCGCCAGACCGCTCTCGATCTCATCCTTCTGTTCCTTGAAAAAAAGCTGAATCAGACCGATGGCGTTGAGAATCAGGATCAGCTGAGAAACGTAATAGGGCGCCATCTCGGGCATTTGAAGGATGTAGGAAAAAAGCAGCGTGTTGGCAACCCACGCAATGTTCATCAGCCCCAAAATGAAGGCGAGCTTCCCAAACCGCTTGGCGGTCCCGATCATGGCCGTGCCCGTACACACCGCCAGCGCAAAGGCGGACAGATTGGTATACTGGATCAGGTGAAGGTCCGATCGATCCAGGATGCACAGCAGGACGAAGGAGAGCAACCAGACAAACCCCGCTCCAAAAACATACACTCTCTTTATTTTCGTTTTCAGGAAGCGGAAAACGCCCCACGAGATCAGAAAATTAGCATAGAAATAAGAACACAGACTGGAAGATAAAATCCAGCGATTCTGCCGCAAAAGGTCTGGGAAGAAGGCGTCCAGCGCGTAGTTTAACCCGATAAAGAGCCAGCCAACAAACCACAGGGCAAGGAAAAGTCTGCGTTGATGCAGGAAGATGTAGACATACAGCATCAACAATACCGAAATGGCACCCAACGAAGCAAACAACAATATCGCGGAAGGTTGCATGGCGGCTCCCTAAGAACAGGCTGGGGAATAAATCGATTCTACCAAATATTTACATAAACCGCCAGACTATTCTCTTATCACACCATTAACGCGATTGCAGAAAAGAGTCGTACCAGCGAATTGGCGCCTTAACAGAGCGCCCGCCGGATTGGCGGGCGCTCTGCTGTATCTTTGGTGTGGCGTGACGTGATTAGACCAGCGGCTGTGAAGCCGGCAGGATGCCTTTTTCGATGGCCGCGGCCTTGATGTCGCGATAGGCGATGGCGAACAGCGCGTAGGCCAGCGGGAGCAACCACAGCACCAAAATGACATAGTAACCTACAACGAAAAAGCAAAGTCCCAACAGGGACAGTATGCCGAACGCAAAACAGATGAGGTCCAGCAAAAACAGCCTGCCCTTGTATCCCTGTGTCATTTCCATGGACTTGCGCAGCGCGTCGCGCACGGGCATATCCGGATACTCCAGCACCAGATAGGGCGCCAGGCGATAGCTGTAGCCTTTGACGATACCGGGCACGATGAACAGCAGCGACCACAGCGTCGTCCACAATGTCATCCAAGCGACAATGCCTACATAGCGCTTCCAGTTGCGGGCGAAGTTCTTCCACACGGCGTCAAAGCGGGGCTTGCCGCCGTCCACCAGCTGCAATGTGGCATTGTTGGCGCCTATGCCCGCCGCGCCTTGGGCGATGGAAACCATGATCGAAACCGCGATGATCACCAGATAGAGCGCGCTGAAAACGCCCACGGCGGGTAGCACGGCCCGCAGGATCTGCTCCAGATCCCCGTATCCATAGTAGCCACCCTGTCTGGTCACACTTTCAATCATAGGGCCCAGAAATACACTGAAGAACTGGAATGGCGCGGTGAACACGGACATGACGATGCCCAGCACCATCTGCACACCATACATGATCAACGAGATAATCCACAGCGACTTGTATTCCCGCTTGATCAGTTCAAAAGCCTCGGAAAACACGACGCCGGCTGTCTTTCTACCTCCCATTTAGATTCCTCCTCTTCCTTATTATGGTTCTATCATATCCTATCATGGGTATGCCAGCAAGAGAACCTGCGCCAATTCCCGTATTCCTTTGTTAAAATCTACACAAACGCTGCCGTAAGCGCACAAACCCTGCTTTAGGCGCTTGCCAACCGCTGAATAAGCGGCTATATTGTGGAAGTAATATCCGTAAACCAAATTGACCGCAGACTGCGTCTGCTGCTCGCCTATGCAACCAAGGAGGAATCACCATGCCCGAGCGTTATCTGGACCCATCGCTGAGCTTTGAGGAGCGCGCCGACGACCTTGTGGCGCGCATGACGCTGGAAGAGAAGATCAGCCAAACCCTTTACCAGTCCTCGGCCATCCCCCGGCTGGGCATTCCGGAATACAACTGGTGGAACGAATGCCTGCATGGCGTGGCCCGTGCCGGCGTGGCAACGATGTTCCCCCAGGCCATCGGCATGGCCGCCAGTTTTGACGACGAGCTGTTGCAGGACGTGGCCACCGCCATCAGCGACGAGGCCCGCGCCAAGCACCATGAGGCCGCTCGCTACCATGACCGCGGCATCTACAAGGGCCTGACGATGTGGTCGCCCAACATCAACATCTTCCGCGACCCGCGCTGGGGCCGCGGCCACGAGACCTACGGCGAGGACCCGCTGCTGACCGCCCGCATGGGCAAGGCCTTTGTGCGCGGGCTGCAGGGCGACGACCCCAAATATCTGAAGACTGTGGCCACGGTGAAGCACTACGCCGTGCACAGCGGCCCGGAATCCGAACGCCACAGCTTCGACGCCCATGCCAGCATCAAAGACATGCGCGAGACCTATCTGCCCGCCTTCAAGGAATGCATACAGGAGGCCGGAGCCTACTCGGTCATGGGCGCATACAACCGCACCAACGGCGAGCCCTGTTGCGCCAGCCCCACGCTGATGGAGCAGTTGCTGCGCGGCGAATGGGGCTTCCAGGGCTATTACGTGAGCGACTGCGCCGCCATCGACGACTTCCACCAGCACCACCATATCACCGCCGACGCGGCGGAATCGGCGGCGCTGGCCATAAAGACCGGCTGTGACCTCAATTGCGGCCAAACATTCCACAAGCTTCTGGACGCCGTGCAGCGCGGCCTGCTGAGCGAGCAAGACATTGACCGCTGCGTGCGCCGGCTGATGCTGGCGCGCATGAAGCTCGGGATGTTCGACGACGAAAAGACCGTGCCCTACGCGCAGATCCCCTATGAACAGGTGGGCTGCGTACGCCATCTGGAGCTCAGCCAGGAGATGGCCCGCCGCAGCCTGGTGCTGCTGCACAACAGCGGCATCCTGCCGCTGGACGCCTCGCGCCCGATACGCAACGTCGCCGTGATCGGCCCCAACGCCAACAACCGCAGGGCGCTGTGGGGCAACTACTACGGCACCGCCGCTGAGGAATATACGGTTCTGGAAGGTGTCCGCTCTCTGCTCCCCGACAGCCGGGTGTGGTATGCCCAGGGCTGCATGCACAACGGAGAGGCGCCGGAAGGCGGCTGGGGCGAGGAACCCGGTTGGGGGCTGGCCGAGGCCATGGCCGCCGCGCAACGCGCCGAGTTCGTCGTGCTGGCGCTGGGCCTGGATGAGCGCTACGAGGGCGAAGAGGGCCCCACCGGCGGCGACAAGAGCGCCATGGCGCTGCACGACATGCAGTTGCGGCTCTTCGATGCCGTGCACTCGATGGGCAAGCCTGTGATCCTCGTGATGATGGCCGGAAGCCCCGTGGATATGACGCCATTTGAAGGCCGCGCCGCAGCCATCCTGCAGGCCTGGTACCCCGGCCAGTTCGGCGGCCTGGCCATCGCTGAGGCGCTGCTGGGCCAGTGCAACCCCTCAGGCCGCCTGCCGCTTACATTCTATCGCAGTGACAGCGATCTGCCCGACTTCCGCGATTATTCCATGGACAACCGCACCTATCGCTTCTTCCGCAGCGAGCCTATATATCCCTTCGGATATGGCCTTTCCTACACGAGTTTTGAGTATTGCGGCTTGAAGATACCTGAAACCGTCAGCGCCAGTGACAGCGTGACGATTTCCGCCAAGGTGAAGAACACCGGCAAGCGCGCCGGTGCCGAGGTCGTGCAGCTCTATCTGCGCGACGACGAGGCTTCCACCCGCACGCCTCGTTGGCAGTTGGTGGACTTCCTGCGCGTGGAGCTGCAGAGCGAAGAGAGGCGCGAGGTCGTCTTCACCGTGCCGGCGCGCCGCCTGTGCGTGATCACCGACGACGGGCGCACGGTGCTGGAGCCGGGCAGCTTCACCGCCTTCGTTGGCGGCAGCCAACCCGACGAGCGCTCCGCTGCGCTCATGGGCCGCCGCCCGCTGGAGGGCAGCTTCACCGTCGTGGGCCAGGCGCTGGAGATGGAATATTGATTTGATCGCCAAACAAATGCCTGCTACCCCTTTTCCGCTTCCGGAAAAGGGGTATTTTTTATCTGACCTCTCTTCTTACCTCCCTATCCCCTCAAAAAAATGCCGGTTTCCGTATGATATGACGTGGTGCCACAAAGGACAAGGAGCAAACGCGATGCAAGCTGTCGAATTAGTAAGCAACCAGCCTCCCCAGATGAGCCCGGAAGAAACGGTACTGCGCATACAGCATGGCTCGGAGGAGCTGCGCAACCTCTTTATCACACAATATCAGCCCTACATCGCCGCGATTACAGCCCGTCTCACCGGAAAGCCTGCCCAGGATGCCGATGAATACGGCATAGCGCTGGACGCCTTCAATGAAGCCATCGACCGTTATGACCCGAAGCGCCGGCGCGGGTTTCTATCCTGGAGCGACCTGGTCATCAATCACAGGATCATCGACCACCTGCGCCGGGTCCGTAAGCACAACCATACCTATCCATTCACCTATTTTGAGACCCAGGGGGACGAGCACGTTGTGGCGCGGGCTGTGGAGCGGCACCCGACGATGCTGCAGGACAACCTGGAAATCAAGGAGGAGATCGAGGACTTCAGCCGCCGTCTGGCTCACTTTGGCATACGGCTGGCTGATCTGGTGCAGTGCGCACCCAAACACATCGACACCCGAGCCATGTGCGTGCGCCTGGCCAGGAAGATCGCCGCGACGCCGGCCATCGCCGCCAAGCTGGAGCACACCGGCCAGCTGCCCATCGTATCCATACTGGATACCGTGGCTGTGGGCCGCAAGGCCGTGGAAAACAACCGCAAATACATCATCGCGATCTATGTTGCGCTGACAAGCCGCATGGAGATCATCAAGAGTTACATCAACTTCATCGAAGAAGGAGCGTTGGACCGATGATTCCTTTGGGTACCGTTATGGAAATAGAGCGCAAGCAGGCGCTGGTCTTCACCGTGGATGGCGATGTCGTGCGCATCAAGAACCGCCCTGATCTGTTCGTCGGCCAGCAGATTGTTTTTGCGCGCAAGGACCTTATGGCCGCAAAAGCCGCCAAGGTGCTGCCCTTTGTAACGCTGGCAGCTGCGCTGCTGCTCGTGGCGGTGGCCGGCGTGGGCGGGTTCGCGCAGAAGCTGTTCTCCCAGGGCTGCACGGCCTATCTGACCGTAGACATCAACCCCAGCGTGCAGCTGCGGGTGGATGCTGCCGACCGGGTGCTGGACGCCACAGCCCTCAATGGCGACGCCAAGCAACTGCTTCAAGAGGTTTCCGTGCAGGGAAAGCCCGCCAGAGAAGCGGTGAACCAGCTGATCGGGCAGGCACGATCGATGGGTTACCTCAGCGACAGCCGCAGCGTCGTGCTGGTAGCGGGCATTCTAAATGACGGTGACCGCGACGTGAGCAGCCACCGCGCCCAATACCGCGACCGGCTGGAGGCGCTGCTGGGCGGCCTGAACAGCGAGGGTTCCGCTACGGAAGTGCTGGCGCTCTATGTGGACGACAGCGGCCTGCGAGAAAAGGCCCAGAGCAGCGGGCTTTCGCTGGGGCGTGAGCTGCTGGGCGAGTTCGCCCGCAAATACCACATCGATATGGACGACGATGAGCTGCGCAGCAGCAGCATTGCGGATCTGCTGATCAAGCTGGGCGACGTCAAGGAAGACATGCCCGTCGTGACGCCGGAGCCCTCGCAGACGCCTGAAGCCAGCGCGGCACCCGCTGAAACACCCTCCCCTTATCCTACGGCGACAGATGAGCCAACCGCGACACCCGACGGCACTCCCACCCCCACCGTCACACCGGAGCCCACGGTCACAATCGCACCAACAAGTACGCCCGAACCCACACCCACACCCACAAACACGCCCCAGCCCACCGCAACACCCAAACCCTCTCGGACACCCAAGCCCACCGCCATCAATGATTCGTACAAGGTCTCTGCCAGGGTCAGCGAGGGCCGCGTCTCCATCAGTTGGGACAAGACCCGCCGGACCGACGGGTTCCTGTACTACAAGGTCGTGTTATCCAGGGGCGACGCCACACCCCGCTATCCCGATAACGGCTATCTGTACGCCATTTCCAATCCGGACGACACCCACTGCACCGCCAGGGCCGGCGACTGCTACAATGGCGGCGATGTGGGCGGCGAGCTGCAAGCCGGCAAATCCTACTACATCAGCGTGACCTATGTGTATGAGGACGGCAAGAAATATGGCTCCACCGTCAGGGTGACCATTCCTCCGCTACCCGGTGAGACCTGCACGCCGGCGCCAACCTGCACGCCCGAACCCACCTGTACACCGGAACCCACTTGTACGCCGGAACCTACTTGTACGCCGGAACCCGTTGCCGCTTTCATCGGCCCGAGCTGCCGGGCTTCCATAGCAGGCACAACGCTGAGCGCCAAGTGGGCGAGGCTGCCCGCCTGCGATGTGACATACAAAGGCCGTACCTATGAGGGCTTCCAATACTACAAGGTCGTCGTTTCGTCGCACCCCGACCCCAAGTATCCCGAGGACGGCTATGTTACGTACACCCCCAACCTGGAGACCGGCAGTGCCCAGGCGGACATCTCCGGCATGTTCGAATCGGGGCAGACGTTCTATGTGGCCATCACTTATGTGTTTTCCGACGGGAAGATCTATTCGCCGGATGTAGCGCTGACCATGCCTTAGCCCCGCACACGTGCTGTACAAACAAGCAAAAGGCTGTGGAGTTTCGTTCCACAGCCTTTTGTCGTATCTGGAGGTATACGCATCACTCGTTCATGTAGGTATACTGCGCCATGCCCTGCAAGGCCGTTTGCGCGGCGTTCACGGCGTCCAACGCTTGCTGCAGGAGCTTTTGCTCCGCGAGATCCGCGTTGTTTATTTTCTGTTGTGCCTGCATGAGCTTGTCGTGCGCGATCCTCAATTGCGATTGCATTGCCTGTGATTGTGTCGTGTCCATGCCCCGCCCTCCCTGCGAACTTTTTCCGCGTTAGTATGGCTGTCGCAGAAACTTTCATGCGCAAGAAGGCGGTGCGCAATCGAGGAGCTCAGGACTGAGGTGACGGAATACCGACCTGAATCTCCATCTCCGGCCCGCTCCACTGCGACAATCGCGGCTCCCGCGGCAACAGGTGGGGCACATCCTCCGAGAGGCTGTATTTCGGGTGCCAGCGCAGGCAGCGCTCGTCATACAGCTCCACGCAGCTCGTAGACGCGAGCTTTTTGTTGGGCAGCCACGTTCCAAAGAAATATCCCATGGCTTTGTCCA
>JAEZSC010000093.1 GCA_023422005.1 Bacillota bacterium | reverse complement strand
CGCGAACCAACAACCGCTGCCGCGAAAGGCCAGTTCAGCCGGGAAGCCCTGCAGGCCCAACGCAGTTTCATGGACGATCTGCCCGGCATTCTCAAGCAGTTCGGCATGAGCATGCAGCAATTCCATGTGTTGCGAATGCGGCTAGCAATCACGCTCTCAAAGAAGGAGCGCGGTGTCATGAGGGCAATCAGAGACTCTGTACCTGCACCAACTGCGGATACGATCATGCAGAAGGTGATACCGATTGGCGATATCGCTAATTATCTGCGAGAGGATAGTCCATGGTATCAGCTAAAGGGATACGTTGCTAGGGCTGCGGATGTAAAGCAGCTCAGGACATACCGGGATCTATATGAATCTCTCCGGCTGGATTATCTCAATGATAAAGGAACCCATAACTTCGAATTGACCGATGGTAGTTGTGGGGTGATCCGATATCGGACGCCTCAATACGCTAAGGCCAACAAGCCTTATTCCTATGTCATGGTGATGGGTTCGGAAAAGGCCTACACAGCCAATCCATCTTTCACGGGGAACGGATTCACTGCCGCAAAAAACGGACTGGTCGTGCCGGAGTTTATATTTGATACCTATACTGATCTGGGAAACGGTGCGGAGTTATATCAGATCTTCGACAATGGGACGGAAAAACTGCTGGCGATTTTCGATATTCGACAAAAGAGATTCATCGAAGTGGAATAATATTAACGATTGGAGCGGGTATCATGAGGCATGACAGCTACGCTAGTTACCTTGGAAAAGAGTATCGGCTGGCAAAGGTAGAAGGTGCTTTTGAGCTCATAACAAACAGCTGTACGGAGAAAGATTTTTCGCAATATGCCAAGGACATTTATGTGCAAATTGTTCCCATAGTAGATATTGACCATGCTTATCATGTTAGCACTTTTTGTTCATACAAAGGGCATCGCTTTGCCATATGGCAGGAAGAGAATGATGCTTTCATAATTTTAACGACAGACCGGAGCTTATTGGCTCCTCTTAATCTAGAGGAAGTAGAACGCGGCGTATACGAAGCACGTGTTACTCCCGACGAGCTCGACTCGATTTGGGAGGAACGGGAACCGGTCTATGACCTCCCTTTCCTAACAGACCCGATCAAGATAATCAAGTAGCCCTCTCTCCCACCCCGCTCCCCGGCCACCTCGCAGTGTGCCGGGGAGCTTTTCTTTTTCGGCGCCCCTTCCTGCACCTCTACTTAGCTGGCGGGGCTGAGCGGGGATATCTTGCGCCAGCAAGCGCAAATCCCTTATCTTAAGGTTCAACTGATCCGAATTATATATCATAACCACATGTGTTCATATATGGAAGGCAGGGTCATGTTGCTGAAAGAGAACGTTCAAAGCAAACCGCAAGGTTGGCTGGCTATGACTCGGATCAAAAGACCCCTGTGGGCCTTTCTTGTCGCACTTGCGATCTTGTTGATTCCCCTCCCCGCTCTAGCCAGCGGCACTCTGATCTCATCGGATGTATACGCCATCGACCGGGAGCACGGCGTGCTCAAAGGCGTGCCCGCCGGGACACCCGTGGCGACGCTTCTGTCCCATCTGCAGAGCGACGCGGGAGATCTGAAGGTGTACGACGCTAGCGGAAATGAATGCCTGAGCGGCAGAGTGGCCTCCGGCATGACGGTGAAGCTGCTCCTCGACGGCGTTGTCCGGGATCAGTTGGCGCTGTCCATACCGATGGACGTGAGCGGGGACGGATGGGTAGGGATAGAGGACATCCTGTATGTCCGGGCCAGCATGAATCAGTCCTGCACGCTGAACGCCTGGCAGCTGGCCTGCGCGGATGCCAATGCAGACGGTCTGGCCGATCTGGAGGACATCAAGGAGATCCGGGCGGTCATTCGCAAGGACGGCAGCACGCGCCAGATATCCGCTTACGGCGGTGACTCCCTCTTCCAAATCATGGGCCCAGCCAGCTTGCAGCAGGGGCAAACAGCAACCTATAAGGTTATGGCCACCGTGGTTGACGGGGCAGCAGCCCAGGCTGTACTGTCCTATGACCGCAATTTTTTCGAGCTGGTTTCCGGCGACCCTGTCGGGCAATGGGATGCCTCCGCCAACATGACAACGACGGTGACGCTGCTCACGGTGACGCTGCGATGCAAGGCCGATGCCGGCACGTCCGGCGCTTTGTCCCTGCTCGGCTGCAACGTGGCCCGGTTGGGGGCAGACCGCCCGGCGGAGCTCCTCCCGTGCCGCAGGCAGCCGCTGACGGTGCAAAGCTCGTTCACGGTCTCCTTTGATTCTCAGGGGGGAAGCCCGGTGGCCAGCGTACAGGCGGCCTGCAACACCGCCATATCCGCGCCGGCGGAGCCCAGCCGCGCCGGGTATTTCTTCGGCGGGTGGCACCCCACCCTGGCTTGCGATACGGCGCCCGTCGCCTTCCCCTATACGGTCAGAGATCATGTAACCTTCTACGCCAAATGGCGGGCCAGCTGCACCGTGGCCTTCAACAGCCAGCAGGGCAGCCCCGTGGTTAGCAAGACCGTGCCCTATGGCAGCCTGCTGACCAAGCCTGCCAATCCTACGCGCACCGGCTACACCTTCGGCGGCTGGTACAGGCAGGCGGCCTGCACAACAGTGTGGAACTTCGCCACCGACCGCGTGACGGCGGCCAGCACCACGCTCTATGCCAAGTGGACCATCAACACCTACACAGTCACCTTCAAAAGCCAGGGCGGCACGGCGGTGAACCCGCAGACCATCCAATACAACGGCCTGGTGACCAAGCCGGCCACCCCTACGCGCACGGGTTACACCTTCGCCGGCTGGTTTAAGCAGGCGGAATGCACCGCGGCGTGGAACTTCACCACCGGCCGCGTGACGGCTAACACGTCCATCTGGGCCAAGTGGACCCCAATAAAGTACACCATTGCCGTCACAGCCAGCAGCGCGGCCTACGGTACGGTGAGCGGCGGCGGGAGTGTCGCCTATGGCACCAGCGCAACGGTGAAGGCCGTGCCCAAAGCGGGCTGCCGGTTTGTGCGCTGGCTGGAGGGCAGCACCGCCATGTCGTTGTCCGCGGAATACAAGTTCACCGTGAGAGGAGCCCGCACGCTGACGGCTCATTTCTCCCAGATCGGCACGCCGGCGCTCCAGGCGGCCCCCACGGGCTATAACAGCGTGAAGCTGACCTGGGCCGCCGTGGCCGGGGCCAAGGAGTACGAGGTGTTCCGTTCAGCCTACAGCAATGGTCCTTACAGCAAGATAGCCGCCGTGACCGCCGCCGGCTATTCCAACACCGATCTGATCACCGGCAAAACCTATTACTACAAGGTGCGGGTCAAGTGTGTGGCCGGCAGCGTCACGACCTACGGTCCTTTCTCAGCCGTGCGATCCGCGACCCCCGTGCCGGCCACGCCCACCGGCGTACAGGCGGCCCGCGCCTCCGCAACCAGCATCAAGGTGAGCTGGGCTGCCGTGGCTGGCCGCACGAAGTATGAGCTGTATCGGGCAACATCCAAAACCGGGACCTATACCAAGGTGGCGGAGACCTACTTGACGAGCTATATTAACACGGGGCTTGTGACCGGCAGAACCTATTATTACAAGGTGCGGGCCTATCGGCTGCGGGGCAGCAGCTCAAGAGTGTATGGCAGCTTTTCCACAGTGGTTTGGGCAAGGCCATAATCCATTTCGCAGATAACACTGCGGCGTCATCCGCGACTCAGATGACATATTCTAAAATCTTCATTATCATTGAACTGCGCTTTGCGGCGGCTTTTATCGGGCCTGCATAAACCAGCGGTCCCCGTCCCTATAAAGCTTGGCCTGGCGCGTGCGCACCTGGCACGTGTAGCACATGCCCAGAGCGCCGGCCAGGGCCGCAGGCGCCTGCGCCACAGCCAGCACCTGATCGATCTCGAAGCGCCGCCCGTCCGGCCACAGGATGGCCTTGGGCGTGATGGCCCCCGCGGGCGACACCTCCAGCACCACGCCGATGAACTGCTTATTCTCTTTCATGCTGCCTCCCCTTTCAACCCGGACTCCGCGGCAAGCGCGAATCTCGCTCGCAAATGATGCGAACTTATGTTCCTATTATACGCATACAGTCCAGTATTGCAACCCTCAATAGAGAGTATAATTACTGTAGAAAGCAATTGGTTTTGATCATTCGAGAAACGACGAAAAAAGCCCCCAGCGAGAGCCGGAGGCGCGACGTATACCATACCGTTTATGGCCTGGCGGATACGATGGCCGAAAAGCTGCCATACACCTTCGCGGACCCCATCAACCGGTAAGCCCGCACTTTGTAGCAATAGGTCTTTCCCGTCGTCAGCCCCGTGTTGGTGAAGCTGGCAGCGGCTGTCTCCTTGAGCCACGTATAGGGTCCAGCGCTGGAAGCTCCACGGTACACCGCGTAACCGGTGGCTCCCAAGACCGCATTCCACGTGAGCTTAATGCCGGTGGAGGAAACTCTAGCCGCCTTCACGCCCGTGGGCGCAGCCGGCATCGGCCTGGCGGACGCAATGGCGCTGTAACCGCCATAGGTCGTTGTGCTGCCGGCAACGCATTTGGCCCGCACCTTGTAGTAGTAGGTCCTGCCGGTGGTCAGGCCGGCGCCAATGTAACCGGGAGATGACATTTCGGTCAGCCATGTATATGGGCCCACGCTGGCGGTGGCGCGATACACCACGTATTTCGTCACACCGGGTATCGCCGGCCAGGTCAGTTTGATGCTTGTGTAGCCCACCGAAGCCGCGTTGACCACAGGTGTGCCGATCCTGGCGAATTCGGCCTTGAGCGCGCGGGCCCCGGTGACCTTAAAGCTATAGCTGGAGGCGGTGGAGACGGTGGTGCTGCTCTCCAGCCAGCGTACGAAACGGCAGCCCGCCTTGGGCGTGGCCTTAACCGTCGCGGTGCTGCCGTAAGCATAGCTTGCGCCGCCGGACACCGTGCCGTAGGAAGCGTTGCTGGCTGTGGCCGAGATCATGTATTGTTTGACGGCCCATTTGGCGTAAACGGATATGTCACCGGTGATCGGAGCCGTTGTAAAGTACCAAGGGGTCTTACAGGCAGCCTCTTTATACCAGCCACCGAACACATGCTCTGCCCAAGTGGGTTTGGCCGGCGCCGTGATGTGACCGTCGTTCACATCAGCGGCCACTTTATAGGAGGCGCTGCCGTTTTGCGGATAAACTGTAACCACGGAATAGGCCTGAGAAGGGTACGCAGCAAACCCATCCCAGCTGGACAGGCGGGATACCGGGTAGTACACGCGAAAATCCGTGGCGGTATTCAGGAATGCAAACTGGCCGAATGTGCTGGGACGGTCGCCTTGAAAAAAAGCTCTTCCCAGTTTGTAGGAAGCTCTGAACGCGTTTGGACCTATGAAATCCACTGCCGCCGGCAAGGTGACGGATTTCAGGCTTTCACATCTGTTAAAAGCAAATGATCCGATATAGGTCAAGCTGCCAGGAAAAGCAATCCCCGTCAGGTTGGTGCATCCATTAAACGCATAGTGCCCGATCTCTTTGACCCCGTATGGCAGAGTTACCGTTTTTATAGCGGTGCACCCGCCCAATAAGCTAAATGGAACGCTCTTCAGCGTCGATGGAAGGGTGATACTTGCAAGACTCGTACAATTATTGAAAATGCACATGCCGAATTCAACAACAGAATCCGGCAGGGCAGCATTGGTTAAACTTGTGCAGCCATCGAACGCATGATCGCCGATCGACGTCAGACCGGAAGGCAGGCTGACCGTTGGCAGATCGGTACAGCGGCTGAACGCGTATGGCTCAATTGTTTCCAAACTGCCCGGAAGGGTAATACCGGTTAGAGCGTCGCAGTCCTCAAACATATGAGATGCGATTTTGGCGATGCCGTTGGACAAAACGACGCTGGTCAGAGACGGGCATTTGGCAAACGTGTAATACCCAATCTCCTTAATACTGCTGGGCAAGGTGATACTCATTAAGTCCGTGCACTCACCGAATACATTGTAACCCAATTCTGTTACACTGGATGGAATTTGAATGCTGGTTATCCCTGCGCATCTGTAAAAGGCGCGATTGCCAATTCCCGTCACGGCTCTGCCGTCAATCGCCGACGGTATTTTGACGATGGAATCAGAGCCGTTATACCCCGTAATTGTTACACGCCCGTCATAATCCACAGAATAGCTGAAGTCTTCGTTGCCCGCGAACGCGAAGCATGGCAAGCACACGGACACCAGAACAACGGCAACAAGGGCGAGCGTACAGCGAGACAAGCGCTTCATGTATGACCTCCTTGCAGCGATGGATCATCACTCGATATGGCTATTGGTATGTTTCGCAAAAATTCTATCCCATAAGCTATATAAATTCAACGCAAACATTATAAGTTTAATTGGATTTAATTGTAAGTATTATGCATCTGAATCGAAAATAACCAGGATGTCTTCCCATCTTCGCCATGTAAAAGACCTCCTGCTGCGGTGATCCTGCGACGGGAGGTCTTCTTTCATTGTCCGTTTTACTGGTGCGGTCCATCCACTTGGCTTGCCCGGTGCTTCCCTGGCCTTCTCTTGACAACAGGAGGTTCGGAATGCATACTATATATACTAAATGGTTTTTCTGGTATACATAAATTATTGAAACACGTTGAAGTTGGAGGCGAACGCTATGGAAACCGCTCTGCTGCCCATCTCCCAAACTTTGTTTATCCCATTGGCTGCGAGGGCAAACGAAACCAAAAGGGATAACCCAGTTCTATCCGACGCGAAAGCTGTGGAGATTCTCCAGACCATGAACCTGGAAAACATGATCACCGATGGCGGTGAAATCTCCACAATCGGGATTCTGGCGCGCACAAAGGTCATCGATGAGGAAGTGGGCGGCATCCTGTCCCGGAATCCAAACACCGTCATCATCAATCTTGGGGCAGGGCTGGACACGCGGATATCCAGGATCGACAACGGCCTTTCGCGGTGGTATGACCTGGATCTGCCGGAGGTGATCCGGTTGCGCAGCCAGTACTTTGGCGAAAACGAACGCGTCCGCTTCCTGGCGAAATCCGTTCTTGACCCCACATGGACAGCGGAAATTAACGTTGCCGATGGTACAGCTGTTATCCTCATCGCGGAAGGGCTGCTCATGTACTTTTCCGAAGAGGACGTGCGCGGGCTGTTCGCTCTCCTGAGCCAACGGTTCCCCGGAGCCCATATGTTCTTCGATGTTGTGCATTCCAATTTCGTAAACAAAAAGATCAGCAGCACCTTTACCTGGGGGATGGACAAAGCCCGTGACATCGAGAAGCAAAACCCCAACATCCGACTGATGCAGGCGTGGAGCACAGGGGATCTTCTCAAGGAGCGTCAGTCACGGCTGCTTCGAATGCTGAACTTTATTCCCGCCACCAGAAACAGGAGCCAGATACTGCATATACAGTTTCAGAAATAACGACCCAACAAACGGAGGCTGTGACATGCCGCGTTTCAGTGACAGGGAAAAAGAGCAGATACGGGACAGGCTGCTGGCGCAGGGAGAGAAGCTTTTCGCTGCCCATGGGATTAAAAAGGTCACGATCGATGACCTGGCCGAGGCCGCTGGGATCGCAAAGGCTTCCTTCTATAAGTTTTACGAAGGCAAGGAGCATCTGTATCTGGACATCGTCCAGCATATCCAGCGAAAGATATTTTCGCATGTGAATGGCCTGTTGGACGCCAATGCCGGTTTGCCGGGCAAAGAGCGCGTGCTGCAAGTCTTTGAGGCGATGTTCCAAATGACATTCCGATACCCGATACTTACGCACTTAGATGCCGCAACCACAGATTTGATTACTCGCAGAGTTTCCAAAGAGCGGCTGGCAGCCTATGGAGACCAGAACGTCGATGCTGTTCACGCCCTTTATCAGCACGGCATCCGCTTTGCATGTGATGCCCAAACGCTATCCTGTGCATTTCAGGCTCTGTATCAGTGTTGGATCGCTCTGCAGGACAAAGGAGAAGACATGCAGTCTGCGGTGATCAAGATTCTTTTGCGCGGCATCCTCGACCAAACGGTAACGGAGGAATGAATGTCGCCTGCGGCGCTGTGGCGCCTAGGCGATATAGACGACTTGTGCCAATTGTCAGTTAATTGCCCGGCGATAACCGTCGCCGGGCGATATCTTTCTTTTGAACTCATACTATCTTCTTAAGAGGCGAATTTCGCCTGTGGGCGGGATTTGAAACGGCATTTTATATCTTTTCGTTTCCTCCTGCCGAATGAATCGTCAGTCGGTTATATCTTTAGTTTTCTTTGCCGGGTATGTAAACAATCTGAGCGGGGGTAGGAACACCTGCCCCCGTTGCTTTTACTTGGCTGCGCGCTTGACCGGCTTATAGACGGCTTCGCCGTAACCTTCGGGGTCATGGCGTTGGTATTCCAGGCGGCTTGTGTCCCACTCGTAGCCGTGGGCTGCCGGGTCCCAGGCCGCGGCGGCGGCCAGGATGCGCTCGTGCACCGGGCCGCAATCCTGTTCATAGTTGAACGGCGGGTGGAAGAACACCGCGTATTCGCCCTCGAGGATGTCCAAGCGCTCCATGCCCGCGGGCACGGCCCCGGCGTATCCGGCATCCAGCTGCACGCCGTACAGGTAGCCCCGGCGCCCGCCCTGATGGAACCAGCCGCCCACCTGGCCGAAGTGGCCGCCCATGCTCTCCAGCAGGCCGGTGGCCGTGTGGCAGTCCAGCCCGGGCACGCTGTCCTGCTGCTGCCAGAAGGTCCAGTAATCGTTGGCGTTGATGTTGCGCAAGCCCACGAAGGTGTGAGCAGGCAGCTTTTCAATGCGGATCTCGATGTCTTTGACGTTTCCCATGGTTTGCACTCCTATGCCCAGATGATAGGGACTGAAGACCGTACGGCGCAGCAGCAGCGGGATGGGCTGCGGCGCGCGCCGCCATGCCGCCGGCGACACACCGTGGGCCCTCCGGAAGGCCCGCGTGAACGCCTGCTGCGAGGCAAAGCCGCACTCCACGGCGATGTCCAGCACCCTTGCGTCGGTGTCACGCAGCAGCAGCGCCGCCTGGGCCAGCCGTCGCCGGCCCACATAGTCGCGCAGCGTCATGCCCACGCAGTCGTGGAACCGCCGGGTCAGGTGGAAACTGGAGTACCCCAATTGCCACGCCATGCGCGCAAGCTGCGGCTCGCCGCTCAGGTTGTCCTCCAGCCAGTCGATCATGCGCTGGGCTGTTTTGCGCTGTTCGTACATGTCTCGCCCCTCCGAACCAAAGTGTATCAGGCAGGCGAACGTCGTTTTTTACCCGAGTTGCGGTGTTTTTTGATCTGAATTGCGGTGTTTCTTGGTTGGTTTGGGTTAAAAGCATATGCAAGGCAAAGGATTTCGTGCCTGTTGGCACGACCAAAGGGCTTTCCGTTCGCCCTTTGGAAACCTTCGGCACCCATTTTTTAATGGTTATAGCGACAGATGGCTGGAGTATGTTCTTGCGCTGTTCTATGCCGCATTTGGAGGGCTGTATTGTATACGGCGTCTATGCAGCCGGCAAACCCTGTGCGGCAATCTTATCTTTCTTCCCCTCCCCCATCTATGGGGGAGGGGTTGGGGGAGAGGGGTCCGTCTGTCACACCCGCACCGTGAACCTATGCCGGTACACCCCGGCCTCCAGCCGATAGGCCGGCCGCAGCGATTTGCTCCAGCCGTCGTCACCGCCCAGGCCCGCGTGGGCTGCGTCCACGTGGAGCGTGATGTCCGCCCGGCGCTTGAGGTCGTGGTCGTGACGGGCGTCGGCATAATCCTGCACGGTGTTGTAGTGGGCGTCGAAATGCAGCAGGCCCTCGGCCTGTACCTTTATGCTCCGGCCATCGCCCTCCAGTTGCAGCCAGCGCACGTCATCATAGCCGCCGCACTCGCACGGGGGCAGGAAAGCGCTGTGGGTGTCCTCCACTGCGCATTCATACTGGCCCACCAGCGCCGAGGTCTTTCGGTCGCGATAATTCTCCCACGGGCCGCGGCCAAACCACTTGAGCTCCGAGAGCGCGCCGTTCGCGGTGAAAGCCAGGCCCACCCGTGGCACATGGGGGAGGCCAATGTCCATATCGGCGGTGGCATCGAACTCCAGCGCGCCGCAGCCGTCCACGGTCACGGCCAGCCGGTGGCGGATGCCCTGGGGGCAACCGGCGGCCTGCAGCCACGAGTCGATTTCCAGCCGCGCGCAGCCGTCGCTCAAGTGGCTGGCCGCGATGTTCAGGATGCGCCGTTCCAGGCGGTCATAGCCGGCCTGCTGCCAATCGCTGAGCACGCCGTGGAACTGGCCCACATCGATGCCCGTAGGCGCGCGGAAGAAGCACGGCTCCCCGCCCTGCAGTACCGTTACGCCATCGCGCTCCACGCTCAGCATCCCCTGCCCGTCACAACGCACAACAAGACCGCAGGCGGCAATCACCACGTGGCCGCCAGCGTTGGTCACAGCCACCGGCGAGGGCGCGGGCACCACAGGCCGGGCGCTGGGGGCGATGGGCAGCGGCCACTGGGCGCGGTGCAGCTCATGGCCGGCACAGGCCCAGGCTGTGTCGTGGGCCAGCTCCACGTAGAAGTTCACATGATATTCGCTGCCCGGCCGGCCCTGGCTTGGCACTTCGACATCCACATGGCAATCGCCCATGGCCGGACAGTGGGGCAGCTCAACAGGAGCCGTGCGGATGGGCAGGCCATCCTCCACCACCTCGTAGCGCAGGCGCACATGGCTTAAGTCCCAGCTCTGGAAGCGGTTGCGCACGGTGAAGCAGCCGCTGCCGTTCCGGAACACGCCATGGGGCGCTTCCACGCCCCAGCCCAGCCTGGGTTCCAGCGTGACCGGCGATTGGCAGTTGCGGATTTCGTGAGCTGCGGGCTTGATGGAAAGGTCCGGCCGCACGACGCCGTTGGCGCACATGTAATCGCACTGGTCGGTGATGGGCTCGCCAAAGTCGCCGCCGTAACCCCAGCCGATGACAGCGCCATCCTCATCCCGCAGCGGCAGCGCCTTGTCCTGCCAATCCCAGATGAAGCCGCCCTGGAAGCGCCGGTACCGCTCCACGTCCCGCCAATACTCCCAGAAGTTGCCAGCGCTGTTGGTCATTTGGTAGGCGTATTCCACCTGGATAAAGGGCCGCGGGTCCCCACTGGTCAGGTGATCCAGCACCTGAGCGTTGCGGAAGTACATCGGGCACACGATGTCGGTGATCCATTTGTCCCCGTGCCCGCCTTCGTACTGCACCGGCCGGGTGGGGTCCGCCCAGCGGATCCAGTTGGCCATGGCCGCGTGGTTAGGGCCCACGCCGCTCTCATTGCCCAGAGACCAGAAGAAGATGCTGGGGTGGTTGCGGTGGGTCAAGACCATGCGCACGGCGCGATCCAGGAAGGCCCCGCTCCACGCGGGGTCCACCGTAAGCCGGCCCTCCACACCATGGGTTTCCAGATTGGTCTCGCACACCAGCAGGATGCCGTATTCGTCGCACAGGTCATACCATGCCGGGTCGTCGGGATAGTGGCTGGTGCGCACAGCGTTGAAATTGAGCTGCTTCATGAGCACAATCTCGGCGCGCATGTGCTCCATGGGCACAGCGCGGCCATGCATCAGCGCGTGCTCGTGGCGGTCCACACCGCGCACGATCAGCCTCTTCCCGTTCAGCAGCACCGTCCCATCCACAATCTCCACCCGGCGGAAGCCCACGCGGCAGCTTTCGAAATCCACCGGGCGCTCCGAATCGTCCAGCAGCGTGAACACCGCCGTATACAGCCAGGGCTCCTCCGGCGTCCACAGCCGTGCGTTGCCCACGGTCAGCTCAAAACGGGCCGCTCCCGGCAGCGTATTGCGCATGGACGTGCCCGCCGCAAAGTCATACATGGGCCGCGTGGTGTCCGGTGCAGCCACGGCTTCGGCCACCATCTCCCCCTCGGGGTCAAAAATCTGCAGCTTCACCCGGCAGTCGGCATAGCCGTCGGCCTGGTTCAGCATCACATGGCAGTGCAGCGTGCCGCCGCACGGGTGGTTGGCCGTGCCCTGGGCGTCATAATCGGCGATGCGCAGCGCCGGCTTGCTATACAGCTTCACGCTGCGGTAGATGCCGCTCAGGTGCCAATAATCCTGATCCTCCAGATAGAACTGGGCGCAGAAGCGCAGCACCATCAGCGCCACGCGGTTGCGCCCCGGCACAAGATACTCGGTCAGACAAAACTCGCTGGGCAGCTTGCTATCCTGGGAATAGCCCACCGGTCGGCCGTTGACCCACAGATAATAGGCCGCCTCCACGCCACCGAACCACAGGAACACATCCCGCCCGGTCCAATCCGTGGGCACGTCGAACTCCCGCACATAGCAGCCTGTGGGGTTGTCCGCGGGCACCTGCGGCGGTGCATAGCAATCCTGCCAGCGGTTGTTGCCCTGCAGGCTGGGCACCAGCGCCGGCGTCAGTTCGTTCTCCATGTCAAAGGGGTAAGGCACGTTGGTGTAGATGGGCTTGCCGTGCCCCTGCAGCTCCCAGTTGCCGGGCACCTGGATATCCGCCCAATTTCCGCGGTCGAAGCCCTCGGCGAAGAAATCTTCCGGCACATCCTCGGGGCGGTCATAGAGCTTGAAGCTCCATACGCCATCCAGACTCAGCGTCCAGCGGCTGGTCAGCGGGTTCCGGTCACGGGCCTGCCTCTCGTTCTCATAGGCAGCCAAAGGCGCGTGGGCGGCTTCGCGGTTGATGCCGTTGATCAGTTGGTTCTGCCAATCCGGCCGGGTGTGGAACTGGGGCTTCATAGAACATCCTCCTTTGGGAATGTTTGGACATCCTCAAAATATAGCCGTCGGAGCAATGATACCACGGGACGGCCCCGGTGAATACGGGATTGCGGAAAACGACCGGGTTGCCCGCACCATTGGGCGGCCGTTGGAATAGTATAATCCGTGGCCGCCGCCAGCGAGCGCCCGCCTCGCCCCCACCAAGTGGGTGGTGGCGGTTCATATAGATCGGGGCCGCCCTCTCTGGGGCGGCCCCTTTCGATCAAGATGCCGAGCATCTTGATCGATCCAGACGGCTTGTGCTCTCGCCTGTTTGTCGCCTGCCGATTACGGTCGGCAGGCGACCTCTTAGCATTTCAGTCTCATGTTATTTTTTCAAGAACGGGAGACCGCCTGTTGGCGGGATTCGTAACGACCTTTCGCGGGCATTCGGTTGCCTCCGCCGGGTGAACCGTCGTCGGCGCAGGGGCACATACCCCCCACTGTCATTCTGAGCGCAGCGAAGAATCCCCTTGAATCAGCCGTTCATCATTCAGCAGCAATCTTTGGCTCTCCTTTTTATTGGCATTGACACTCAAAAGAGTGGAGCCGAAGGTTTCCAAAGGGCGACCGGAGACCTTTGGTCGCGCCTGCAGGCGCGAGATCCCTCTGCAAGGCTCGTCTTTTTATCATTGAGTCATCTTTTCCGCCAATAAAACGACAAACATCCAAAAAAAGCATGTCAAACATCCGCGCCGCGCATACTACGACCATCGTTTTTTGAGCGGTGATCGCGATGAACCGGCGCCCAGGGCGGACCAACCGCCCACACCAACCCCAACAGGAAACACAGCCGCCCAACACCCTGAGCGGCGATCTGGGCAGCGATATGACGCTGCTGCGCGCCCGGCTGGGCCACAGCGCCGACATCGTGCTTCGGAAATTCCGCTATGGCGACAAGGACTCCTTTGCCGCCGCGTTCGTCTATGTGGCAGGTATGGTGAACGAGGATGTGCTGGACAACGCCGTGCTCAAGCCCTTGCTCTTCGACGAAACGGCCAGCCACCCCTATGACATGCCTTCGCTGGCAGCCACCATGGTGGCCGCGGTCAGTGTGCTCGTGCGCGACAGCGTGGACGCCATGGTGGACGACGTGTTGAGCGGCTGCACGCTGCTGCTGGCCGAGGGCTGCCACCAGGCGCTGTCCATCGACGCAAAGAAATGGCCCCAGCGCGCGGTGCAGGAGCCCAGCACCGAGACCGTGGTGCGCGGCCCGCGCCAGGGGTTCGTGGAAACGCTGCAAACCAACCTCGTGATGATCCGCCGCATCGTCAAAAACCCCAACCTGCACATCGAGATGATGACCGTGGGCCGCCAAACCAACACCAGCGTGGCCATCATCAGCATCGAGGGCATCGTGATGCCTGGCTTGGTGGAAGCCGTCAAGGGAAGGATCGCCTCCATGGATGTGGACATGGTGCTGGAATCCGGCAATCTGCAGGCAGCCTTGAGCGACGCGCCGTGGTCCATCTTCAGCACCGTGGGCAGCAGCGAACGGCCGGACAGCATCGCAGGGCTGATCATGGAGGGGCGCGTGGCCGTGGCTGTGGACGGCAGCCCCTTCGTGCTCACAGCGCCGTGCCTGTTCGTGGAGAGCTTCCAGAACCCAGAGGATTATTACATCAAGGCCTATTTTGCCACGTTCATGCGCATCATCCGGCTTTTCAGCTATTTGCTGGCAATGATGGCCCCGGCGGTCTATGTGGCGCTGACGACCTTCCACCAGGAGATGATCCCAACCACATTGCTGTTCTCCATGGCTGCCGGGCATCAGGACATCCCCTTTCCTTCGCTGGTGGAGGCGCTGCTGATGATGGCGATCTTCGACGTGCTCAAGGAGGCGGGCGTACGCCTGCCCAAGCCCATCGGCTCGGCAGTCAGCATTGTGGGCGCGCTGGTGCTGGGCGAATCGGCGGTGAATGCGGGCATCATCAGCCCTTTCATGGTCATCGTCGTTTCCCTCACGGCCATCGCCAGCTTCACCGTGCCCTCGCAGATGAACACGACGCTGCTGCTGCGCTATTTCCTGCTTTTTTGCGCGGGTTTCCTGGGCGGCTTCGGCATCGCCCTGGCGATGCTCCTGCTGCTGCTGCACCTGTCCTCGCTGTATTCCTACGGCGTGCCCTATTTGTCGCCCTTTGCCCCTATCAGCCTGGAGGGCATCAAGGACAGCGCCGTACGCGTACCGCAGGCGCTGCAGCACCTGCGGCCCCAGTGGATTGGCAAACGCAACCCAGTGCGCCGCAATGGAGGCCAGCCATGAGGCGGGTGATGCTTCTGGTGGTGCTGGCGCTGCTTCTGGGCGGTTGCAGGGACACCCGGGAGCTGCAAAGCCTTCCCATCGTCGTGGGCATGAGCCTGGATACCGAGCCCGACTCCCCCCACCGCACGGTGATGACGGCGCAAATCGTGAAGCCCGCCGCCCTGGCGCACAGCAGCTCCGGCGCGGGCGTGGCATCGGAAAAACCCTATCTGAACCTGCAAAGCGACGGCGAGACCGTGTTCGACTGCTTCCGCAACCTGACCCGCATGCAGCACGGCCGGATGTTCTTCAATCATAGCAACATACTGCTGTTGGGCGAAGACCTGGCGCGCCGGGGCGTGGACCCTTCGTTGGACTTCTTCCTGCGTTCAAGCAACGTTCAGCCCAACATGCAGCTGGCAGTGGTGCGGGGCAAGGCGGCGCAGGCGCTAAACATGCCCGCCTCCGAGGAGAAGCTGCCCGCCGTCCACATCAGCAAGCTGATTCAGGAGCAGGGAGAGACATCGGAGGCCACGGAAATTACGCTGTTGCAATTCGCCAACGTCATGATCAGCGAAACGCAGTCAGCGATGATGCCCCTGGTCACCATCACGGAAAACAACGAGGCAGCCATCCACATGGTGGAGGGCATGGCGGTGTTCAAGGATGACCGGATGATCGGCCTGCTTTCGCCCATGGAGAGCCGCGGCGTGTTCTGGGTCACCGGCGCTGTGCACGCCGGCATCATCAAGATCCCCCTGCAGGGTGGCTATGTCAGCGTGGAAATCAAGACCGCCCACGGCTCCTTTAAACCCGTGATGGAGGATGGCAAGCTGCGGGTGAAGGTGTCCGTTGACGTGACCGGCGTCGTGGTCTCCGTGACCACCGGCGTGGACGCAATGAGCTATGAGATGATCCCAGTGCTGGAGAAGCTGGAAGAGGGAGTCATCGTATCGGAAATACAGGCCGCGCTGGACCGCGTGCGGGAGATGAACACCGACGTATACGGCTTCGGCACGGCGGTGCATAAAGGCCGCGTGATGGACTGGAGCCAGGCCATCGACCAGTGGCCGGTAATCTTCCCGCAGCTGCCGGTGGATGTGTCGGTCGCATGCCACATCCGGGCCGGGGGTGTGATCGCCCGGGCGGTGGAGCCCAACCCATGAGCAAAGGAAAGCGGCTATGAAAAGCAAGATGCTGCCCTGGCAGTTTGCGTTGGTCATCTCTGGCTATATCGTAGGGTCCTCGCTGGTGTTGAGCTTTATGGACAACCTGCTGCGCCAGGACACGTGGATCTCCATCATCCTGGGTACGCTGGCCGCGGTACCAATGGTATGGTGCTATGTACTGCTGTGCCGGCGCTTCCCCGGCAGCAGCCTTCTGGACATCAACAACATCGTGTTCGGCCCTGTGATCGGCCGCGGGGTGTCGGCGGTATATATCCTGTACGCCATGCTCCTGCTAACCTTCAACCTGCGGGATCTGGGGGATTTTTATGTCGGCAACATCCTACCCGTCACGCCTATGGCGGTCTTCATGGTGTTTACGCTGCTGGTGAGCGCCTACGCGGTGCGCAAGGGCGCGGTGCCCCTGTTCCGCGTGGCGATCTTCGCGCTGCTGTACCAGATCGTTACTTTTCTGGCTACGACAGCCATGCTGCTGGGCCGTATGGATTTCGGCAATCTGCTGCCGGTGCTGGAGGCCAAACCCCATGCCCTGCTTCAAAGCGCCCACATCTTTGCGGCAATCCCCATTGGCGACGCTTTTCTGTTCATGCTGTTTTTCCCTGCGGTGACCGACCAGCGCAAGCTGGGTCGTACGATGTTCGGCGGCGTAGGGCTGGGGGCTTTGGTCCTGCTGCTGATGTCGCTGCGCAACGCGGCGGTGCTGGGGCCATCCACCGGCGTGCTGCTGGGCAACAACTATCAGGCTGTCCGCATAATCGACATCGCGGAATTTCTAACCCGCCTGGAGATGCTGGTGGCGCTGGGCGTAACGTTCATGCTGTTCGTGCGCATCGCCATGATGCACTTCTCGGTGGTCAAGGGCGTCACCCACATCTTGAACCTGCGATGCGGCGGCGCGCTGATCCTGCCCATCGCCGGCATTGCCGTGGTCCTGGCCGTCATCGCTTTCCCCTCCACCGCGGCCCACGGATATTCCGGCGCCCGGTATCACCCCTTTTACCCGCTGCTGCCGGAGATGATCCTGCCGCCGGTGACGCTGCTGGTGGCGGCGCTGCGCCGCCTGGATGGCCGCGCGGAGGCGAAGCAATGATCCCGCTGGTCCTGCTAATCTATGGCCTGATCGGCTTTTTCACTGCCCGGCACCTGATCCGCCAAAAGTTCTGGAAGGACCTGGCGGTGTTCGGCGTGCTGCTGGTGGTGGCGCTGGGCCTGTCGGTGATGCTCGTAATGGACATACAGATCCCCAATCCCTTTGACGCGTACAACAAACTGTTGGAGGGGCTGGGGCTGCATTATTAGGCAGGCCAAGGCCTGCCTTTCGCCTGCGGCGCTGTTGCGCCTTGGCGATTCAGACGGCTTGTAATTTGTAACATTAATCGCCCGGCGAATACGGTCGCCGGGCGATATCTTAGCATCATTACTCATTCTTGTTTTCTAAAAGACGAAAGCCGCCTACGGGCGGAGTTTTGAGAGCAATTCTTTTTCGGGATTGGTTTCCTCCGGCGGAGTGAATCCGCCGTCGGCAAGGATGTTGTTCTGGGAACCCTTGCAGTAGCCGACAGTCATTTATCAACATCGATCAGATTGCTCGTATATTCCATTTCTCCAGCTAAAACACCGTCGTAATATTGCTGCTTATGATCGATGAACTCAATGCTTCTGTTGATTTCTGTTATTTTGGTCAGCAACAACTCCCTCTGAATTGCCAGCAGCCGCTTTCGTTCAGGGATTGTCGATGCCCCGGCCAAACACAAGTTCATGTATTTTTTCATATCCTTGATACTCATGTCGCATTTTTTCAGGCATTGCAGGCCCTTTAACCAGCCTACGTTTCTTTCATCAAACTCACGGTAATTGTTTTTGCCTCTTTTGACTTTTGGCACAAGTCCCTCATTGCAATAAAATCGCAGTGTCTCATAAGAGATACCGACCTGCTCGCATACTTCTTTCATTGTGTACATGAGATACTCCTCCGGGAAAACATGTCATTCTCCCAAATTGCTTATTGCCCTGTAGCAACTACCGGGTTGTATAGTGTAATGCATATTTACGAAACATACAAGGAAGACTGTCCGAGGTATTCGGCGGCGCCAAGAAACACGCTGAAAAAAAGTGAAGGAGATACCAGTCATGGAGCATGTCATATTAAACAACGGCGTAAAGATGCCAATCCTGGGCTACGGTGTATTTCAGGTAGCCAACGATGTGTGCGAGCGCTGCGTGCTGGACGCCGTGAGCGTGGGCTACCGCTCCATCGATACCGCCCAAGCCTATGGCAACGAAGAAGCGGTTGGGGCCGCCATCACAAAATGCAGTGTGCCCCGCGAGGAGCTTTTTCTGACCACGAAGGTGTGGATTTCCAACAGCGGATATGAGAAGGCAAAGACGTCAATTGAGGAATCGCTGCGGAAGCTGCGGACAGACTATATCGATCTGCTGCTCATCCATCAGCCGTTCAACGATTACTACGGCACTTACCGCGCCATGGAGGAAGTCTATCTTTCAGGCAGGATTCGTGCCATCGGCGTATCCAACTTCTACCCGGACCGTCTCATCGATCTGTGCCAATTCGTGAAGGTAACACCGGCTGTCAACCAGGTAGAGACCCATGTGTTCCATCAGCAGGTCAAGGCCCGTGAAATCATGGACAGGTACGGCGTACAGCATGAATCATGGGGCCCCTTCGCGGAAGGGCGCAAGGACTTTTTTACGAACCCCGTCCTAAAGGAAATCGGCACGAAGCATGGGAAGTCTGCGGCGCAGGTGGCATTGCGATACCTTACCCAGCGGGGCGTGGTGGTCATCCCCAAGTCCACTCACAAGGAACGCATGGAGGAGAACTATAATATATTCGACTTCACGCTGACCGCAGAGGATTTGCAGGCTATCGCCGCGCTGGATGAAGGCGAGAGCCTGTTCTTCTCCCATTATGATCCCGCCATCGTGGAGATGCTGACCAACAGAGCCAAGGGCAAGTAAAAAGAAGGAGAGGCGAGATGAAGGTATTTCTGGTCAACGGCAGCCCCCACAAGGAGGGCAACACCCATGCAGCGCTGTCCGAAGTCGCGAAGACGCTGAACGAGGAAGGGATCGAAACCGAAATCTTCTGGATCGGGAATAAACCAATCGGCGGTTGCACGGGCTGCTTTGCCTGTTTACGGGCCGGCAAGTGCGCAATTGACGACATCGTGAACGAATTTCACCAAATGGCTCTTGATGCGGACGGCTACATATTTGGCACGCCGGTGCACTACGCGAGCGCCACGGGCAACATGACGTCGTTCATGGATCGGCTTTTCCACACGGAGTTGGTTGGGAATGGGAACAAGGCCTTTCGCCTGAAGCCTGCTGCTGCCGTGATATCCACCAGACGGGCCGGGACCACCGCTACCTTCGATCAGATGAACAAATATTTCACCATTCAGGAGATGCCTGTGGTGTCCTCCTGCTACTGGAACCTGATACACGGAGGCAGACCGGGGGATGTGAGCCAAGACGCCGAGGGGCTGTACACGATGCGGGTGCTGGGCAGGAACATGGCCTACCTGCTCCATTGTCAGCAAGCCGCCAGCAAAGCCGGTGTATTGCCGCCAAAACAGGAAGCGCGCGTATTTACAAACTTCATTCGAGAATAAGCACCAGGATAGATTTAGGAAACCGGTACGAACTCCCTATGCCTCTGCAAAGGGATTTCATTCCTGCGCTTTCTCCTTGCCTTGCCCAGCCCGGACCCGCTGAGCAGCGCCATACTCACGGCGAACAGCGCCACGACGGTCAGCATGGGCAGCCGCGTTCTCTTTTGGGGAAAGCTCAACCCTTAAACATAGCATAGGGCTCAGGGCGCAGGTTCAGCCCGTTCCAGCGCTCCGGGGCGGTCTGCTGCACCAGATCAACCCCGGCCAGCAACAGCGCGAACAGGATGCCCGTCTGCGTGAACATCACCGTAACGTCGGTGAGGCCATGGACCAATGTTGCCGACACCAGCGCCAGCAGCATGGTGCCGATCCCTTTATCCCCGGTGGACGCCGATCGGACGCCAGCCACCAGACGACGCAAGACATCGGCAAAATAGACGAAGAGCATGCCCGTGCCAACGATGCCGAAGCTCAGCAGCAGCTCCAGGTACAGGTCATGGGCATGCCAGAATTCCTTGCTGCTGATCAAGTAATAAGCCAGCGCCCCCTGGCCGAACAGCGGATGGCGAAGAATGGCGTTCATCGCGGTTTCCCAAATCTGCAGGCGCAGGGAACCGGACACATTCAGCTCGTCCACCCTCCACATCAAGTCGGGGAACCGCAAAGCCAGCAGCAGGTACGCCAGCGCGAAGCCCGCCAGGCCGGCCAGCCCCTTTTGGTTCTTCTCGGCGGCAAACAAAACAGTCAGCCCGCACACCACGGAAACCCAGGCCGAGCGGCAGCCCGTGGTAAACATGGTCAACAGATTGGCACACAGCACCACGACGTAAAAGAACCTTGCGCCGCCGCTGCGGGCGCGGGGCAGGCGGTGGCAGGCCATGATGAGAATGAGCTCCGTGGCGTAGGCGTAATAGTTGGCGTTGGTGAACATCGCCGTCGTTCTGACATCGGCGTTCATCAGCTTTTGTGCCAGTGCCACCACCGCGCACAGGATGCTGGCTGCGCAGAGGATACCAACGATATTGCGGTACAGTCTGGCCGTCATCACACTGCGCAGATAGAGCGAAAATACGAGTATGGCATAAATCAACAGCGCCGCCGCCAACCCGACCCGGTTGCCGTAAAGCAATGGTATCGGGATCAAAACCGCCGGCGTGAGCAAAATCCATTTGCTCTTCGGTATCTGCAGGATTTTGCGGCGGGTATCTTCGCAGGCCAGGGCATAGACCGCAGCCGCCACAGCAAGCACAGCGCTCACATACGGATACAGGAACACGGCAACCGCCGAGAGATACAGGATAATTTCATCTTTGCCAAGCCTGAAGACAAATTGTTTAATATTTTGAAGCATGAAAGCTGATAAACTCCGGGTATGCCGTTTTTGCCTGTCAATTTTAGGTACAAATTGGTGTAAAAGTAAAGAAAATTTTTCGTAGGGCGAAAGAGAAGGAACATTGACTTAGAGTAACTCGAAGGTTTATATTGGGAGGAAAAGGTTGAGAAACCGCGAAGACCCATGCAGCCAGCCTGACATTCTTAGGAAAGAGGGAGAGAAATGGAACGCAGAATTCTTGGCAAAACCGGATACAAGGTCAGTCCGGTCGTGTTCGGCGGTATTGTGAATATGCAAGAGACGCAAGATGACGCCAACCGCTACGTCGCCTGTGCCATCGAACGGGGCGTGAATTACTTCGATGTGGCGCCATCGTATGGCGATGCGGAGGTACGCCTGGGCCCGGCGCTCTCCCCCTATCGCAGCGCGGTCTATCTCGCATGCAAAACCAATCAACGCCTCGCCGCATCCTCCAAAGAGGAGCTTCTGCGCTCCTTGGAGCATCTGCGTACCGATTATTTTGATGTCTATCAGCTGCACGCCATGACCACGCAGGAAGATATTGACCTGGCATTTGGTGAGAACGGTGTCATGGAGACCCTGTTGTGGGCAAAGCGCGAAGGGTTGATCCGCAAAATCGGGTTTTCCACCCACAACGAGGATATCGCCCTGAAGGCGATGGATCTGTTCGAGTTTGACACGGTGCTCTTCCCGATGAACTGGGCATTGGGCATTGTGCGGGGTTGGGGCGACCGAATCGCGGAACGGGTGAAGCAAACCAATGCAGGGCTGCTCGCCATGAAGACAATGGTACACCGTCGGTGGTTCGAGGGAGAAGAACGGGTTTATCCCAAGTCGTGGTGCAAGCCGATCATCGGCAACGACGCATTGACAATCGCTGCGATGAAGTATGGCTTGTTCAAAGGAGCGGCGACATTGGTTCCGCCCGGAGATTTTGAGCACTTCAGCTTCATGCTCGATCACATCGAGGAGTGCCTTGCCGATGAACTGTCCCCCCAAGAGTGGACCATGCTCAGGGAAGAGGCGGAAAAGGTCCGTGATCACCTCATTTTTTAAAGCAGTGAACGCCAATTCTTGGGATAGCAATTAAGTATTACCAGTTTTATTGGTATCACGCAGAAGCTCGGCCTCAATGGCCGGGCTTCTGCGTGCTCCACCGGCAAACCGCACCAGCAGAGGTGCAATGTTTATTCATACAGCATCTTTTCCTTCGTGTCCATCCTCGCATTCAGGGAAACATAGAACCATGAAAGGGGGACATCGAATGGGATCACAAGGGAATCAAGACAACAGCAACCATTTGCTCGTTCCGCAGGCAAAGGACGCGATGAACAGGATGCGCAACGAGATCGCCAAGGACCTTGCGCTGAACGTTCCGAACAACGACGACTGGGGAAACGTGCCCTCCAGAGATTGCGGACGGGTCGGCGGCCAGATTGGCGGAAAAATGGTACGCGAAATGATCCGGATCGCGGAGCAGCAGATGCAAAGCAAATAGCCAAACGCCCGGAAAGCGCTCACTTACCTATAGCAATGCCGAAAAGCCCAGGATTACCGGGCTTTTCCTTGTATGTGCACACCCATCAAATTACAAAACGCCGCTTGTTACTGCGCTTTTTCTCGCCCCAGACCGGACCCGCTGAGCAGCACCATGCACACGGCGAACAGCGCCACGATGGTCAGCATGGGCAGCCGCGGGCCCAGGCCAGGCAGGTCCGCCAGCCAGCCGCACAGATATTGGAACGGCGCGGAGATGCCCACGATCAGGATGCTGATGACGCCCAACAGGGCCGAGCGGTCATGATCGGGCATGGCGTTGGCTGTCAGCGTATCCACGAGCATGCCGGTGACTAGCACACCGCCGGAGCTCACGACGATGTAGATGAGCAGCGAAACCACGCTGCGCGCCGGCGCCAGCACCAGAAGCAGGAAGCTAAGACCCAGCGCCGCCAGGCTTATCATCAGCGGTTTGCGCGGCGACAGCGTCTGCAGGCGCGGCAGCAGCAAAAACTGGCTGGCCAACATGACCAGGCCTGCGCCCAGATTGATAAAGCCGATGGTTTCCTGCCCAAAGCCCATGCCCTGCACGACCGCCACCGATAAATAGGTACCCTTGATGCCGTTGTGCACGAAGAACAGCGTGCGGATCAGCAGGAAGCACAGAAGAAGCGGGTTGGACAGCACCCGGGCAAACAGCTTGGGATATTCCACCAGCGCCTGAAGCGGCGACGTGCCCCGGGAAGCCTGCATGCGCGCCACACCGATGTCCGATTCACGCAGATAACGATGACGCACGAGGAAGCTCACGGCATACAGCACGGCGGACACGCCCAGCACGATGCGCATGGCGGCAATGAGACCGGCTTTGTCGCCGGCACCCATAAAAAGCGCCATCAACGGCGTGAAAAACGCCGACAGCGTGCCGATGATGTTGAGCCACCAGAAGACGTTGAGCCGATGCTCCGGCGGCGTGCCCTCAACGACGCAGCAGTTCCAGCTCACCGAAATGATGCGCAGAAAGGAGTTGGCCACCGCCGCCGCCACGAACCACGCAAAGTTCTGCGCCAGCGCCCACAGCGCCGCCGCCATGGCCCAACTGATCAAATCACAGATGAGCGTGGTACGCCGCCGCCCCAGCCGGTCGGTGACCCAGCCGGCGAACAGGCTTAAGACCACTCCCACGATCATGCTGATGGCGTTGATCAGACCCACCTGTTCGTTGCTTAAGCCCAGAGCCAGCATGTACTGCGTGAGGTAGGGGAAGAACAGGCTGAAGGGGATATACCAGAATGGCTGCGAGAGTACGATGACCCGGGCGTTGCCTTGAACCCTGGAAAAGGAAACGCCAAGATCAGCAAAAAAGGGCAGGAACGGTTTTCGCATTCGAATCTCCTTTTTGACCTGAGGAGATTTTACCATGGAAGCACGGGGCAAAACAGAGAGTTAAAGAGTACACACGCACCTCCCGAATCGCGTCCTTCTAGGCACATCAATGTAAGAGTTTGCCAATCGCCTTAAGTACGACTCGAAAAGGCTTTGTTATCTTCCAAGAAATTGATTGTTCCATAATCTTGATTGCTTCATTTGTTTTGCTTAACCGTGTCCTCAAATTCTCGTTCCAAATTTTTAGTTGATTAATTTCTAAAGATTTTTCCATAATAGTTTTATTTAGTTTCTCATTACGAGTTTTTAAGTATTTTATATCACGGGATCTCCTTGAAATGGTTTCGTTAATTTTTGATATAGCATCGGCTTTTTCCCTATCTTTTTTTTCAAGCACTGCTCTGTACACACGAGATGGTAGAACCATGCTTTCTTCGCCATTAGCACAAATATCAAAATTATGAGTGCAGAAATGAGGGAACCCACCCATGTTAACTACAAAGGTCCCTATATCATAAACAATAACGCCCGCATGAGATCTCCTGGTTAGTGCTTTGAGCGGTACACCACTCTTTGCAATTAAAATAGTTTTAATACGGTGAGCAAGAGGCTCAAACGGATTCTCATACAGATCTGGATGGTTATATGAATCAAGAATGGCGCCCAATATGGGGTTGCCCTGCATACCGCCAAATATTTTATCAGAGAAACTTGAATCATCCAGATAACCAAAAAAGGAAGGATTATACCGGAGGTAATTTAGCGCAGCATCAATCTTTATGCACGGCGCAATATACACCCCGCCATGATTATATATTTGCCGGACAGCGAAATAACCGGTAACAAATTCAAAGTCATCCGCCATGTAGGCTTGTTCAACCAACGAATTCTCGTGAATGTCGCATGTTGATTGGTCCAGCAACACTACTTCCGCTCCAGCCCAAAAGGCTTTCTGCCGAACTTCCTCTATAAAATTATTCGATGGTTTGCCGCCAAAAGCATTAATGTATACCCGGCAGGGGAGTGGCTTATCCGATAGCTCTAGAAGCTCTTTCAGCTTCTGTGCATGCGCTGGATACCAGCATTCGAAAACAGGATTATCATTATACATATCAGCGTTAGTCTTAATGTGTTCAATGAACTCATCCAGGAACAGCCAGCGCGCCTCCATGATGTTTAGCAAACGATGAAGTACAGCTGCCCTCATCCAAACGTGGCAATCCGGATTACAATGTTCTAGTATATACATGCTTGATAAAATACCGTGTTCAATCATTCGTCTATCATGCATTTGAACAGAAACAGAGGTATCATTTAACAGAAAATAATAATATGGCGTCGGGAAATAATCGATTTCTTCGACGTAAGAAAACACGGTATAAACGAATGCTGCATCATCTCCAACCCATAAGTCCGGAACATAACCGAAACGGTCAAAAACATCTCTTCTAAATAGCTTGCTACACATATAAGGCGTGAGGTTTTTAATCATCGTTTCTTTTGTACTGTCCGGTACAAAACCTGCATGAACCTCACAGTTTTCTTCCAGAACTTTATAGAATGGAGAGACCTGAACCTCGCAATCTGATTCCTTCGCATGTTTGAACGCTTTATCAAAAGCCCAATACTCTACATAATCATCCGAATCGACAAAAGCAACATACTCCCCTTTGGCTTTTTTTATCGCCAAATTTCGGGCATGAGCTACCCCTTTTTTGTCGTTATGGAAGGCAGAGACTTTGTCGGGAAACCGTTGGGCATAACTCAGCATAATAGCCCAAGAATCATCGGTAGAGAAGTCGTCGACCAATATTATTTCTATGCTCTCAAGCGTCTGGTTTATTAACGAATCCAAGCATCGGTTAAGATAGGATTCGCGATTAAATACAGGCACCACGACTGTAACACTTATCATCTTTACGTCTCTTTTGCTATCCATACGTTTCCTTTGCTATTAGAAACCATAAACATTCAAATATCTAATAATTTCATCAAATTCTTCAATGCTTTGAGGCAAATGAATCATGCGGTCCTTTTGGTTAAAATAGAGGATCATTTTATTGTAGAAAGCAGAGAATGGCGCATCGCTCAATAAAAATGATTTCCCCATAAATAAATGTTTCAAGTGAATGGTTGGCACAGGTTTTCCAAACAAGAAAAAGGGAGTAACAGAAGCGGTGGATACAATCGTCACTAGCACCTTTTTGCTGATATCATGATGAAGCAATTGCATCTCCCATGGTATGCCATGCCCTTCCATAACACGATAGCCGGCTGGGGTGAACCGGTCAACCGTGTTTCGTGGATGGCGTTTCACAATAATATTGTCTTTTCCTAAAGTTTGTGCTACAGACTGGAATATTTGAAAGTCATTGGTCAGTTGGCGATCGCAGAAATTTGATTCCTCAAAAAAAATAAACCGTTCCTCAGGCAATGCGCCAGTGGAAAAAATAGCTGTAAGCATGTCTTTAAGCTTTTGATTGTTGGGATCAATTTTGGGAATTGGCTTCAGTTGATAATGTATGTTCTGAACGGAAAACAATTCTGGCACATACAAATAATGATTCGCAATGTTTAGGGCAAAGGAGTCAGAGCCATAGTCGTCTGCCGCGGAAGGCTCATTTTCTTGCTCGTTTTTAAGGATATCAATGGTATATGCGCGCATTCCCTCTTCATAGAAATGAACAGAGGGCTTATGTCCCCTCTTCAATTGCTGATAATATAGAAGCTTGGCATAAATATGGTCTACGGGAACAAAAAAATCCGTGTATGGTGTACCAAGAGGAGTGCCAATAAGTGCTTCCGGATCGCGCAAATAATCCGCTTGCCGCTCTGGAGGGGCTGTGTAATATATATATTGCTTTGGTCGGCATACAGGTTGTAACACCGCTCCGAACAAGCCTGTCTTTTCTAGTTCCACAGAAATTTGGCTGAAATCGGTATGTTCAGTAAGCAGGACATCCGCGGGAGTGTCCGGAAAAACAGTCATACGAAGAACAACTGCGTTAAACAATTGATAAACGGACTCGCAAATATACAGTTGTCTCTTGTTGCTGATCATGCTGATACCTTTTGGGCACTATTGTGCATTAAGACGGTGATAACTTTTCTGGTCTTTTTTTTCTCTTCCTATGAAGAAAGACATACTTCCACCGATAAAGCGTCTTGCTAAACCTCATAAGATAAAGGGAACGCCTCATTTTAGGGCGAACCTTTAAAAGCATGTTATGATCCAACGACAGAATTTCTCTTGTATATGCATCAAATATTACCTTCCATTCCTTCATGGGTCTTTTATCGTACACTGCCAAACAAAACAGCCTATCATGTATTTGCTTTAACAAATGTTCGAAGCCCCGTTTATAAATCTCCGTATTGTTTTCAAAGAATATCAATCTCTCTTTGTATGCCTCAATCGCACACAAGCTTTTCAAACTAATACCCGCCCCAATAATACTCCCAGCTCGTTGCTGATAATAATACATGGGCAAGCCGACATGGACGAGTTTTTTCGCTGCGAAAAGAGCCTTATAGGTAAAAAACTCATCTTCGTGAATTTTTCCGACAGGGAAACGCATGTTGACAATGAGGTCCCTTTTAAATACCTTATTACATACAACACTCGTAAAGTGATCCCATCTGTAATTCGCGAGTATCGCTTCCTCGGCGTTCATGATTTTAACCCAAGCGCTCTCATAGCAAAAATCGGTGTTATATTTCCATACCTTTTTATAAGCACACTCGGCGATGTCGGCATCATGGTATTCCAGTTGCTGGACGAGTATTTCATACATTTGATGATGAATGTAGTCGTCGCTATCAAGAAACGCTATGTAGTCGCCTTTTGCAAATACCATACCGGCATTTCTCGCATCGCTTAACCCGCCGTTTTGCTTGTGTATGACGGCGATTCTATTATATTTTTTTTGAAACTCGTCACACATGGTACCGGACTTATCTGTAGAACCGTCATCGACTAAAATGATCTCAAGATTCTTATAAGTTTGGTAAACCACACTTCGAACACAACGCTCCAAATATTCCTGAACATTGTATACAGGAATAATAACGCTGATCAGCTTTTCCATAAAATACCTCTACTTAGAGCGGATTTTCGCAAACACCTTTCCAAACACACGGATCGGTTTTGTTATCTTCCAACTGGTGGAATTTTCATAAACCTTAATTCGCTGTTCAAGCTGCTTGATTTTTTGCTCAAGTTTGCTTGCATATCCGGTGTTGTTCAACTCCTTGTATGCAAACTCTCTGTACTTGTCAAGCAGGGCAATGTCCTCACCGGTATAGGCGGATATGTTGATGCTGCCTTCTAAGCGATACAAAAAGGACGACGATGGATAAATCATAATATCGTCGCTAAATTTCTGCAAACGCCCACTGACCATTTTGCCATATACTTTTTCAAGATAGTCAACCATTCTCATGGAGAGAGGTATGAATTTTTCTCCATAGGGGCAAAACTCATATGTCCCTATTAAATCCAAAATCGCACGCTGCTTAGGGAACGCGCTTATAACCTTAGTATGCATCAAACTGGTATCCAGAGCGCCGAAAGACACCCGATTGAAACACAACTGCGTGATACCCCAATCCATGGATAAAGTGGGGTCAAAGCATATGCCTCCAAGACGGTAAAGAATTTTCAACTTAAAATAATCGTTTACGAAAGCATAATCGCCGCGATCATAGGCCTCTGAGATTGTCGGATTTTCATGCGGATCAAGATTCTCTCTTGTCCAGATGGAAACCTTAGCATCGGCATAATACTTTTGAACATCCAGTTGAATTTTTTTCGTCAAGGCTGAGTCAATTTCTTCGCCAATGTCCACAATGTGCACCAATGGCGGAATAAACTGCATATTCAGGTATTCGTTCAAGGGGGATTTTGTTACCTGATAGCGCAGGAAGGTATTCTTGGTTATATCCTCTCTTAATGCCACTATCAACTTGTGAAAGTGGTATTTCAGCTTGCTATAAAGCTTGATATCGGACGGCAGCATTTCCGTCAGAGAGAAAATAAAAGCCTCTCTATACTCTTGATTAATTCTCTGCAGCGCGTATTGGTACGCTTGAATCTTGCACAGCGGTCTGTCGTCGTTTCTTTGATTTGCTGTAATAGATCCTTCCGTTAACCGATAATAATACAGCTCCTCATCGATGTATGCGGGCTTGTTGGCGTGGGTCATGACGGCCGGCACAAATCCGTAATCCTCATACCAAATCTCGGGCCATTCCACGCCGCTTCTCTGTATCAGTTCCTTCGCGAAAAGCTTGTTCCACGGCGCACAGGTCCAGAAGCAACGCTTCACAAAATCTATCTTTTTAAAAGGGGTAGTACCTCTATATGCCTTCACCCTTTTGAAGACTGCCGCGCCGGGAAAGGCGGTTCTGATGGAATTGCACACCACCACATCAAAACCCTGAACCGCCCTTCTATACAAGGTTTCAAACATGCGGGTATCTACCCAGTCGTCGCCATCCACGAAGCCGATATATTCTCCGGAAGCAACCTTCATCCCTACATTGCGCGCGGCGCCGGGCCCTTTGTTTTGGGTATGTATGACAACTACTTTTTCTGGGAAATGCTCTTGATATTCATCAAGTATTCTTCCGGTTTCGTCGGTTGAGCCATCATCCACGACGATGATTTCGATCTCCTGTAATGTTTGGTCTACAAGAGAGTCCACACATGTTTTTATGTATTTGGCCGCATTATAAGCGGGTACCACAACCGATACTTTTTTTTCCATGTGATCCTCCGCTAATTCCAATCCCAGTTGTTGGTTACCCATTCCTCAGCGATTAGCAGATCAACGCTGTCATGAATATCAATGGAATCATCCACCACATACGGCTTAATCTTCTTTCCCAGGAAGGTCCACGGCCCGTCCCCATCATTCAGTTCGATGGCAGTTTTCACTCGCATCGCCCAAAAATTGTGGCTCAAAAAGTAACAGGGCTCCAGGTCCTGGCGATTTGTAGATACTTTCGCGCCTTTCATATCAACGAAGGTACCCAGACTGCCGTCGGGCAAAATCCTTTTTGCCCTCATGGGATGGTGATCCATCTCCTTGTAGACAGGAACAACGGAGGTCAAGCTTTCATCCTTCTCCAGAATCTCGACACAGTCGTCTATCCACTGAGATTTTACAGTAACGTTGTTGGCTAGCAGGCATACCAGTATATCCGGCTTGACTCCCTGCTCCTCCATCACGCGTAAAGCGTGATAGATGGCATCGATGTGAAGGGATGTAGGAAGGGCCAGGTAGTCGGGACGTTCTATTTTTCTATATCCAATGGCAGACGCAGCATCTAGTATCTTAGCATCATCACTGCTAACATACCAATCGCTTATGTGCGTGGCTCGCCGTGCGGCCATCGCAGGGTAGTATAGCACAGGATGTCCGTGTACTTTAAGTACATTCTTGTCTTTCAGTGTATTATTTCCTCGTCCTGTCAATAAAGCAACATTTGTCATTTAACACACATCCTTATACATAAATTAGTACTTTTATTTAACATCAGAGATGGCACAGTCATTCGGGAAAAGACTATCAAAATCGACGCGTTCAAATACTTCTAGTTTTCCCCCTCGGGTCGCGTTATAAATACGGAATCCATTTTCTTTGGAATATATGGCTGCCATCTTATACGCTTGCAGAGAATTGTGCAATTGGGGCAAGTTCCTATTCTCTTCTTTACTCATATATTTTTCGCTAAAATAATCCGCCGTACTACTAAGCTCCACCTTGCCGCCAATGTCGACATAGGCAGAATAGTTAAAATCAACACCCAAAAGGTAAATTTCCTTAAATCCCATATAGGCGGCCATTTGAATTTCTGCATATGTAACTGTGAATCCCTCATAAATCACCACCGAAGGATCCGGTGAGAAGCCTGGAAAATATGGAAAATATCGTTGGACATCTAGATGAAACATGATAGCGGATTTTACTGGCTTATCACCTAGCTTTAAATAAGCATAATCAGAAACGAATTTATGCTCAATTTTGAGTCTTTCAATCTCATCATGATATTGTAATATCATTGCGCCATCTTGAATGCAATAAAACGTGGGTCGCCATTTAGTATCTGTAAATGAGACATAAATGCGGTTTGCACCAAAAGAATATTCTTGATTCTTATGTAATAAATCAAGATCGGTCATTCGAAGACTCGGACCGTTACCAATAATAAAGCATCGTTTACCTTCATATTTGCCTAACAGTTCCAAAAACAGCTTTTTCTTATGCATAAAATATACTCACCCATGTTAATACATTATCACATTATTATTTGACATTTATTTATAAAAACTTACATGAAAAGATTATAACTATAGGGGCACTTCCCGTCAATCCTTTTCGAATGGCATTAATCCCTATGTAGACCTGCCTAATACGCCTATATTTATTGAGCATAAAAACGTCAAAATGGTGAGGTGTAACTATTACCGGTATCTACAAAATGTATCATGTCACATCCGCTTCCACTCCTCCTCCAGCATGCCATAGGCATAGGCGTCATGCCAGATGGGGTTGCCGGCTTCATCGTTTCGGAAGGTCGCATTCTTGGGGAAGTGCCCTTCCCGGCGCATGCGGATGCGCTCCAGCAGCTGCCAGGAGCGGGTGTTCTCGGGGTTGCAATGGGCCTCTATCCGGTGGGCGCCGCACACCTCGAAGCCGTATTGCAACATGCGAAGGGCCGCTTCGGTGGCGTAACCCCGGCAGCCATAGCGCCGGTTGAACACATAACCGATCTCCCAGCTGCGGAACTCCTCCGGCTGCTGCCGGCAGAAGTACAGGTTGCCGATCAGCTTTCCTGTGTCCTTCTGGCACACAGCCCAAAAGGATGGGTCCGCGGCCCGCCGTGCCGCTTCCGCGCGGGCCTGCTCCAGCGTGAAGGGATCGTAGGGCTCGTATTTTACTGTCTCCGCGTCGCAGAGGTACTCGTATAGATCGTCGCCGTCCTGCAGCGTAAATCTGCGGATGATCAGCCTTTGCGTTTCTAATCTGTCCAGCTTGGAACCTCCTCTAGGTGCGTTTACCGTGGCAAAAATTTCGTGCCCTACGTTGCGTCTTGCGCAATTATCGGCTTGCTCTCACATCGGCAGAACCGACCTTGCCGCAAGCTAGGCTGCATAGGCGAGCAGGATGCATAGCATCCGGCCAGCCCGGGGCAGTGCCATCGGGCACGACCAATGGGCTTTCCGGTCGCCCTTTGGAAACCTTCGATTCACATCTTATGTATGAATATAGAAATATAAGGGCAATGCGGCAGCCCTTTCGCTGGCTGGCGGCACTTTCCTACAATCTGAATTCTTTCATCAGCGCTTCCACGACCGAACGCCGGTTGGCTTCGGGCACACAGCAGGACACCTTGATCTCCGATGTCGTAACGGCCAGCGCCTCCACGCCCACGGCGGCCAGCGCTTCAAAGAAGCGGGCGGCCACGCCGGGCTTGTGTTCCATGCCGGGGCCCTCAATGGAGATCTTGATGATGTCCTCCCGGGTTGTCAGATAGCAACCCTCGAAGGCGGCGCAGCAATCGCGCACGATGGGCAGCGCCGCCGCGCCGGTCAGCCGCGGCAATGTGAAGGCCAGCGAGCAGCGGCCCTGGTGGGGTGCGGTTTGGCTGATCATGTCCACGTTGATCTCGGCGTTCCACAGCGCGGCGAAAAGCTCGCGCACCACACCGCCGCCCAGAGGAATGTCTCGGATGGAAAACAGCGTCTGCGTCTCGTCTGTGGAGATTGACGTTACGGCGTTGGCCTCGGTCAGCAGGTCCTGCATGCTATACAGGCCCGGGCCCTTGCCCGCTAGATATTGCGCGGCGCGCAGCGCGCCCATGGCGAACACCTGGCGGTTCTGGATGTCGTGGCGGATGGACAGCGTCTCATCGGGACAGATGAACAGCATCTCGTGCTCGCCCACGATGGTGCCGCCGCGCACGGCGTGTATGCCGATCTCGCCTCGGGAGCGCTTCTGGTTGGCGTTGTGGCGGCCGTAGGTATAGCTCTTGGAATTTAAGTACGCGCCGTTGATGGCGTCGGCAATCATCAGCGCCGTGCCACTGGGGGCGTCCACCTTGGCGTTGTGGTGCTTCTCGATGATCTCCACGTCGCAGCTGTCGCCCAGGAACGTGGCAGCACGGCGGCACAGGTCCACCGCCAGGTTCACGCCCAGCGACATGTTGGCCGAACGGAACACCGGGATGTGACGGCTGGCTCTCTCGATCAGCGCCAGGTCATCGGGGGAAAAGCCCGTGGTGCACAGCACGGCGGCGGTGCCGTGGCCCATGGCATAGCTCAGCACGTCGTGCAGCGCCTCGGGCCGGGAGAAGTCTATGAGCACATCGGCGCTCTCGGTGCACGAGGTGATAGAGCCGAACACCGGGAAGGCCTGCCGCACCGCGTCGGGGAACTTATCCACGCCCGCAACCACCTTCATGTCGGTGCTCTGGCTCGCCGCCTGGGCGATGGCCTGCCCCATCCTGCCGTTGCAGCCATTGATAAGCAATCTTGTCATCTGTATGTGCTCCTCCACATGCGTCGTCGCCCTTCGCCTTCGGCGCTGTTGCGCCTAGGCGATCTGGACAGCCTGGCACCTGCGCCGTTTATCGCCCGCCGCACATGTCGCCGGGCGATCTCTAAGCGACATGCCCTCAAGCAGTGTTTCTTACTGTTTAGAACGCCTGTTGGCGGGTATGTCAACTACCTTGTTCTGTTTGCTGATTTCCTCCCGCCGAATAAATCGGCGATCGGTTTTATGGTTGCGACTCAAACCCAGGTTATCTATTTTAGATTAATCCGAACGCCTGCATCTCGGCCTTCAGGCGGGCCAGCGCCGCAGCGCCCATGGGCACCAGCGGCAGCCGCGTGCGCGCGCCGCACACGCCCATCAGTTCCAGCGCCGCCTTCACGGGGATCGGCGAAGTCTCGGTGAACAGCGCGTCCACCAGAGGCTTGAGCTTCCATTGCAGCGCCCGCGCGCCAGCCACGTCGCCGGCCAGGAACTTGGCTACGAGGTCGTGGGTCTCCCGGGGGGCGATGTTGGCGACCACGGAGATGACGCCCACGCCGCCCACGCTCAGGGTTGGCAGTATGATTTCGTCCACGCCGGAATACAGGGCCAGCTTGCCAGCGCACAGCCGGGCGATGTCGGTGACCTGGGCCAGATCGCCGCTGGCCTCCTTGACGGCGTGGATGTTGCGATAACCGGCCAGCGCCGCTACGGTGTCGGCCTTCATGTTGAGCCCCGTGCGCACGGGCACGTTGTACAGTATGATGGGCAGCTCCACGGCGTCGGCAATGGCCTTGAAGTGGGCCACCAGGCCGGCCGGCGTGGTCTTGTTGTAATAAGGCGTCACGTGCAGCAGGCCGTCGGCGCCCAGCGCCTGGGCCTTGAGGCTCAGGGCGATGGCATGCTTGGTGCTGTTGCTGCCCGCGCCGGCGATCACCGGCACGCGTTTAGCGGCGCGCTCCACGGCGAAGCGCACCAACGGTTCATATTCCTCGGGCTCCAGTGTGCTGGGCTCGCCGGTGGTGCCGGCCACAACCAACGCGTCGGTGCCGCCGGCGATTTGCATGTCGATCAAGCGGCCATAGGCCTCAAAGTCGATTCCGTCTTCGGTGAAGGGGGTGGCAAGCGCCACGCCGGAACCCTGAAACAACGGCATCTATAACACTCCTCGCATCAAATTCGGGGGTGTACTATACTATGCGCAATTTACAGTATCTTACAACGGCGGGCCTTGGCTGTCAAATCCGCAGGCTTTGCGGGCGCAGCTTGCCCACGCTTGCGGCATCGTATATACAGTACGGATATCCGCGCCATTTCGGTTTCCTTTCCATCGGCCATTTGCTATACTAAATATGATAAATTCCATAAACTACCAGGAACGCGGGTGCAAACCTCCGGCCACATGCCGAGATATTATCAGGGGGTGTTCAGATGAAGCTTGCATTTTCCACTCTAGGCTGCCCCCAATGGACATGGGACCGCATCGTGGAGCAGGCGCGGGTGCTGGGATATGACGGCATCGAGGTGCGCGGCCTGCTGGACGAAATGGACCTGGAGAAGCTGCCGCCCTTCGCGCCGCAGGAGCAGGCCGCGACGCTGGCGCGCCTGCACCAGCTTCAGCTTTCCCTGTGCTGCCTGGACACTTCCTGCGCTTTTCTCGCAGGAGATTTCGACGAGACGCTGCGCGCCGGCCGCGCCGCCGTCGATCTGGCCGCGGCCCTGGGCGCGCCGTGGGTGCGTGTGTTCGGCGACCGCATCCCCGCGGGCATGGAGCCCGCCGCCGCCGTGGCGCAGGTGGCCCTGGGCATGAACGAACTGGGCCGCCATGCCCAGGACAAGGGTGTATCCGTGCTTCTGGAGACTCACGGAGACTTCGCCAAATCAGCATTGCTCAAGGATGTGTTCGCCCGGGTGGACAGCCCAGCCACCGGCGTGCTGTGGGATCTGGCCAACCCCTTTGAGGTTGGCGACACGCTGGAGCAGGTGTGGGAACGCCTGGGGCCGCTGATCGCCCATGTGCACGTGAAGGACATGACCGAGCGAGGCAAGCTGTGCCTGCCGGGCAAGGGCGCGGTGCCCATCGGCCGGGCGGTCAAGCTGCTGCGGGACGGAGGCTATCGCGGCTGGCTGAGCTTTGAATGGGAGAAGCGCTGGCACACGGGGCTGGAAACGCCGGAGGTGGCGTTGCCGGCCTATGTGGATTATATGGCGCAATATCTGTGAGCTGCGCTCTTCGCCTTCGGCGCTGCTGCGCCTTGGCGATTCAGAAGACTTTTCCTTGGCGGAATGAATCCGCCGGCGGCAATAGGCTGCTCGGACTGTGAGCCATCTACAAACTCGGTCTATACACCTCATAAATCACATTCGGCTCATACTTCCCCGCCTCCTGCGGGCTTTCCATGCCGACAAGGCCGAACCCTAGGCGCTCCAGCAGCCGCCGGGAGGGGGCGTTGTCCGGGTGGGTGCGGGCTTCCACGCGGCGCAGCGCCAGCGTGCCAAAGCCATAACCCAGCACGGCGGCCAGCGCCTCGGCCATATAACCCCTGCCCTGGAAACAGGGCATCAGATCATAACCAACCTCCGCGCCACTGTCGCCGTCGAAATTCCACAGGCACGCCGTGCCCATGAGGGTGTCATCGCCAGCTTGGCACACCGCCCATACGACCCAGCGGCCTTCCTCCAGACCCTTTTGCAGGCGGTTGAGCTCGTTTATGGCGTCCTGGGGAACGGTCATGGGTGCACGGTTCATGTAGCGCAGCACCACTGGATCGCTGCGCAGCGCCAGCAGACGATCGCAATCCTGGGGGCGCAAGGCCCGCAGCGCCAAACGGGTGGTGCAAAGCACCGGGAAGGGCTCAAATATACTGTGGTGCATAATTCCTTTCCGGCCGTGGGCAGCGTCAGCGCGCCAGCAGCGCCGCCAGATTCCTGTTCAGTACATCCCGGTACCAATGCATGCCGATGCCCTTGATCTTCTGTGCCAGCTCCTCAGGGTATTCCTCGCCGGCCTTGTGGTCCAGTATGCACTGCGTCTCCCCCTCGTCGAAGGCGCAGCCCTCGGCCACGAAGCCGGCGTTGGGCGCGTTGCGCGGGCAGCAGGCCTGGCAGCGCATGCAGCCCACCAGGCTGTTGTGGGCGCCTTTGTCCACCCATTGCGGGAACTGGGGCTCCTTGCCTTCGTTGAGGTTGGTCAGGCAGCGGCCGGCATCGATGATCCTGCGGCCGGCGTCGATGGCGCCGGTGGGGCAAGCGCCCGCACAGGCATGGCATTTGTCGCAGTCCTGCATACGCCGGGCCAGCCGCCACAGGTGCTCCTTACAGGGCGCGTCGGTGTACAGCGCCACCAGGTTCACGTAGCTGCCCCAATCGTCGCAGTAGAAGATGTTGTTGCGTCCGTATTCGCCCAGAGCGCTGCGCACGGCCAGCAGCTTGTTGGGCAGGTGGTAAGCCGGCGCCGCGTGCAGGCCCCTGGGGTTCAAAAAAGCGTTGACGTATCGAAGAACCTCGGCCTCCAGCGCCTCATAATCGGCGTATGTGGGCGGCAGCGTGGCCTGCACCGAGCGGCCACCATGGGTGAATGTCACCGTGCGCCGGGGGCAGTGGGTGGCCACCACCAGCACCGAGCGGGCCTCAAAGCCCAGGTCCTTGGGGTGGAAGCGCTCCCGCCGCTTGGCCGCCCAATCGATGTAGCCGGTGTGGTAGTCGCCGGCCTCCAGCTCTTCCATGTCCCGGGCAAGATCATTGAGACGGCAGATGGGCACGATGGCCGCCCGGTCGCCGTGGGATGCGATTTCGCGCAGCAATGCGTTTTGCATGGGGAGGGCTCCTTTCGGTCTTGCAGCATGTCAGCCGCAGCACTCCATTGATATCACGCCATCAGTTTATCCCCATTTCCTCATAATGGCAATAGATCGCGGGTCACTGCACCTTTTGATCCTTCGCGGGAAGCACCTTCGCCAGCAGCGCCCTGCCTTTGCAGAGCAGCGCGGCAGGCCCGCCCTCTGCCAACAGAAGGATAGCCGCCAAAAAGAGCACGGTACCCACCAGATACGGCGCGCCGGGAGACACCGCGTCATACACCGCACCAACCCACAGAGGCCCGAAGATACTCGTCAGGCTGTTGAGCGAGGCCGTGACGCCCATCAGCATGCCCACATCCCCCTCCTTGAGCCGGTTGGCCTGCATGGCTGTCATCGGCGCGGAGATGAAGTTGCCCAGCCAGGCGTTGGTCAGCGCCACCGGCAGGAAGAACGCCAGCGAGGGGCTTAAGAAGATCGCGACGCCGCCGACGGCCTGCTGAGCCAGCGTCAGAGCAACCGTCCTGCGCTCTCCCAAACGCTTCACGACCACAGGAACTGCCAGTTGGATCAGCGCTACACCGATGCCGATGGCCGTCAAATACGCGCCTACAACCCAGGATTGCGCCGCAAACCGGTCGATCATAAACAGCGAGCCGATGCTGTTGGTGCCGTTGACGGCCAGGTTGTAAAGGCACAGCACCACCAGCAGCCGGCCCACGGCGGGCATGCGGACCATTTTCCAGATGGAGCTCAGCGGGTTGATGGCCGACAGGCTCAGCCTACCGGTGCCCCTGGCCTCGGCGGGCAGCGATTCCGGCAGCAGGAAAAAGGCCAGCACCGCGTTGAGCAGCATGAGCCCTGCGGCCACAAAGGCCGGCGCCATCAGGCTCCACTGCGCCAGCGCCGCGCCCAGCGCCGGCCCCACGATCAGGCCGACACCCCAGGCCAGGCCGATCAGCGTAAAGTTGCGGGCCCGTTCACCCGGCTCGGAGATATCGGCGATATACGCGCCGGCGGTGGACATGTTGCCGCCGGCCAGGCCGCCCACGAACCGGGATGTGAGAAGCATCCACAGAGCGCCACTAAGGCCGAAGAACACATAAGCCGCGGCGGAACCCAAAAGGCTTGCCAGCAACACCGGCCGGCGGCCCCAGCGGTCGCTAAGCCGGCCCAGAACGGGCGCGGCAATGAACTGTGCCGCCGAATACAGCACCGCCAGCAGCGTGACCATCATCGCGTCGGGGCTGTATTGTTTCACGATGTAAGGAGCGATGGGGTAAAACAGGCTGACGCCCACGACGTCCATCCACATGATCAGAAAGATCACACCCAGGCGAATCCTTTTTTGCGCGTTTTGCATCGGTTGCTGCCTCCAGTAATTTTTCAAGATAAGATGTAAATCGATTTACAACTGTATTTATACCATGAAGCCCGCAGACTCGTCAACGGTTCGCGGCCCGGTATAGGTGCATTTGTGCAAATATGGTATACTTTACGTATTGTGGATTTGAGGTATGAGACATGGCGACGATCTCCGACATCGCCGCGAAGGCCGGCGTATCCCAGGCGCTGGTCTCGCGGGTGCTCAACCAGAAATCCGGCGTGAGCCCGGCGAACAGGGCCAAAATCCTCGCCGTCATGGAAGAGCTGAACTACCGGCCCAATACGCTGGCCCGCTCCCTGGTGC
>JAEZSC010000015.1 GCA_023422005.1 Bacillota bacterium | reverse complement strand
GTAGGTTAAGGCAGCTTCCAGGGTGCCGCTGCCTGCCCACTCAGCCGGCTTTGTGCCATCTGCGGCCGCCACGCCCCATTGGGCTTGCGGCGATTCCGCCTTTGCCGAAACCGGCAGCAAAACAAATACCACACACAGGGCAACAAGCACACACAAAAACCGTCTTTTCATAAACTCCTCCGTCTCGGAAAAATGTCGTTTGCATACCATTTCGGCATCTTCATAAGTCCATGGGCATGAATATACAGGCTAACAGAATAGCAGTTCACAGCCACTGTAAACTGCTCCGTGCGCGAACGGTAGTGGTTTTTTTCGTAAACGGTAAATAGAAGGGCTGCGTCTGTTCAGCTCATTGTGACTTTGTTGCAAGACTTAGGTCCGTCCGCTTTTTGGAAGGAGCGGTAACCGAATAGAAGTGCGGGAAGCCTGTTCAAGGGCTTGTATCGGCATATCTCGTAATGACTGACCGCTTTATGGTAAATGGACCAGCTGAGACTCTGTGCAGCATCCGCGGCCGTTTCGTAAGGCCCGCCGCGTACCTGCGCGAGGCCGTCCATGTGAATTTGTATCTGGCGAACTGCGGCTTCCACACTGCTCTTTGCCTGCGCCAGCTCCCGGCAGGCCAAGGCAAACCAGACGATCACCAACCCCGCTGCGCATATCCCGGACATCAGCCAGGCGATCCAACCAGACACGGGCTTTCCTTTCTAAAGCCATTGGGCGAACAGACAAAGACTGTTCGCCCAACGGGTTTCGTCGCTTACAAAGAAACTACTTTTTCTTGATGCTCTTCCGGATGGCGTCGACGTTGTTCGTTACAGAAGACTCCACGTCGGTGTTGTAATTGATCGAGACACCCTGAATGGTTCCGTCCTCGTGGAACAGAAGGTAGGAATATGCCATCACCGACACGCCATTGGCGTTTTTGAGCTTGCAGTTCGCATAGATAGCCGGAATACCATTGCAGGTGGAGGCATTGTCATACGCCACAAACTCAACGTCGCTGGTACCAGGGTAAGCGAGCTGCTGATACGTTTCCTGGTCAATGTCGGCCGGCTTAGTCTCTCCGGCGTCTGCGGCAACGGAGACGCTCACAGATGCGGTCTCATCCTTATTGGCCGCGATCATCGCACCATCTTTTTCCGCGAACGCGCCAAAGTCGCTCGGCATATCAATCGAGATGCCGTTTGTGGTAGTGGGAACAAGCGTGATCTCTGCTCCGCAAGCTGTAAGGGCAAGAATAGACCCCAAGACCAGGGTCATGACGAGTAGCTTCTTCATGGCTTTCTCCTTTGAACCGTTCGGTTGTATTCAGCACGACACATGGTCAACGCTGCCGCCATGATATGATAGCAGTATTTTGCCGGAGCAACCGCTTTTTGCATGAACGGCGGTGCTTTTAAACGTATACGGTATGGAGTGACACCAAACCAGCCACATATGGTAAAATCAGAGAGGTTTTTGTCGAATGAGGTGATCAAGGATGCGCATAGCAATATGCGACGATGATAGAAAAGAGCTGGACAAGATATCGAAGCTTCTCCATGACTATCGAGGGAAAACGAAAGCATGCTTCACTTGCGTCAAATATTCAGACGGCGTCGAACTACTGGAAGACGTGAGCAAAGGCGGCTTCGATTTTCTTCTTTTGGATGTGATGATGCCGCTGGTGACCGGGATGGAGATTGCACATGAAGTCAGGAAATATGATGGAACCATTAAGATCGCGTTCCTGACCTCCTCACCGGAATACGCCGTCGAAAGCTATTCCGTAGAAGCGTTTGCCTACCTGTTGAAACCTGTTACGGCGAATAATCTGTTTCCCGTTCTGGATAAGCTGTTTCAGGCTGCGCAAAAGCCGCAGGAGGGCTTGTCCATCAAGTTTCAGAACGGCGTAGCCAATCTACCGTTTTCCAAACTTGCCCATGTGGAAGTGATGCATCGAACGCTGCGGTTTCATCTCACGGATGGCAGTGTAAGAGAACTGGCCGCACCGCTTTCTGATTATGAAGGTGAACTTTTACAAAGGCCGGAGTTTATTCGCGTTCACAGAGCGTTTGTCGTCAACCTTTGGCAAGTACAGGAGCTCCGGCCTGCAGATATCCTGACCTATAGTGGGAGCGTAGTGCCTGTTTCCAGGCGGCTTTATGCACAGGTGCGCAAGGCATATATGGATCAGCTGTTTGCGGAAAAGGGTGTTCAGTAATGACGATCATTATGGGATTGCTTGTGCTGCTGTACGGCACTTTGCTTGGGGTCGGTTTTTCGGGCGGCTGCACCACCAAGAAGGAGCGCCACGATGTAACGGTGCTGAGCTTTGTCATTTTAGCGATGCAAATGCTGTGCTACTTCTTATTGGGGCTTGAAAACACCAGAAAGCTCTATCCGCTCATCTCCCATCTTCCACTTTTCCTTATGTTGGTTTTTCGCTTCAAACGGCCGTGGGATGTAGCACTGACAAGCATTTTAACCGCATATTTCTGCTGTCAGCTGCCACAGTGGATTGGAACGGTTACACTTCATCTGTTTGGCACTAGGCTGGCCTATGCACTGGGTTATATACTATCTTTGGTTCCGCTGTATGTTCTTCTGCGGCGGTATTTCACCAAGGAAGTTAACCGGGCAATGGCCTATTCCAAACGGTCGTTGCTGCTGTTCGGTGGGCTCCCTTTGTTTTATTACATATTTGACTATGCCACGACCGTGTATACCGATGCTTTATATACGGGTGTACGGATGGTCATCGAGTTTCTTCCGGCAGCCATGGCTCTCTTTTACGTGGCGTTTGTTTCAGTCTACCATCAGGAAGTCCAGCGGCGAAGCAGGCTGGAGATGGATAACGCTATACTCACAGCGCAATCTGAACGGGCTAAGCATGAAATATTCGCCTTGCAGCAGGTGCAGCAGCAGACCTCGATTTACCGCCATGACATGCGCCATCACCTCTCTCTTCTCAATGGGTATCTTGAAGCCGGTGAGATTTCCAGGGCCGGCGAATACATCCGTCAAACGCAAACCGATATCGACAAGATAGTACCGGTGCGATACTGCGAAAACAACACAGTCAATCTGATTCTGGCTTCTTTCGCCATGAAAGCAAAGCAGCAGGGTGTCGATTTCAGCGCCGAAGTCAACATCCCCGCTACCCTGCCGCTTTCGGATACAGAGCTCTGTGCGTTGTTATCCAACGGATTGGAAAATGCTGTTTGCGCCGCTGCACAAACAGACGGAGATTCGCAACGAACTGTGCGCATCAACTGCCAGCTGCATAAGGATAAGTTGCTCATATATATCAGCAATCCGTACCGGGGAACCGTCATCATGCGGGAGGGATTGCCGGAAAGCAACCAACCACAGCATGGCTTTGGTGCAAAAAGCATCAGGATGATTGCTGAAAGGCACAACGGCTACTGTGCGTTTGAAGCTAAGGACGGGCTATTCACACTGAAGGCCGTGATGCCTTTATGAGGGACACATCACGGGTTCATGCCAATCAAGAGGCCACAGGTTGGAACCTCCTCTATGTCAGAACGCCGCGCCCTGCTCCCGCAGCCTCTGCTGCACCTTCTCTACATCCACCAGCTTGAACGTTGAGCCGTCCTGCGCCGCAACGCCCGCCGCCGTGCCGGCGGCCTCGCCCAGGCAGCATACGATCGGTATGATACGGATGGATGCCTGGGCCTCATGGGTTGCGGAAATACAGCGCCCGGCGACCAGCAGATTGTCCACCCCCTGGGGAACCAGACTGCGGTAGGGTATCGTGTAATACTTGCCCTGCGGGAAGTAGTAATGGCTTGTTCCGCTGCCCTCGGGGTTATGGATGTCGATGTCATAATTTCCCAAAGCGATGGAGTCGTCGAACCAGGTGCAGGCGACAAGGTCCTCGCCGGTCAGCACATACTCGCCATCGATCATGCGGCTTTCCCTCACGCCGATCTCCGGCGCCGTCATCAGCAGATCGCTGTTCTGAAACCCGTCGATGTTCTCTTTCATAAAGGTGAACAACTCCAGCACCTGCTCCCTGGCGTCAATTTCCGCTTTGGTCAGATCGAAGGCATCCACCGGATTATGCTTCACGACACGCGTGGAGTTGAAATGCAGAACGCCGCCAACCAAATTGGAAAAGATCAGCACATCTTCCCGGACGTTCTTGATCTTCCCCTGCTCCCTCATCTGCTGATACAGTCCGTTGATCATCGGGCGGGCTTTTTGGTACTTGCCGATGTCCACATTGGCCACACGGAAGCACAGCGTCATGGGCTGACACAGGCCGTCGCCCTCCCTGCCCAACCGAAAGGGACATCCGGCCAAAACAGCCAAGTCCGCGTCACCGGTGGCGTCTATGAAATAATCCGCCGTGATCTGCTGTTTGCCGGATTTGTTGACCACCGTGACAGCCCGGATGCGCCCCTCTTCGGTTTGAGCGTCCGTGAGATAGGAGCGAAACAGCAGATCCACCTTGGAGGCGAGCGCCATGCGGTTCAGCACGATCTTCAGGTACTCCTCATGGAAGACGAAGGGCGGGTTCCCTTCGGTCGCGCCAAGCCTGCGCAGTTCTTCGACAATCTCCAAAAAGATGCCCTGGCTCAGGGAATGCTTTTCCATGACATGGTGGTCCGGCGTCTTCGTGTAGTTGGGCATAAACGGATTGACCAGAGAGTTGACAGCCGCTCCGCCCAAGCAGTTGGATTTTTCCACAAGCAATACCGCAAGCCCGGCCCTCGCCGCGCTGATTGCCGCGGCCACGCCGGCAAAGCCTCCGCCCAGCACCGCCAAATCGTATTTCTTCACATTATCACCTCATAGATTGATCTATCTTGCTTTATGCCAATGTAGCAGGCTTTGGCGGGATGTCAAGCGAAGCTGCGCCTCAACCCGCATCGCAAGTCCTAACGGCGGGCGATGCCCACGCAGATTTCGCCTTCCTTATAGGTAAGCATGGAATCCCTCAAAGCGTCCTTAACGGATAGATTCGCCTGTCCAATCGTAACCTTGACGCCCGGATAGATGATGCCGGTGCACAGGATGCGGCCAAATCCTTTAATCCTGACGGACTGAGCGATTTCCTCCAGCTCCTTTGTTGCTTCAGCCACTGCCTTTGTACTGGCCTCATATGTATAGTTGGCATTGTCAAGTATCTGCCTTTTATCCGGTGTCAGCCTGTTGCCGGCCTCCAGTTGCTGCAGCAGCGCAATCAGCGGCTTCAGGCTCTTGATTTGCTTCTCCATCTCCGCTATCTGGGCCAACAGTTTTTGCTGCCGTTCGAGGACGGTATGGTCGGTACCCAGCTCCAGCCTTGTTTGGACATTGGCGGGAGAGCCGATCATGTGAGCTTCGATGTTTTGGCCCGCGACACAGCTGCCGCCGATGATCCGGGCCAGTGCTCCGCTGACTTTAATGCTTTTGCCGCATCGGACATTGCTGTTTATGATGTATTCCGCCTTGATGTTGCCCTTGACAAATATGTTGCTGTTCTCGATAAATCTGCACTTCAGATCCCCGTCGCAGTGCAACTCGCCGCCGATGACGCCGCTGTTCACCGTTATGTTACCACCGGCCTTCACCGCCGAAGACTCCACTCTTCCCATAATCGTGACATTTCCACCGGCCTCAACCTTGAATCCCGGCATCACCATGCCTGGGACAAACAGATTTCTGACAACCTTGATGTTGCCGGTGGAGTGATCGATGTTTTCCTTGATATAGAACGTCTCGGTAACACTGATCTTCTGGCCGTCAAACTGCACTTGACCATTGATCTGCGACAGAATGGCGGTGCCGTCCGGACACAATTCCGTATTCTTGCCCAGGTAGGATCGCACCGGCCGGCCCTTTCTTTGCGGAAGCTCTTTGCCTTTTACCGAAACACCGGCAGTGCCCTCCGTGGGCAGCGCAATGACGCATAACACCTGCCCCTGGGCGACATTTTCCACCGTGCCGAGATCATGATAATCTACTCTACCGTCTTCCTTTTCCTTAGGCTTCATGTCCTTCTCGAAGCCGATCCGGAGGGTTGCTGTGCCATCCACGCCGTTTACTGCGGCCACTCCCCGGGCAACCAGAATCTCGCGGCCATAAAGCGGTTCCGCTTCGAGCTTCTTCAATTTCTCCGTGTCTATAAAGCGAGACACGCCGGCTGCTGACAGTGCGCTCATCATCGCATTAAGGCTTGGAGCGGCGCCTCCGTTCTGCGGAGGCTCGATATGAAGATAGGCCTCCAGCTCGCCGTCGGTGATGGCAACATGAATGATCGCGTCTACAGCCGCGGGGACGTCCGGTGGAGCTGCATCCGGTCTGTCATTTGCACCTTTGACAGCCCGTTCTGAGATATCCATGACAATTGCCCCCTTTCGGCATCCGGTTTTTATGTGCCGCCGTTGATTGCATGAAATCGCATAGGTAATTTTTTCAATATTTTAACACTTTTTGTCAGGAAACCATAGTCAAATATAAGGGTATCTCTATGAAACCCATTCGACCACAAAAAAACAGAATAAAATGGAGCTTATGCGGCCTCTTGCCGTTGCTTCCCGTGTGTGAAATAAATGCGGGCGAGCCATCCGCTCCTTGGCGGATGGCTCGCATATTTAGAATATTAATATATACAGCGCGCGCGGCTCATCTCAGGTGATATCAGCCCGAATATTCCCCGTTGTATTGTACCAGCGTGACATCTTCGACCCCCGCCAAAGCCCGTACCTGATCGGCGAAGGATACATCGTTGCGCCGGGCGCGCACCTCTACGACGAGCTCGCTGTCCTGGGCGCGCAGTGTGCGGCTGCGGATCGTGTAGCGCATCTTGCCCAGAACCCGGGCCAGCTCCGCGGTCAGTTCGCCGCCATCGTGGTGAATGACCATGACGAAGGCTTGATCGCGCCGGGCGCGGGAAAGGATCAGCAGCACGACGATGAGCGCTGCCGACGCCGCCGCCACGAGGAAGTAGAGCGAAGCCCCGATGGTGATGCCGGCGGTAATGGCCCAGAACAGATACAGCAGATCTATGGGCTCCTTGATGGCGGTTCGGTAGCGCACGATGCTCAGCGCGCCCACCATGCCCAGCGAAAGCACAATGTTTGTGCCCAGCGCCAACGTGACCATGCACGTGAGCACCGTCATACCCACCAGCGTTGCGGCAAAACCCTGGCTGTAGACCACGCCGCGGAACAGCTTGCGATAGATGAAGTAGATCAAAAAGCCAGCCGCCAGCGCCACCACCAGCGCAATCACGGTGGAGATCGCCTTTTCCAGCGTCATCGCGCTGCCCAGCATGGTGGCGTCGTTGAGCAGCGCCTTGAGGAAGTCATTGGCCGTTACGTTGGGGTTGGTGTTCATCGGGCCCTCCGGGTTGAGTGGATTTATCGGGTGCGGTAGGGAATTTTCTCACAGGCCAGCACGAACTTGGAGACCGCCTCGGCCATGCCGCCGCCCCTGGGCAGTGCGTTGCGCACCAGGGCAGGCAGCAGCCCGGTGTATTTGACCTCCAGGATCAACAGATCCGGCCCCAGCAGGTTGATCATGGGAGAGCGGGCATCGAACAGATCCCGCGGCACGCTTCCAGCGCGGATGTTGGTGTCGAAGGTGACGCGCACCTGGCCCACGTCGCACACAAAGGGCTCCCGCTCATAATCGATGAGCACCCGGGGCCGCTGCAGGTTGACCGTGCAATCCACATAGAACTGACGGCACAGCGGCTGCGGGTCTTGGAGCAGAGGCCGGTATTCGCCGCGCAGCAGGCCCTCGAGCATGCCGCGGGTCAGGCTGGCCGATTCCTTATAGACGTAATTTCCCTGCTTGTTCTTGCGCTCCAGATGGATCTCGGCGTCGCTGTCATTGTAGACGCGCACGCGGTATTTGAACCGCCGGGCCAGGCCGGAGAGCTTATCCTCATAGGCGCTGGAGCGCCAGTCATCAAAGTACAGGCTGCGGATCTTGTAGCGACCCTGCGCAACGGCATGGCTGTCCGGCCGCAGCAGGCCGCCCAGGCGGCCGCGCAGCATGGCCGCCTCCGGCGCGCTCAGAATATACTTGAGCTCGTGGCGAAAGGCCGGCTTCCCCGCGGCCAGCACAGGGCCGCGGTCTGTGTGTGCGTAGTGCATCATACCTGCCTATGTTAACAGAACGTTAAGCAATTGCAACCACCGGGTTGTCAAAAAGTCGTAAACAATCGCCGCCCGGGCATGGGTCCGGGCAGCGATTGCTGCCAGCGGCTATTTTCGGGCGGAAGCAGCTTTCTCAATCTCCTCCAGCACGGCCATGGTGCCGTCGGGCGCGCCCTGGGCTTCCATGGCGGCCCGCATGGCAGGGGCCTTGGCCCAGGTGTCCAGTATGGCGTCGTACAGGCTGTCGGCGGTCATGCTCTCCTGGGGCAGCATCCGGGCAAAGCCCTGCCCCACAAAGCTCTTGGCATTGTCGATCTGGTCGCCCCGGCTGCTGGCCAGCGGCAGCGGGATCAGCAGCATGGGCTTGCGCAGCGCCAGAAACTCGAAGATGGAGTTGGCTCCGGCGCGGCTGACGACCATAGCCGTGGCTGCCAGCAGGTCCGGCAGCTCCGCGCCCACATACTCGAACTGGGCATAGCCCGGCGTGGCTTTCAGGCTCTCGTCCACGTTGCCCTTGCCGCACAGGTGAACCACACGGAAGCTTCTGAGCAGCCTGGGCAGCGCTGAGCGCAGCGCAGCGTTGATGGCGCCGGCGCCCTGGCTGCCGCCCATGCTCATGAGCACCGGCAGGCCCTCCCGCTGCCAGCCGCACAGTTGCATCCCCCGCTCAGCATCGCCTTCATACAGCGCCGCGCGGATGGGCGTGCCCGTGTGGCGGGCCTTGGCGCCCAGGTGGCCGGCGGTCTCGGGGAACGTCGTGCACACCCGCATGGCCGAACCCAACGCCAACCTGTTGGCCAACCCCGGCGTCAGGTCGCTCTCGTGCAGCACCAGCGGCACATGGGCCAGGCGTGCCGCGAAGGCCACCGGCACCGAAACGAAGCCGCCTTTGCTGAAGATGGCCGCGGGCTTCAATCGCCGCAGCAGAGAGAAGGACTGCGCCACGCCGGCGGCCACGCGGAAGGGGTCGGTCAGGTTCTTGAAATCCAAATAGCGGCGCAGCTTGCCCGAGGAAATGCCGTGGAATGTGACGCCGATACCCTCGGTCAGGCGGCGCTCCATGCCGTTGCGGTTGCCGATGTAATGCACTTCATAGCCGCGCTGCTGCAGAAGCGGGATCAGCGCCAGGTTGGGCGTGATGTGGCCGGCAGTGCCCCCGCCGGTCAGCACGATGGTCTTGTTCACGGGAAGATCTCCTTTGGGCTGAGTATCCTTATTATACCAGAGAGTGGGTCAGTATAGTAGTTTGGGCCATGGGGCTTGAGATAAGGAGCCCTTGAAAAGGATGAAAAAGTGTTGCTTTTTGGAAACGGTATATTATAATAGCGTCATAACGCAATCAAGAAAGCGAAGGTGCAAAACATGAAAATGCTTCGTGTTTACAAAGGGATCGCTGTGCTGCTGTGTGCGGCAATGCTCTTGGGGTTTGCCGGCGTACAACCGGCGCAGGCAGCAGGCAGTTGGGTGCAGGTTGGCGATGTGCCGGCTACCAATAAAGGGTTGAGCTCCCTTGACCTGGCGATGGGACGGGGTATCCGTAGTGTCTGCATCACGACCGACAGCGGCGTAACCTATTTGTCCTACTCAAAAAACAATATGACCTATGTAAAAAAGCTCTCCGGCAGCAAATGGGTCTCGCTGGGGCAGACTGTCAGCGGTCCTAAATACAAGCTCCATGTCTCAAGCAAGAAGCCTTACCTGACCAGCGGAAGTTCTATCTATCGATTCGACGGCACAAAGTGGATTCTGCTCAGCTCCAGCGGTCTTCCACGGGATCAGATCGAATCCTATACCTACGCGGTATACAACGGCGTACCCTATATTGCTTACGCGGCAACCGCATCCAGCAAGTTGGCTGCCGGCTTCTATGTGATGAAGCACACGGGTACAAAATGGGTCTTTGTCGGCGGCAAGATTGCTGCTTTTAAAACGGGGAACATTGAGGAAGATCTCTCAATGACCTTTTTCAACGGAACGCCTTATTTGTCCAGCACGGCCGGGGCCTTCGTCAAGAAGTACAATGGAACGTCCTGGGTCTCCATAGCTGCGGTTGCCAATGGCAACGATGCCGCTTTGTCCGCATCGGCCAGCGCATTGTATGCGACGATACGGGGCGGTCGCGCAAGCTGGGCGTCTACCGGGTATTTCACCCTGTCGGTGAAGAAGCTCAGCGGCAGCAAATGGGTGCAGCAAGCCACGACCCTGAAGGCCAGTCAGGGCGGAATGCTGCTGCCTTTCGGTTCGTCGCCCTTCCTGGTTTATGATGACAAGGGCATTATCCGCGTCAAGAAACTTTCCGCCAACACATGGGTCACCGTCGGGTCCGGCCTGACGATGGCGTCGCGCGGATATCCCGGCGCTTGCGTGGTCAACGGCGTACCCTATGTTGCGTATGTGAACAAGAACAACGATCTGATCGTCCGCAAATACCAATAGCGGTTCGCACATCCAGACATACACCCCGCGCCTGGCCCCCCCGGCGCGGGGTGTATAGTTTTCTTGGCCCGGCAGCCCTTGTAGAAGCGATCATTTCCCAGACAATTGAAACCCGCAGGTTTGGCAGTGCCGCACTGGTACCAGTGGCAAACCCCGGTGTCGTGTGCTATCATCTATATACTTACAATCCGATTCGAGGAACAAGATGTCCATCAGCCGCTTTGCCCCCGGCGGGTCACAGTTCGACGTGACGCCGCTGGAAAACCTGTATATTGAGAACTACATGGCCAGCGCGCCGGGCGAGTTTGTGAAGGCCTATGTCTATGGGCTGATGCTGTGCTATCAGGGCGACGGGCAGGACCAGAGCGCCCAGGACCTGGCCCAGGCGCTGCACCAGAGCGACGAGGCCGTGCGCGCCGCCTTCGCCTATTGGGAGCAGCTGGGCCTGGTCAACGTCTTGTCCCAGCAGCCGCTGCAGGTGGAGTATGTCAACCTCAAGCGCAAATTCCTGTGCGGCACCCAAGCCAAGGAGCCCGAGCGGGAGCGGCTGTTCGCCGATCTCGTGCAGCACGTACAGGGCGTGTTCTCCGGCTCGCGGGTGCTGGTCACCGCCGAATACAACCGTATCAACGATTGGTACACGGCGCTGGGGTTCGACCCCGAGGCCATCGTGCTGATGATACAGTATTGCATCGAACGCAAGGGGCCCAAGGTCAGCTTCAAATACATCGACGCCATGGCCCAGGACCTGTCCCGCAAGGGCATCACATCGCTGGAGGACATGGAGGCGCACTTGAGCGCCGCCGACGCCGCCAACAGCGGAGCCGCCCGCATACTGACCCGATGGAACTTAAAGCGCCTGCCCACCGCCGACGAGCTGGCGCTGTGGCGCAAGTGGACCGACAGCTGGGGCTTCACCGAGGACGCCATAGGCGTAGCCTGCGCCGACATGACCGGCGTGGCCAACCCCAACTTCAAATACCTGGACACGGTGCTTGCGTCGCTGCACGAACGCGGCGCCCACAGCGCCGAGCAGGCCGGCGCGGCTTTCGAGCTGCGCAAGCGCGCCCGCGACGCCGAACGCGCCATCGCCCGGGCGCTGGGCATGAGGGAGACCTCCTCCACGGCGGCGGAGCTGGCGCGGATTTTGGAACATTACACGTCGCAGGGCTTCTCCCAATGGGGTGTGGAGCTGGCGGCTCGCATGCTGTCGCTGGAGGGCCGCAGCACGCTGGCAGACCTCAAGGCCAGGCTGGACAAATGGCTGCAGGAGGGCGCCGTGGGCGACGACGCGCTGATGCTGCGCAGCGAGCGCGACGGTGCCGCCGCCCGGGCCGTGCGCCGCTGGCTGACCCAGTGGGGCCACAGCCGCGCGCCCACCGCCGGGGAGCTTTCGGCCTACGAGCGCTTCACCCACGAGTGGGCCATCAACACCGACATCATCGATTACGCCGCCGAGCGCTCCGCCGTGGCCGAGCGTCCGCTGGCCATGATGAACCGCCTGCTGCAGAACTGGCGGGAGAAGGGTGTGCAGACACGCCAGCAGGCCCAGGCGCTGGACGCGGCCATGACCGGTGGTGCAAAAACCGGCCCCGCGGATTTCGCCGAGCGGGATTACGCCGGCCAGCGCACCTATACCCAAGAGGATTTCAGCCGCATGAAGAGCGATGTGGACGACCTGTAGTATTTTTTATGTAGAGTCCGAAGGTTTCCAAAGGGCGACCGGAAAGCCCTTTGGTCGTGCCCGCAGGCACGAAACCTCATCCGGTTGAGGAGAAAGATGCCCGAGAACTATACCGAAAACGTGTTGGAAGAATGGAAAAGCCGCCGCTCGCTGCGACAGGCCCAGGCAGCCGAGCGCGAGGCGCAGATGCGCCGGGAGTGCCCGGCCATCCGCGAGCTGGATAGCGCCTTGGCCCGCGCCGCGCTGCGCGACCGCGAGGCTTACCACCGTATGCTGGCCAGCCGGCCGGCCATGGTGTCTGCCTGGCTGCGCGAGCAGGGCTTGCCGGTGGATTACTTTTCTGTGCCCATCGACTGCCCCCGCTGCGCCGACACCGGCTATGCCGACGGAGCCTTGTGCGCGTGTGTGCGCAACGAGGTGGCCCGGCGCATGTTCAGCGACGCCGGCATTGACGAGGACGGCCCCAGCTTTGACCGTTTCGATCTGTCCATCTTTCCGGAGAACATCCGCGCCGGCAACGGCCTTTCAGTGCGGGATTACATGAAGCGTCTGCGGGACGCCTGCGCTGACTATGCCGAGCGCTTCCCCGACAATGCGGCGATCAATAGGCTGTTCTACGGCATGAGCGGCGTGGGCAAGACCTACATGCTGGATTGCATCGCCCGCCGCCTGATCGAGCGGGGTTTTTGGGTCGTGCGCTCCACGGCCTTCCGTGTCAACGACATCATGGCCAAGGCGATGTTCGAGCGGGCCGACCCCGACAGCCTGTTTGAATGCGACCTGCTGGCGCTGGACGACCTGGGCGTGGAACCTCTGCTCAATAAGGTGACCATCGCGTCGCTGACCAATCTGTTCAACGAGCGAGCCCAGCAGGGCAAGCCTTTTTTGATCTCCACAAACCTGCGCCCCGAGGAAATCATGCGCCGTTATGGCGAGCGCCTGTTCTCCCGCCTGACGGACACGCGGACGACAAAAATCTATGAGTTTGAGGGCGTAGATTTGAGACGGGGCTGATTCGGGCCATTTTCTTTTTAAGGAGATTGTATGAACCGAGCGACATTTGAACGCATCGAAGCTTTTTTGCGTCAGCACCTCAAGGACAGCGCCCATGACCGCCAGCACATCGACCGCGTGCTCTACGCCGCGCTGGACATCGCGGCCTGCGAGCCGGGCGTGAACATGGACATCCTGATCGCCGCGTGCCTGCTGC
>JAEZSC010000140.1 GCA_023422005.1 Bacillota bacterium | reverse complement strand
CAAAGGAGGAGTAGCCGATGGCCGCTCCGATCAACCCCACGCGCATGGAGCTGACCAGGCTCAAGAGGAGGCTGGCCACGGCGGTGCGCGGGCACAAGCTGCTCAAAGACAAGCGCGACGAGATGGTGCGCCGGTTCATGCTGCTCATTCGCCGCAACATGGAGCTGCGCTCCCAGGTGGAGCGCGCGCTGGGCGCGGCCACGGGGCGTTTTGCGCTGGCCAAGGCGCAGATGGGCGCTCAGACCGTGGAAGAGGCGCTGCTCTATCCCGCCAGGGAGGCGCTCTTCGATGTGTCCACGCAGAACATCATGAGCGTGGAGGTGCCTGTCATAGGCTATCGCGGCGACCCGCAGGCGGCTGTGGATTTGCCCTACGGCTTCGCCTTCACCGCGGCGGAGCTGGACGGCGCTGTGGCCGACCTGGCCGCGGCGCTGCCGCTGCTGCTGGAACTGGCTTCGGTGGAAAAGACGTGCAACCTGCTGGCCGACGAGATCGAGAAAACCCGCCGGCGCGTCAACGCGCTGGAGTATGTGATGATTCCGGACATGCGGCAGAACGTGCGCTACATCACGATGAAGCTGGAAGAAAATGAGCGCGGCAACCTGATACGGCTCATGAAGATGAAGCAGCTCATGGAAAAGAAAACCTGATACCAAGGCCCAGCCTATCCGGCCCACCGGCAATACCGTAACTGCAAACTGTCGCGCCAGACCAACAGCCTGGCGCGACAGTTTTTTGTGAACGATGTGTTCAGTCGTTCTTTTTGACGAAATCCTGAATCACCCTCTTGAGAATCTCCTCGGTCTCCATGGCGTCAGCCAGTTCCTGCTTCAGGCGGGCGTTCTCCGCTTCCAGTGCCAGCACCTTGACGGACTCCAGGTCCTCATGCGTGCGGCGGGCGGCATTCTCCGGCGTTGAACGATGGGCTTTTTCAGCTTCGGATGCGCGCTTGGGCATCGGCTTCCCTCCTTGCGGCTGATGGTCGTTGCTCACATACTCGTTGCGCAGGCCACGCATCACATAGTGCGTGTGCAGCAGGCTGTGGGACACATGGCTGTTGGGGTGTTCCAGAAACTCGCCGTACAACGATTGAACCGCCGGATTGTCGTGGGACTTACGCAGCACCTTGCCCTCGTCCTCGCTGTACAGGCCCCGCATGCGCTTGGCACGCACATCCGGATCCGCGCTGCGCGGCTGGCCGCCTCCGGTGATGCAGCCGCCGGGGCAGCCCATAACCTCGATGAAATGATAGGGCGAAGTGCCGGCCGCCACCTCTTCCATGAGCTTGTTCGCCCCGCTCAGCCCGCTGGTGACAGCTACCTTTACGGTGACGCCATCCAGGAACTGATAGGCCGGCAGAGGGTTCTCTATGAGGATGTCTGCGGTCTTCACCTGATCCAGCCCCACGATGGGCTGCACATGCAACCCGTCAAAGGGCAGCTCACGGCCTGTCACAAGCTCATATACGGTGCGCAGCGCCGCCTCCATCACGCCGCCGGTCACACCGAAGATGTCGGCCGCGCCGGTGGACATGCCCAGCGGGTTGTCGAAGGGCCTGTCCTCGATGAGCTTGAAGTCGATGCCGGTCTCGTGGATCATCTGCGCCAGTTCCCTGGTCGTCAGCACGGCGTCTACATTGGGCTGGCCGTTGTTTTGCAGCTCGGCGCGGCTGATCTCATATTTCTTGGCCGTGCACGGCATCACGGAGACGACCTTGACATCCTGCGGGGCAACGCCGAGCTTGCCGGCATAGTAGGATTTGGCCAGCGCGCCCAGCATCATGTGCGGGGATTTGCACGTGGACAGGTGGTCCAGCTCGTGGGGATAGGTGTGCTCCACGTATTTGATCCACCCCGGGCTGCAGCTGGTGATCATCGGCAGCACGGCCGGGCCGCCGGTCAGCGCGTCCTTCACGCGGTGCAGGAACTCGGTGCCCTCCTCCAGAATTGTCAGGTCCGCGGCAAAGTTGGTGTCGAAGATATCGTCGAATCCCAACGCTTTGAGGGAGGCTGCCAGCTTCCCGGTGACCTGCGAGCCGGGTTCCAGACCGAACTCCTCGCCGATGGCTACGCGCACCGCCGGGGCCACCTGCACGACGCGCCTTTTGGTCTTGTCACTCAGGATGTCCCACACTTTTTCCACGGCGTCGGTTTCCCGCAGGGCCCCCACCGGGCACACGACGGTGCACTGCCCGCAGAAGGCGCAGTTGACCGTGTTGATGGGCAGCTCCATAGCCGGCCCTATCGTGGTCTGGAAACCGCGGTTTTGTGCGTTGAGGATGCCCACGCCCTGTATCTGATTGCACACGCTCACACACCTGCGGCACAGCACGCACTTGGACATGTCGCGGGTGATGGATACGGCGGTCTCCAGCCTGGCTTCGGAGTGCTCGCCCTTGAAGCGAGTTTCCTCCACGCCCAGCCTGCGGCCCAGCTCTTGCAGCTCGCAGTTTTGGTTGCGCTTACAGCTCAGGCAGTTCTGCTCGTGGTCGCTCAGCAGCAGCTCATACATCACATGCCGGGTGTCGCGCACCTTCTTGCTGTTGGTGTGCACCACCATACCCTCAGACACCGTGGCCATGCAGCTGGCCTGCAACGTTTTAGCCCCCTGGACTTCCACCAGGCACACGCGGCAGCTGCCGAACTTGTGCACGTTCTCCAGGTAACACAGGTTGGGGATATGGACGCTGCACTGCTTGGCGGCCTCCATAATCGTGGTGCCCTCGGGCACACTTACTGCCCTTCCGTTGATCGTCAGATTCACCATGGCTCGCCTTACCTCCTGTCGCAGTGCAGGCAACGCATGGCCTCGGCCATGGCGTTGAGCTTGTGATAGCCCAGCACGACTTCATCGAAGGAATTCCTGCGCTGTTCCAAATCCAGAATTTCCATCGGGAATCGGCTGTGCATGACTATTTCATCCTCATCGACGATTTCAGGTATCTTGATCGGCTCGCCCTTGTTGAGCTTGCCCTTTCCGCCCAGATACCGGTCGATGGAGACGGCGGCCCTCTTGCCGTCGGCAATAGCGCGGATGACCTCATCCGGCCCGCGGGCAATGTCGCCGCCGGCGAACACACCCTCCATGGCGGTCATCTGTGTGTCGTCCTGCACGACGAAGGTGCCCCATGGCGTCATCTCGATCTCCTCGCGGCTGATGAAGGGCAGGTCGGCGTACTGGCTGACGGCCGGAATTACGGTATCCACATCCACAAAGAAGTTGGAGCCCTCCACCGGTACGGACTTGCGGCGGCCGGAGCTGTCGAAATCGCCCAGACGCATGCGGACGCATTCCACGCCGGCCAACCGGCCGGCGGGGTTTGCAACAAAGCGCACCGGCGCCACCAGCTCCACCAGCTCTATGCCCTCTTCGATGGCCTCATCGATCTCTTCCTCATAGGCCGGCATGGCATCTCTGGTGCGCCGGTACAACACCAGCACCTGCTGCGCGCCCAGGCGGAGGGCTGTACGGGCGGAATCGATGGCGGTGTTGCCGCCGCCGATGACGGCGACTCTGGGGCCGATCGCCAGATCCTTGTGCATATTGACCGCCTTTAGGAAGTCGATGCCATGGATGACGCCGGGCAGGTTCTCCCCGGGAATGTTGACTTTCTGCGGGAATTGCGTGCCGGTGGCGATATAGATGGAGTCGTACTGCTGGCGCAGCTTGCTGAAGCTGATGTCCCGGCCCACCTCGGTGTTGCGGTGGATCTTGACACCGGCCTGCTCGATCAGCGCGATCTCATGCTCCAGCACATCCTTGGGCAGGCGGTATTCGGGGATACCATAGGCCAGCACGCCGCCGGCCACGCTCTGGGATTCGAACACATCGACCTCATAACCGATGCGAGACAGGTACCACGCGCATGTCAGGCCGGACGCGCCCGCGCCTATGACCGCCACGGACTTGCCGTTGCGCGGGAACACGATCTCACGGCTGTAGGGCTTCTCGTTGCGGTAGGCGTAATCGGCCACAAAGCGCTTGAGGTCGCGGATGGCCACGGCCTCGTCGGTGGTACGCCGGCGGCACTTGCTCTCGCAGGGTCGGGTGCATATCCTGCCGCACACCGCCGGGAAGGGGTTCTCCTGCCGCACGAGGTTATAGGCGTCCATAAACCGGCCGGAGGCCACCAGCGCAATGTACCCGGGCACATTGACGTTGGCCGGGCATGTGTTCTCGCACGGGGAGATGAACAGGCTCTGGCACACGCCGGCGCGGCAGTATTTGTTGCGGATGTGCTCGTCGTACTCCTCGCGGAAGTATTTGATCGTGCTGAGCACCGGGTTGGGCGCCGTCTGCCCCAGGCCGCACATGGCCGCCTGGCCGATGGCCTCGCCCAGTTCGATGAGCAGCTCCACGTCGCCCTCCTGGCCCTCGCCCCGGGTGATGCGCTCGAGGATCTCCAGCATGCGCTTGGTGCCCACGCGGCAGGCCACGCATTTTCCACAGGATTCATCCTGTATGAAATCCATGAAATAGCGCGCGGTGTCCACCATGCAGGTGTCCTCATTCATGACGATGAGGCCGCCGGAGCCCATGATGGCGCCCAGCTTGACCAGACTGTTGTAATCCG
>JAEZSC010000079.1 GCA_023422005.1 Bacillota bacterium | reverse complement strand
AGGACAGCGCCCATGACCGCCAGCACATCGACCGCGTGCTCTACGCCGCGCTGGACATCGCGGCCTGCGAGCCGGGCGTGAACATGGACATCCTGATCGCCGCGTGCCTGCTGCACGACGTGGCCCGCGACCTGGAGGGCAGCCGCCAAGATGTGTGCCACGCCCAGGCCGGAAGCGTGATGGCCTATGATTTCCTTCGCTCCATCGGCTGGAGCGAAGCGGATTGCGCCCATGTGCGCGACTGCATCGCGACCCACCGCTACCGCAGCGGCAACCCACCCGTGAGCATCGAGGCCAAAATCCTCTTCGACGCTGACAAGCTGGACGCCGCCGGCGCGCTGGGCATCGCCCGCACGCTGCTGTATAAGGGCCACTACGGCCAGCCGCTCTATACGCTGGATGCGCACGGCAACGTGGAGGACGGCAGCGGTACCCGCAAGCCCTCGCTGTTCCACGAATACCGCTTCAAGCTTTGCAAGGTGTATGACGGCATGCTGACCGAACGCGGGCGGCAGCTGGCCCTGGCCCGACGGGCCACCGCCGAGGCCTTCTACCTCGACATGCTGGCCGAGGTGCGCGGCTGCCACGAGGGCGGGCGCGATCTACTGGTCCATCTCCTAGAAGAATAAAGGTCCATTTGGGGAGAATGAAGAATCCATGAGAGAACCTGATATTGAAGCGATGATAACATGCCTGCGTCAGACCCCGTTTCATACCGGATATAGACCCCACCATTTGGTAAACGATGAATATCTTACCACCGGTACTCACACATATTGCGATAAGAACTTCATTTCCTATGGTGAGTCTACGCTTGGTACGATCACCTTTATAACCCCTGAAGCATATCCTCACTGTTTGTGGGAAGGCAAAAAAATACCGATACAGGAGGGTAGCAGGGTCGTCGGTTACGCAATTGTTATGAAAATATTCAACGAACTTTTAAGGCTACAAAACTGATTTTCACCGCCTTGGCTGCCGGCACAGCCTGCGTTCACCGTGCCAACACCTCATGTCCATCTTCCGTCACGAGCACCGTAATCTCCCATTGCGCGGATAACTTGCCGTCGGCTGTCCGCACGGTCCAGCCATTTTTACGATCGGTGTATACGCGGGCCGTGCCCATGTTGAGCATTGGCTCTATCGTGAAAACCATGCCCGGGACAAGCAGCATCCCCGTGTTTTTCCTGGACACATAACCAACCCAGGGATCCTCGTGAAAGGCCAGCCCGATTCCGTGCCCGCCAATCTCTCGGACCACGGCGTACCCATTTTTCGCAGCGTGGTCGTGTACCGCCTGCCCCATGTCGCCCAGGAACGCCCAAGGTTTCACCTGAGCCAGCCCCGTTTCCACGCATTCGCGGGCAACCCGCATCAGTTTTGCAGCGTCATGGGGTACCTCACCGATGCAAAACATCCGCGAGGAATCGCTGTAGTACCCATTGTAAACGGTGGACGCGTCTACATTGAGAATGTCGCCATCGCGCAATACGGTATCTTCGGATGGTATGCCGTGGCACACCTCATCATTTAAGGACGTGCAGACGCTTTTGGGGAAGCCATGATACCCAAGCTGGGCCGGCATACCGCCCAGCTCCCGGGTTATTTCGTGCACCAACCGGTCGATGTCCTGCGTGGTTATGCCGGCACGAATGTGCGGGGTCAACCCATCCAGAACCGCTGTGTTGAGGATGCCGCTTTGGCGGATCCCCACAATCTGTTCCGGGGTCTTGATCAGCGCGCGGGGTGGCACCGTATGCCCCAACGCCTTTGCCCTTTCGATCCGTTCTTCCACCTTGGCATGACACTTCTTATATTTTTTCCCGCTTCCGCACCAGCAAGGCTCATTGCGGTCCATCCCAACACCAACCAGGCGCGTCCGTTTGATAACTGGGGCCGGCACAGGGCAATGCGCTCCCGCGCCGCCGTCGGTAGGCCAGCGGCGTGCAGCCATAAGCGCTCACAAAAGCTCGTGTAAAAGCCTCTTGCGACAAGTACCCATATTTCAGCGCGATCTCAATCAGTTTGATCCGGGTATTCCGGACGTCCAATGCAGCCAGGCTTAGCCGCCGCCTGGCCAAGTACTGTTTGAAGGAAACACCAAGGGACTCATGGAACTTCGTCGAGCAATAGCACGGTGAGTATCCCACATGGGCGGACATGTCCTGCAGCGTAGGGCTGCCCGTGATATTGTCCTCAATCCAGCGGACCATGGACTGTACAGTTTTTACAGACAAGCTCATTCCTCCCGTCAGGAGTATTCTATCATCTGCCGGGCGTAAAAACTTGATCTCACTTTTGTAGTTTGTTTCCTAGGCTTTGCCTCTGCGGCTTTTAAAGAAAGCGCTGAGCTCGGCGGCGCATTGCGCCGCCAGCACGCCGCCGGTGACGGCCGCGCGGTGGGGGAAGCGCGCATCCTCCGGCAGGTTGTAAAGAGAGCCGCAGCAGCCGGCCTTGGCGTCATAAGCGCCAAAGACGACCGCCGCCAGCCGCGCCTGCAGTATGGCCCCGGCGCACATGGGGCAGGGCTCCAGCGTGACATAAAGCGTGCAGCCGTGCAGATACCACCCGCCCAGAGCCGCCGCCGCGGCGCGCAGCGCGTCGATCTCCGCGTGAGCCGTCGGGTCCCCCCGCTCCTCGCGGCGGTTGCCGGCCCGGGCGATGATCTGCCCTTCGCGCACGATGACCGCGCCCACGGGCACCTCGCCCCGGAGGGCTGCGGCGCGGGCCTCGGCCAGCGCCTCGGCCATGAAGCGCTCATGGATTTCTTGCTGCGCGTCCACGGGCCGGCTCATCGGCGGGAGAGCTTTTCATAGCATTCGTTGTAGTACAGCGCCGCGTCCACCGGCGTGTTGCTGGGGATGTGGTTGCCAACAGCCATGATGAAGCCCGGGCAGCTCTTGCCGATGGCCATGCAGCGCTCCACCTCGGCGCGGATGGCGTCACGGTCGCCGCGCAGCAGCACGCGGGTGTCGGCGTTGCCGATGAAGAAATGAGTGCGGCCGTAGCGCTCGGAGATGGCCTTCATGTCCGTCAGCGGCTCCAGCACGAAGCCGCTGACGCCGCAGGCGGCGATATCGTCGATGAACATCGTATAGTCACCGTCGGACGTGTAGGCGATGATCTTGCCGGCCTCCCGCAGCGGCGAGAGCAGATCCGCCGTGGCCGGGAATAGATACTGCCGGTACCAGGCCGGGTTCATGAAAGGCCCGCTGGTCCACACGATGTCGTCATGCACCATGACCGTGGGCACGTCGCTGTCGGCCAGGGCCTCGAAGAACGGGCGCACCCAGCGGGCATACCGCTGGGCCAGTTCGCCAAATCGCCGCGGTTCCTCCCCGGCGCAGGTCAGCAGCATGTTCCAGCCCAGCATATCGATGAGGCCGCTCATCAGCGTGATATACACGCCGGTAGTGGGCACGGCGTCGTGCTCGGCGCGCTGCTCGTTCCAGTGGCGTTCAAAGCGCGCCACCAGCTCGTCGTGGCCGGGCCGAGGGTAGATCGCCTCCAGGTCCAGCGCGAAGACCTCCTCGGGGTCGGTGAAGCCCTCGGCCAGCTTTTCGTCCCAATCCACACCACCGGCAGCGTACACGGCGTGACCCATGTTCGTGTGCCGCGCCTGCAGCGTCTCAGAGCCAATGGCGATGCTCCACAGGAAGTCGTAATTCCACGCCTTCTGAAAGGCAAGAGACGCCTGCTTTCGAATGCGCTCGTCGCTGTTCTCATCCACAGCGATGCCGGTGACCGCCGCGATCAGCGGCCAATGGCCCTCGGCGGAATATTCGGTGCGCGGCACCCGTTCGGGCATCTGCAACCGCAGCGCCATCATGCCATCCTGAAAGGACATCCCGCTACCCCCAATGCTTTCATTCATTCAACATAGAGTATACCACGGCGGCGGCAGCTGCGGTTGATGATCTATGGTATAATACGGCCCATGGATGAACTGCAATTTGAGCGCTATCTGCTGGAAACCCATGGGTTGAGCCTGAACCCGCAGCAGTGGGAGGCCGTGCGCCACGGGGACGGCCCGATGCTGCTGCTGGCCGTGCCCGGCAGCGGCAAGACCACCGTGGTTGTGTGCCGCTGCGCCCACCTGTGCCTGTGCCGCGGCGTAGACCCCCGCCGCGTGCTGACGCTGACCTTTAACAAGGCCGCCCAGCGGGACATGGAGGCGCGCTACGAGCAGCTCTTCGGCAGCCTGGCCCCCGGGGCGCGCTTTTCCACGATACACAGCTTCTGCTACGGTGTGCTGCGAGATTATGGCGCGCTGGTGGGCCGCCAGGTTCCCCGGCTCATGGAAGAGGACAAGCCCCGGCTGCTGCGCGGCCTGTACGCTGAACAGAACAACGGTGAATACCTAACCGACGACCTGCTGGAGGAGTTGGCCAACCGCATCGGCTTTGTCAAAAACGCGCTGTGGACCGATGCGCAGATCGAGGCCGGTCCCCACGACATCAAGGGCTTCCCGGCGCTTTTCCACGGCTATGAGCGCTGGAAGAACGAGAACGGCCGCATGGACTTCGACGACATGCTGGACAAGGCGCTGGCCGCCTTCAAGGTACGCCCGCAGCTGCTCGCGGCGGCGCGGCAGCGCTATGAGCACATCCACGTGGACGAAGCCCAGGACACCTCGGCGCTGCAGCACGAGATCATCGCGCTGATCGCCGCGCCGCGCAACAACCTGGCGCTGGTCGGCGATGAGGACCAGAGCATCTATCTGTTCCGCGCCGCCAACCCCCAGCGGCTGCTGGATTTCCGAAAGTTTTATCCCGAGGGCCGAGTGCTGCGCATGGAGACCAACTACCGCAGCACCGGCGAGATCATCCGCAGCGCCGGCGCGCTGATCGGCCACAACCGCGGCCGCTATGCCAAGACGATGGCCGGCAACCGCGGCGGCGGCGCGCCCGTGGCGCGTACCACGCTGCCGGACAGCGCCGACCTGTGCGCTCATGTGGTGGCCCGGCTGCAGGCCATACCCCACGCCGGCGGCGCTGCCATCCTGTACCGGGAGAACGCCTCCGCCGTACCGCTGATGGACGCGCTGGACCGCGCCGGCATCTCTTTCCGCGTGCGCGAGCACCGGCTGGCCTTCTTTGAGCACTGGGTCGTGCGGGACCTGCTGGCCATGCTGCGGCTGGCGGAGAATCCCTGCGACTGCGCAGCGCTGCGGGCGGTGTATTACCGGCTGGGGGCGTGGATCACCCGGGCGCAGATGGACGACGCCGAAGCCCGCGCCGGCGCGTGCGCCGACGTATGGGAGGCGCTGCTTACGTGCCAGGGCCTGCGCGAGAGCGCACCCGAGCGGCTGCGGGCTCTGCGGGGCAAGTTCCAGCGCCTGGCCAAGCTGCCGCCGGGCAAGGCCATCGCCTTTGCGCTGGGCGATCTGGGTTATGCCGACAACCTGCGCCGCAGCGCCGGCAAAGGCTGGTCGGGCCCTACGGGCCCTGCTCGCCCATGCGCCCGGGACGGTTACTTTGCCGAAAGCCTGCTGCACCGCGCAGACAGCCTGCGGGTGATCGCCGAACGCACGGGCAGCTTTGCCGAGCTCTTTGAGCGTGTAGCCGCCTTGGGGCCGCTGGCAGAGCGCGCCGCGGCCAACCGCAGCCGCGACGCTGTGACGCTGTCCACCGTGCACAGCGCCAAGGGTCTGGAGTTCGACGCTGTGATTGTCGTGGACCTTTACGAGGGGCGCTTCCCGGTGGCCCGCGCCCTGGCCGGCGACGACAAGGGCGACGCGCTGGAGGAAGAGCGCCGCCTGTTCTACGTGGCCATCACCCGCGCGCGGGACACGCTGGAGCTGGTGACAGCCAGCCGCATCCACGGCGAGCGGGTGCAGCCCTCGCGCTTCCTGAAAGAACTGATGCCGCCCAAGAGCGCGCTGGACCGCGCCGCATCGGCGCTGGCCGCAAGGCGGGCCGCGCGCCCGGCGGCGGTGGCCGGGTTGAGCCTGGGCGCCGCCGTGCGCCACCGCGCCTTCGGGGCAGGGGAAGTGACCGGCGTGAGCGCCGACGACGGCCTGGTGCAGGTGCGCTTCGCCAAGTACGGTGAAAAAACCTTCGACGCCGCTTACAGCCTCTCCGAGGGCATACTGAAACTGGAGAGCGCCACCGAGACATAAAAAACGGCCCGTTTATCCCCTTTCACTCCACTGTGCCGCTGTTCTTTTCATTCTAAAAAATGAATAGGATTTATCGAGAGAGCCGGGCGATTGCCCGCAACTCATGCGTATAGATGAGAGGAAGGCGGTACATAATTAGGATGCGCTTGACAGCTCTGGACCATTTTTCAAGGCGTCCTGATTGGTGCATGGGTTGTGAGTTACCTTGGTTTGGGGGGCAGCAGTATGCAGGCTAAGTCGGTCGGCACCCTGGGAAAAAACGTATTGACCCGCAGTGGCT
>JAEZSC010000049.1 GCA_023422005.1 Bacillota bacterium | reverse complement strand
AAGGCATCCAGATCAACCTGGACCCGCCCTGTGTCGCTTTGTTCACCAAGGCCAAGGACGAGGCCTGGATCATCAAGCAGCGCAGCAAGGCCGAAATCGCCGGCCACATCGGCAAGGGGAAATGGTAACGCAGGCAATGCGGGATGTCGGCTTCGCCGACATAGGAGCATTGCCGGTCATCGCGCAGCGATGAGCGCTTTCCGCGATAGCGGAAAGAATAACGCCTTTTTTAACGAAGACCTACATAGGTGTTTGCAAAACCAAGTAGGGGCAGCTCTTCGCTGCCCCTACTTTTATTACTCCACTACATCGCTGTCTGCAACAGATGAATGAAATGATTGGCTTCCCTGAGTACATGGTCTCCAAGCAGCGGCACGATGATCGCCTTGATGCTGCAGGACAACAGACCGCTGGTGCCCGCCGCATTGAAATCCCTTACCTTGCGGGTTTCTTCCAGACTGGCCGCGGTTATCTGCGGCAGCAGCGCCATCTGATCCTGCGCCTGCATCGCCCCAGCCGTCAACCTATCAAATTGGTGTGCGAACTGGTTGGCTTGATCAAACAGAGCGACTTCCGTCGGGTCCAGCAGACCGCGGATGAATTTGCTGTGCTCAGCCATGATGGTGTTCCAGAATGCCTCCTGCTGGGCCAGCTCCTGCGGGGGCACCAGTTCCATCCTGTTTTGTAGCCTGGTCAGCTGGCTTAGGAACAGCTTTGCCTCCCGGATGATATGATCCAGCAGCAGCCAGTAGGTATTCAGGAATATCTTGCAGGATGTCAACGCGTTGAACAGCATGGTCTTAAAGGAGATCAACGCGGTGACGGAGCTGATCGCGGCGGTGTTGAGCGTGTTGACTTGCTCGGCAATGGACATCCCCCCCGCCATCGCACGGGCCAACTCCAGCTCCTGCCTGGTAATGGCGCTGTCGATGGCGATACCGGTGTAGAACTGCGTCTTCTGCTCTGCATCAAAGGTATAGGTCGTAACATATTGGCCGCTTTGCCAATCCACATATCCCTGAGTTCCGCTGGATAGCGCCACCGCCTGGCGCAGCAGGTACTCAAACTGCAGTTTGAATTGGTCGGCCTGCTGGGCCAGCGTTTTGTCTCGCTCGGTAAGCGCCGCCTCCAGGAAGATAGAGTGTTCCTTCATAATCCTCAGAAAAAAGAGGTTCAAATCCAGCGATAGCCGCACATATTGCTCATTGGATAGCATGAGCGTACTTCCTTTCTGTCCGCATGATGTCGTCCTTACAGGATATGCAATTAGCCATACAGACGACATCCTCGCCAAAACAAAAAGGGCGCGGAAGGCTCTCCCCCGCGCCCTTGGTTTGATCCTGTTATTTCGCTTTCACAAAGGGGTTGAAGATATCCTCATTGACATCGTACCGCCCCGTGCGCACATCCTCGATCAGGTCGATGTACACCTGCAGCAGGGGTTGTTTTTCGGCGACAATGGTATTGTACACATCAATGTCGGTCCGGCCCCAGATGTAGTCATTGCTGGCTTGCCATCCCGCAATGTGATAATCGCCGAACCTCTTTTGGGCCACATCCAAACGGCTGTTTTCCAGGCTGTAAGAATTGGCTTCCTGCGGGAGCGGGTGCTTTGAGTAATGAATCGGATAACTCTCATACAGCGCCAGCGCGTCACGATAAGCCTGAGCGTTGACATGGCGGAAGGTTGGCTCGTTGAAAAGCCCGCTGATGGGGAAATAGCTGTACCCCGGCCACGGCGGCCCGTCGATCCATTCATACTCCGTATCGCTGACCATGCGGTAGTCCTCGTTCTTGATGCCTACGGCCAGCAGGCGGTTGTTTTGCTCAGAAGTGATCATCCAGTCCATCAGCGCGACCAGCGCCTCGGGACTGCGGTAGGATTCATAGCTCCAACTGGGAAAGTACAGGCCATAATGTCTTGGCGCGCCGGGCACCGCCACGATGGGCGGCAGCACGACGACGTCGGGCGTATCCGCCACGTCAGAAAGCCGCATCTCGCAGAACAGCCACTTGATCTTGTCCAGAGCAGCAGTACCGTTGGGCGGCGGTCCTTGGATCAGCTTCATCCACCCGTTATCCACCTATTTGCGCATGTGGCTCTGCCAGGCCAGATACCGCTCCGAGGTATAGGCAGAAATCCATCCATCCTGCGTTTCCAAAATGTCGCTGCCGGCGATGTCGAACCAGCTCTGTGAGGTCTGGAAATTCAGTTGTGTCGCAACCGGCACGATACCCTCGTCGGTATGGGCGGCGAGATCCAGCAGTTGTTCAAACTGCTCCAGCGTGGCTGGTAGCTGCCAGCCGTATTGGTCCAACAGTTTTTTACTGGCGGCGACGACGGCGGTGTCTCTGCGCACCGTGGGTATGGCATAGATAGCGCCCTTGACCGAAACCCCATCCCATATGTTCTGGGGAATGGAGCTCTGCAAATGCTGACCGTAGGCTTCAATGGCGTCGTTTAGGGCCAACGGCAGCACCTTCACGCCGCCCTGTTCTTCCTCCCCCTCCTGTGAAAACACCTTGGGTAGCCGCAGGCAGATGGAGGGAGGATCGTTGGCTGTGAGCATCTTTTTCAGCCGTTCCGTGGGCTCCATATCGAACACAGCGCGGATGCTCATCTTCACATTGCGGTCTACCAGCAGCCTCTGACATACGGCCTCCAGTATGACGTCCTGGCGCTTGATGTCGTTATCGAGCAGCGTCGAGTTGTCGCCGCCGTAGAGCATGGACACCTGGCCGATATCCAGCAGCGGCTGCGACACCGGTGGCCGTACACTCTCACCGGCCGATTCCGCGGGGCCGGCGGTGGGCTGGCCCTCGCAGCCGCCTGTTATCAGCAGCACCAGTATACCAATCAATGCCACGAGCTTCCTACACACCTGTTTGTACTGTCCCTCTCTATCCTGACGATTTCGTCTTGAAGCACGATTCTTTATCTCCATCGTATGATGACACATACCACAGCGGATCGCCAGTGTGACATATGGATAATATTGTCGAAAATAGAAAAACGCCCACTGATCCATTGAAATCAGCAGGCGAAAAAGGAACGGGTATGGGCTGTTACCGCTTGAGCTTCTTCGGGTCGATTTTGTTCTCGGTTCCCTTGATGAGCCGCTTGATGTTCTCCCGGTGCATGAAGATCATCAGGCCGCAGACCACCAGAGAGAACGTGGCAAACTGCCAGCCGATGGGCGCAATCAGATAGCTGCAGATCGGGTAGAGCGCCGCCGCGACGATGGAACCCAGCGACACATACCCCGTGGCGAACATGATCGCAAAGGCCACCAGCACCAGCACCACGGATAGCAACGGCTGCAGCACCAGCAGCACGCCGAAGCTCGTGGCCACACCCTTGCCCCCGCGGAAGCCCAGGAACACCGGAAAGATGTGCCCGACGACGACGAACAGACCTGCCACATAAGCCGCGTAGGGCGCAAAGCGGCTGAAGATCAACATCGCCAGCAACGTGGGAATCACGCCCTTGAGCACGTCCAGCACGAAGGTCAGCAACCCCGCGCGCACACCCACATGGCGCAGCATGTTGGTGGCGCCGGCGTTGCCGCTGCCGCTCTCGCGGATGTCGGCGCCGGTCACAAGCTTGCTCAGAAAAATGGCCGGCGACAACCCGCCAATGAAATAGCTGGCGACGGCAATACCTATGGTCAGTAAAACCTGCTGCGTGTTCATCCGTCCTTCTCCTGCCTGCTGCGGCACACGAGTTTGATCGGTGTACCGGTGAAGTCAAAGGTCTTTCGAAGATGGTTTTCCAGATAGCGCCGATATGGGTCGCGCATGAGCTCGGCCTCGTTGGTGAACAGCGTGAATTCCGGCGGGCAGATGCCTGTCTGTGTGCTGTAGTAGATACGCAGGCGGCGGCCATAGGTGGCCGGCGGCTCCATGGCAGCCACGGCGTCGCCGATGACGTCGTTGAGCAGGCCGGTGGCCACGCGGCGGCGGGAGTTTTCATAGACCTGATCCACGAGCTCCAGCACCTTGTGCACCCGCTGGCCGGTCTTGCAGGAGATGAACTGCACCGGCGCATAGGACATGAACACCAACTGCGTACGAATGTCGTTTATATACTTGCCGGTCGTGGATTCATCCTTGTCCACAAGATCCCACTTGTTAACGAGCACCGCGGCGGGCTTGCCGGAATCCTGCACGTAGCCGGCAATCTTGGCATCCTGGTCGCTTAGGCCCGTGTCGGCGTCCACCATCAGCAGCGCCACGTCGCAGCGGCGCACGGCGGACAGCGCCCGGATCACCGAAAAGCGCTCCAGCGACTCCTGCTCGATGCGGGCCTTGCGGCGGATGCCCGCGGTGTCGATGATGACAT
>JAEZSC010000172.1 GCA_023422005.1 Bacillota bacterium | reverse complement strand
AATCCATGAGCGTCGCCACGCGTTCGGCGTGTCGCCCGCCCTCGAATCCGGTGTCCAGGAAGGCTTTCACGATGTCCTCCGCGAGGCCTGCGCCCACCACCCGGGCCCCCAATGCCAGCACATTGGCGTCGTTGTGCATTCGGGACATGCGGGCCATATATTCGTTGGTGCACAGCGCCGCGCGCACACCGTGGATCTTGTTGGCGGCGATGGAGATGCCAAGGCCCGTTCCACACACGAGGATCGCAAACTTGGCGCGGCCTTCGGCAACGTCTCGGGCGGCAAGCTCCCCATGGGCCACGTAGCTGGCGCTTTCGGTGCTGTAGCAGCCGCGGTCCTCCACGGTGTAGCCCCAGGCCAGCATCCTGTTCTTGATGTGTTCTTTCAGTTCAAAACCGGCGTGGTCGCTGGCCAGCGCAATCATGGGCACCCTCCCGCAAAGTTCCAGGTATTATAGCACATTTGCAACGGCGAGGCAACCAGAAAAACCGGTTCTTGCGTAGAAGTATATGGAAACAAGGCTGTTTATTTCCTGGCAATTATCTGCCCGGCCGGGCCAGAGCCCACCTCGTAGTACAGCTGCGGCGGACACCGTTCATGGGCGATTTAGAATCTTACAATCAACTCAATGTTGAATCAAAACGCTACACTTGCAGCGCGTGGGGCCGGCTGTAAACCGCCAGCCGTCGCCCGATCTCCTCGCGGTCGATGAAGCCGTCCTGCCGGAAGCGCGTCAGCATCTCAAGCGTGGGCAGCGCCGCGCGACCGCCGATGGCCGCGCACTTATGGGCGGACACGGCGCTGGAAAATTCGGAGCAGGCCTTCCCATCCCACCCTTGCAGCAGGCCGTAGAGGAAGGCGCCATGGAAGGTGTCGCCAGCGCCGGTCGTATCCACGACATCCACCGGAACCGCCGGCACGCGGAAGAACTGCCCGCCCTGCACGCCCACGCAACCGCGTTTGCCCAGCGTGATCACGACAATGCCCGGCCCTCTCGCGGCGATCTCCCGGCAGCAATCCTCGATGTCCCGGTCCCCATAACGCTTGGTGTAATAGAACTCCGAGGCGATGAAAGCGTCGATGCTGCCAAGCATGGCCTCTATTTCCGGCGTGTAGCCGTCCGCGTCGAAGGCCACGGTGCCGCCAACCTCATGCATCCACCCGGCGGCCAGGCGCTCAGCCTCGCCGGCGCGGCTCAGGTGCAGCACCCGGGCCTGGGTGATGTAGTCTTTGTCCAGATCACCGGGCTCCACGCCGCGCAGGCCCCGGGCGCGCTTGATGATGTTGCGGCCGCCGCGCACCTCGCTTAAGGCCACATTCAGCGACGTGCCCGGCTGGTCCAGCGTGACCATATGGCTGGCATCCACGCCGTTGCGCACAAGGTCGGCGCACACGGCGCGGCCCTCGTCGTCATTGCCCACAACGCCGATGCAGCCGCAGGCCACGCCCAGCCGGCCCAGCGCCGCCATGGCCGTGGGCACCTTGCCGCCGTATTGATAGCTGATGCCCATGAGCTGGGCATCCTGGTCGCGGGTGGGGAGCTTGTCGATGTTGATGAGCAGGTCGGCAGTGGGGTGGCCGATGCCGACGGCTTGCAGGTTCTTCATGGGACGTCTACCTCCTGGTTGGCATGTGGCTCGTCAAGTGTTAATGTACGTAGAATCGTGTCTTTTCCGACTCGGTGAATTCCTCTGCTAACGATAAATAGTGTCGCGTATTCAAATCCTTTGGTGAGAAAAAGATCAAACTTGATGCCTTCTCATATCTCGTCAAGATTCCTATCGCGTTTCCGTTGTCAAAACGATACCGCCTGGTGTCGTGTGAGCTGCCTACGCATTCATACTCAGCAGGATCAATACACCTATATTTTTATTGTTATCGATGAGTGAAAAATCCCAGATTGTAACATCCCAAGCGGCTTCTTCACAAACATATTCCGTATCTGGGCTTTTGCCGTGGCCTTTTCAAAGAGCATTCTGGCTCTCTCATCCTTGTAAATATTCACGTAATTTGGAGCGGTATAGCCGCCTGGCGGCGCATTCGGGTCTGCGCTTTCCTCGTAGGGCTCAAACGTCTGAATCAAAATCATCTTGTCTTCGCCGATGCGATAGGTAGAGTTGTACTCATCGTTGACAGCCTCAACAATGGGCTCGTGCGTATCCAGAGATATACCCTGATCGGTCAACCTTTGCCCCTCGGGGGCCCCCGCGGGCTCCAGGCGCATGTCCTTCAGGTCGTACAAACATTGCCGGAAACCGCTATCCTGTTCGAAGGGGGCGCTGGCGAAGAAGTAGAGGACGGCAAACAGGGAGGGCATTCTGGAAAAGTAAAAAAGCACGCCGGTTGAATAAACAGCGGCAATCGCTATGATCAGCAGCGGCAGTTTCCCATCTCCTCATTGTCCGGCCTTCAACTCAGCTTTATTCTGCCAATGAAATAGTGCGTAGGATTGCCTTTGCTTCATCCAGCGTGAACTCCCCCAGAAGAGCGACATCATACCATGTATTCAGATCCTCCGGCGAAAAGAAGAGCACCAAGGTTCCGGTTTTATTCCGTTCCACCAGGCCGATCACCTTTCCGTTATCGAGCCGGTAAAACCGTGTGCCGGGCTCGCTTAGCGCACTTTTTGCGGATAGGAAAGTGAGAACACCCATATTCCGGGTGTTATCAAAGAGTGAGAAATCCCATATCGTAACGTCCCGGATAGCCTCTTCCCAGACATACTCAGAATCCGGGCTTTTCCCTGTGGCATGCTCAAAAAGCGTTCTGGCTTTCCCGTGCTGGAATTCATCCTTGATATTCTGACTGATAAGCGCAAGACCTAAACTGTCGTTTCCCGTGTCGGCCTCCATTGATTGGAACAGAATTCCTCTTTTCTCACCTATATGGAAAAAAACGTTGTATCCTTTATTGTCCTTCTCAACAATGGGCTCCTGCGTATTCACCACTAGAGATATGCCCTGGGCAGACAACCTCTGCCCCTCGGGGGCATCCGCAGGTTCCAGGCGCATGTCCTGCAGGCCGTACAGGTATTGCCCATAGTCACCCTCGCCCGCGAGCAAAGCGCGGGCGCTGTACACCATAATAGCGTACAGGGAAGGCATTCTGGAAAGGTAGTACAGCACGCCGACCGAATACACAGCGGCAATCGCTATGATCAGCAGAGGCAGTTTCCATCTCCTCATTGCCCGGCCCTCAACTCAGCTTTATTTCAAAAACGAACTGTTTCCATCCTATCACACTTTCGCCGCAACCAAAAGGGGAGCCAGCCGCGGCCGCTCCCCTTTTGCATTTGCTTCTTACAGGCTCTTTAGAAATGACACCGCCTCGGCAATGTCCTTGGCCGGGTCCGCGCCGACCTCGCGCTCGATGGTCAAAAAGCCGTTGTAGCCGATGTCCTGCAGGGCAGCCAGGTACTCCTGCCAGTTCACCTGGCCCTTCCCCAGCGGCACCTCCCGGAAGAAGTCGTCATAGCTCACGTCGCCGATGCCGGCGAAGCCCGCGTAGATGGCCTCGGCGTCGCCCTTTTGCACCATGATGCCGTCCTTGGCGTGGGTGTGAACGATGTAGCTGCCCAGCGTGCGCACCGACTGGGCCGGGTCCTCACCGATGACCATGACCAGATTGGCCGGGTCCATATTGACGCCCACGCCCTTGCTGCCCAGGCTGTCCAGGAAACGCTTGAGCCGCGCGGCGGGCTCCGGACCGGTCTCCACGGCGAAGCGCGCGCCCACCTGGTCGCCGTACTCGGCCAACTGCGCGCAGGCCTCAGCCATGACGCCCCAACGGGGATGGGCCGCCTCCTGCTCGGGCAGCACACCTATGTGGGTGGTCACCACGGGGCATTCCATATCCAAAGCCAGGTCCAGTATGCGCTTGCTGCGCTCCACGCGCCGGGAGTTGTCTGCCGCGTCTGCAAAGCCGTGGCCGCCCAGGTCGCCGCACAGAGCCGATATCTTCAGGCCCAGGCCTTTGATGTAACGAAGCAAATCGGCGCGCTGGGCCGCGGACAGATTCTCAGGAGCCATGTCGCCATCCACGGCGTAAATCTGCACGCCCTGGGCGCCCAGCTGCGCGGCGCGCTCAATGCCCTGCCGCAGCGGCAGGCGGAAGCAATCGCTGATGATGCCGATGGGTAAGTTGGCCATATTCGTTCCTCCTAAACAATCATTATCCTAAGTATAGCATCGCGGTTAAAATTGGTCTATACCATTTGAGACCAATGAATATGAATCTCGCGCCCTTCGTTGCGCTTTGCGCAATTATCGGCTTGCTCTCACATCGGCAAAGCCGACGTTGCCGCAAGCCGGGGCAGCGCCTGTAACCGCGACCAAAGGTCTCCGATCGCCCTTTGGAAACCTTCGGCACCATTCTTAATTGAGAGTCACGCTCCGCCTTCGGGGCGCGGCAGCCGCTGCCAGCGCGGGTCCGCCCGCAGCGGTTGCAGCCGCGGGTCATGGTTCAGCCAGCCCCAATAGTCGATACCTTTGGCCAGCACTTCCTCCAGCGCCGCAAAGGCTTCCTCCAATTGCCCCAGCGCCGCCCGTGCCATGGCCAGCTCCACGCCGGCCCACGGCGGCGCTCCAGGCAAAGCCAGAGCCTGTTCGAACCTCTGGGCCGCAGCCGCGGCGTCCCCGGCGTTGAGCAGAGCGTCGCCGCCGGAAGCCAGCTCCACAGCGGGTTCCTTCACGCACAGCAGGCGGCCGTATTCGCGGGCAAGCCGCAGGCCGGCGCTGCGCGCCGTGGCGGCCGAGGCAGCGTTATCCCTGTTGCATAGCCAGCCGATGCGCCCAACGCCGCGGCGAGCCGCCTCTTGGGCAAAGGCGCTGACCATGGCCAGCGCCAGCCCCTGCCGGCGGTGGTCCTCCAGCACCTCTATGCCCACCTCGCAACCCTCGGAGCAGTTGTATTCCGACAGGCACCAGCCGGCCAACTCGCCTTCGCGCACAGCGGCGATGCCGAAGCTGCGGGCCAGAAATTCCTCTACCGACGCGCGCTCAGAACACATCTCCTGCCGCAGTTGATCGGCATGGGGCAAGCCGCGCTCCAGCAGCGCCGCATCCACCGCCAGCAGTTCATAACCCTGGGGCAGCGAGGCGCCGCACACCTCCTGCGGCGTCGCGGCGTAGCATTGCTGCGCCTGATAGATGGGGTGCCTGCCCGGCAGAGAAAGCTCCCACGCCCCGCGCCCATCGAAGCTTTCCGGACCATCCCAAAAGAGCAGCGCCACATCCTCATCGCCATCCATGGCCCAATCGTAGGCCATCTCCCGCAGCCATGGGCCCCAGGTACGGGCGATGGCCTCGGCAGGCAGCACTGATGCGACCAGCACCTTGTTGTGCACCCGGGCAACGGCGATGCGCGGCTGCAAAGCGCCATCGGCCCAGATCTCCCCCTGCACGCCGCCCTCGGCCAGCGCCGCCAGCTTCATCATGTGGCGGCGGTTGGCAAACAGGGCCAGCGCGGGGGCGTATTGGTGTTGCTCAATCTTTATCAATGTGCGCTCCTATCAACCGTCTCGCGGTACATCTGATCGACCGCCGTGGGGCGACCGGGAATGCTCCTTGCAGAATTTCACGACACATCTGTCGCCCGCCCCTCCGCTGTGCCTTGCACATCATCGGCCTGCGGGCCGACCGGAAATCCGCAAGCGGATTTCCTTGCACAGCTCTCGGCCTGCTGTCGTATCGGTTAAAGCCGACACTGTCGCAGGCCCAGGTCGCAGGGGCGAGCAGCACCCGAAGGGTGCGACCAGCCAGGGGGTAACACCTGCGGAAACGACCGGGAATGCTCTACGCGGACTTTTTCGGTACATCTGTCGCCCGCCAAATGGCGGGCGAAGCTCGTTTCTGCGGAAACGACCGGGAATGCTCTACGCGGACTTTTTCGGTACATCTGTCGCCCGCCAAATGGCGGGCGATTCTCGCCACTGCGTGGCGACCGGCAACGCTCTTATGTCGGCGAAGCCGACATCGCGCGTTGCCTGAGGTCACCAACTCCCCCCTCCTCCTCCGCCGCCACCGCCGCCGGAGAAGCCCCCGCCACCGCCAAAGCCGCCGCTGCCGCTGTTGTTCTGCTGGGGCCGGGCGGTCATGTCGGTCTGGAAGCTGCTCATGGAGCGGTTCAGCGTGTGGGCGAAGATCAGCGGTGTGAAGACGTCGCCATAGCCGCCCCGGTACCAATCCGGCGGCTGAAGCGCGATGCCCTCGAAGTTGCGGGCCCATTTGTCGGTGATGCCCAGCACATAGGCATAAGGCAGCACGCTGTAGAAATAGCTGGGGTCCTGCTCCACCAGGCGTTCCAGCTTCTCACGCTCTGCACGCTCGATGAAATCCCGCAGGCCCAGCGCCTTGCCCAGCCACGCCACGCCCTGAGGTGTGCGCTGCACGATGAACACGGCGCAAAGCGCCAGCACGACGGTGCTCGCGAGCGCGCTCAGCACCAGTTGAGCATCCAGCGCCATGGCGGAGAGCCACGCATACACACCCAGCGTGACCAGGCTGAAACCCAGAAAGGCCGTGAGCTTGACCACCCGGGCAGTGCGCCCATCGGTGCGCCAGTTGCGCATGGTCCAGATGACGCCAAACACAGGCAGCAGCACTGCCAGCGCGGCGACGCAGCCCACGACCAGCGCCAGGGCATAATCGAAGCTGCCCCGCCAGATGGCCATGGCAATTGTAGCCGTGACCGGCACCGCCGCCAGCAGGCTGAGCAGCGGCTTCAGGGCTGAGGACGTGCGGGTGAAGATGCGGGTTCGCTCGGTCTGGAAGCTGTTGTTCAGCATGGCGCGAGAGCTTTCCACGGTCTTGTAGAACTTGTACTTGAGCTCCGCTGTCGTCACCGTGTCGCGGCCGCGGAACAACTCGCCGAACATGTGCCACTCCATACGCGAGGCGTCGTTAGGCAGATCCTTGAGCCGGACCAGCGTGAATTCATCGCCCTCCTGCTCGATGCGCAGCACACCTTTGTGGGCCCAGTACATCAGCAGGGACACGATATCCCGGGTGTCGGCGCGGCCATCGAACACATATCCCAGCTCCGCCGAGTTCATGCCCTCGGGCGGGTAGAATTCCACGGTGATGACCGGCCGCTGGTCGCGGCCATACAGCCACACCAACGCCGCGCCCAGCGCCGCCAGCGCCAGAATGGCGATGGCCCAGGTTCCGTCATAAGCGCGGGGGTTCAGCATGCCGGAGAAATAGCCCTGGGGCAGCTGCAGGCGCATGGTGACGCCCTCGTTGGGCCGCAGCGCACCCGTGCTGCCGGTGATCGTGTTGCCCTGCACCTGGCAGTCGATGGGGCCGCTGCCGGTGAACGCTGCCAGCTGCGCCGCGTCAAAAGGCGCGGGCATCGTCACGGTGAAGCTGGCCCGGTCGATGGTCGTGTTCCACTCATCGCCGATCAGGTTCTGGTAGAACTCGTCAAAGGCATCTATGCCGTCGTCCTGCCAGGCCATGCGGTAATGGATCACATAGGTTTGGTCACCATTCACATATACGTCCTCGTCGCCGATGCGCACGATGACATAGCCATCCTCCGTGCTGGTTTCATACTTATAACCCTGTACGCTCACATCGCTGACCAGCGCCAGATACTCGGAATATTCCGGTGCGCCGGGCACGTCGCGGTGCAACTGCCCCTGGAAGGGAATGTAACGTTCGATGCCGTGACGGGGCGCGGTGAAACGCACGGTGATGGTCTCGGTGATGTCGCACACATGGCTGGCGCTCACATCCATGCGCACGTCGTAGCTCGTGATCGTAAAGGCGCCCAAGTCGGGCCGCGGCGCGGCCAGCGCCGCGCCGGACAGCAGCGCGACGATCAGAAGCGCTCCCAGCAGGGCGCGTGGAATCCCTCTCATGGTCGTTCTCCTTGCGCGTCCGGCGCAGCGCTCAGAACTGCACCTTGACGTTCTGGCGCTCTTCGTTTTCGATGACGAACAGAGTCTTCTTTTCCATGTGATTGAGGTTGGCCACGATGACACTGGGGAAGGTCTCCCGCAGTGTGTTGTAATCGCGCACCACAGCGTTGTAATACTTGCGGGCGTTCGCGATGTCCGCCTCGATGGCCTTGAGCTGGTTCTGCAAATCCAGGAAGTTCTGATTGGCCTTGAGGTCCGGATAGCTCTCGGCCAGCGCGAACAGAGACTTCAACGTACCGCTGAGCATGTTGTCGCCCTGGGCGCGCTCCTCGGTGCTGCCGGCGCTCATGGCCAGGTTGCGGGCCTTGATCACGGCCTCCAGCGTGCCGCTCTCGTGCTTGGCGTAGCCCTTGACGGTCTCCACGAGATTGGGGATCAGGTCGTAGCGCTTCTTCAGATAGACGTCCATCGTCGAGAAGGCTTCTTCTATCTTGTTCTTGAGCGTGACAAAGCGGTTGTATGCGCTGATGTACCAGATGATAAGGATCAGCACGATGACGCCGGCGATAATCCAGGGCATGGGGCAGGCCTCCTTTGCCAGTTCTATCTATATACGATTATACAGCAGGCGGTGCTGGCATGCATCCAAAAGGTGCTAAATTGTCGGCAAGGAAGGTTAAGAGATACTAAAATGCGGCGGCAACGCCACAGAAAAGGTTGGTACGCTTATGCCATGTAAGAGGGGAAGGGATTTCGCGCCTCTTGGCGCGACCAAAGGGCTTTCCGATCGCCCTTGGGAACCTTCGGCATCCATCTTTTGATTGTTAATTACTATTTGTAATGGTCAGGTATTCCTCGTCTCTTGCGGCCCAGCGGCCGCAACGGGCGCATTGCGAGTTCCCCCTGTCAACCGGTGGTTGTTACAAGAGACAGGCAGCGGGCGGGGGTGGCCGACGGCGGCGCCGTATGCGCCGCCTAGTTCCCCGCCGCTGGTCGTTCCGGGTACCGGTCGAACAGGTCTTAGGAACTCGCCTGCGCCTTCCCCAGCGGTTTTGGGCACTTTTGCCGCTTCAAAAGTGCCGTCCTCGCCGCCTCGCAGGCGGTAAACACGGCACAAAGGCATATCAATACGCTGACTCCTGTCGACGCCGCATCCGAACATATTGATTACTTTGAATTAAGACAATATAATGCCTATAACACGCAGTCTTGAACTACTGATAGGTGCGTCGATTCTAAGGAAGATGTAATGAATTAATAGGAGGAAGATTCAATGAGTTATAGAAAATTGCTTAGAAGAATTATGTTCATTTTATTATTTGGAATAGTGTCTTCGATTATTGCATTTTTTATCTCATTGTTGTTGCATCATTATTTGATGATGCGAACCTTTGACATCATGGCCATTATCGGTCTACTCATTGTTATTATCGGAGCTGTATCATCCATTGGTGGCAATCCATCAGGTGTGAATTTGAGCAATATGGGCCAAGTTTATAGCCAATATTCATCGCATTTAAATTTAGAAGTTACAAAAATGGAAAGAGAGTCTACTGATTATTTTAGAAACACTGTCAATCATGTCAAACTACATTTCTTTGGCAGTAGCCTAAATGTTATCCTTAATGGTGTATTCATTATTTTAACAAGCGTTGGGTTAAGCTATTTTTCTTAATGTTTGATTTGAATCGATATTCCTTGGCTTTCGTATAGTTTAAGCATAATGCGAATTTGTCTTTCGTTTTTTATTGTACAGGAGGGACTATGGGTAGAACAGTGGTGTTTTTTGATTTGTTTTTCACTCTTATTGAGCCTGTATATGGTGACAGCATTAACGAAAATGATGTTCTTAATATCTCAATAAAAGAGTGGGAAGCAATTGCAGAGGATCGGGAACTATATTTTAGACGTGCAACAGGCAAGATTAGAGACCCTCATGAAATCATTGATGAAATAATTGCCAAAGGCGGTTTCAATGCTTCATTAGCGAAAAAAAGCCAATTGCTTGAGCTTCGAATGAACAAAATGCGTTCCGCTCTCTGCAATGTAGATAGAATAATACTAAATACTTTATCTCGCCTAAAAGAAATGGAACTAAAACTTTGCATTATTAGCAATGCAGATACAATAGACAAAACTAGCTGGAATGAATCTCCTCTTTATCCGCTTTTTGACTCAGTCATTTTTTCCTGTGACGTTGGATACATCAAACCGCACCCGGCTATTTATCAAGCAGCGATGGGAAAAATGGGGGTAATCCCCCAAAACAGTTATTTTGTTGGGGATGGAGGATCGGATGAATTGTTTGGAGCAAAAGCAACAGGAATGAGAACTGTTTTAAGCGAGCATTTAGTTAAACGGGACAATCAAGAATTAACTAAGCTTTTATCCTATTCTGATTATCATGTGAGAGATTTTTCTGAGCTTTTGCTAATACCATTTAATAAATAGTATAAGTATACCCAGTAGTTATTGGCAGCCATCTACCATTGCATGTTAACCACCAGAAAAGTGAAGGGTCTACAAATAGCAAGCCTGCCAGTCGCTCGGCAGGCTTGCTTGGTGAACGTCGTATATATAAACAATAGGAGATGCGTCAGCGATACGGCGCCGCCGTCGTATTTCTGATCACCAGCGTCGAATCGATCATCCTGGTCCCCGCTACGGATTCCCGGCCCTGCAGGCAGTTCATCAGCTCATCCACCGCCAGGCGCGCGATGCGGTCGCTGTGCTGCTTCATCGTCGTCAGCGGCGGGATGAAGGCTTGCACCGAGGGCGTGTCGTCATACCCCACCACCGAGAGCTCCTCAGGCACCTTGATGCCCAGGCGCCACGCCGCGTGAATGAGCCCCAGCGCCAGCTCGTCATTGAAGCACACAAAGCCCGTGGGCCGGTCCGGGCGCTGCAGCACGGGCAAGCAGGCGTCCAGCGCTGATTTGGGCGTCACGACCTCGGTCTTGACGACCCAGCTGTCCGGCGGGTCGATTCCCGCGGCCAACAGCGCTTTCTTCCAGCCCAGCTGGCGGGACATGGAGCCCGCGTCGTCGTTGGGGCGCAGAAAACCGATGGACTTGTGGCCAAGGCCCAGCAGGTGGCGCGCGGCGGTGCGGGTGCCGCCCTCGTGGTCGGAGCTCACGACGATGCTGCCGGGCATGTAGCAATCAATGCCGACCATCGGGAAGCGGGTGTGGATCAACCGGTCGTAGATCTCCTCGTCGGAGCCGTACATATCGCCGCCCATGAAGATAAGGCCGGCCATGCGCCGCTCCTGTATCGTCTCCACGACGGTGCGAAAACGCTCCTGCCAGTCGGGCATCATATAGGAGAGGATGAACACCGAGGAAATCAGCTTCTCGGTGAACAGCTCATTTTCCAGATGGGTCACCACGGTGTCCCAGGCCTCGTTGAGCGGCACATCCACGATCAGTGCCACCATGTCAGTGCGCCGGCGGATCAGCGCCCTGGCGGTGGGGTCCGGCCGGTAGCCCAGCTCCTCCACGGCGGCCTTGATGCGCTCCAGCGCGTCGGCGCTGACATAACCGCTCTGATTCATGGCGCGGGATACGGTGGACACGCCCACGCGGGCCAGCCGGGCCACATCCTTTATCGTAACACTCATTATTTGCCTCCGGCTTTTCGCGTCCGATGCTGTGGCGTCGTCCGCGATTTAGACTTCTTTAGGGGTCATGGGCAGTCTGGTTATTGGTTGATGGCCCTGGGCTGGACTTCGCGGCCGGCGGCACCCCGCGCCACGATGGCGCGGCTCTCGCCGGGCAACAGGTCAAACCATTCGTCGCTGAGGCGCACTTCGCCACCCAAGCCGAAGTGCACGCCATGGGCATAGCCCCGGGCGGTCACGGTGAAATGCAGGTCGTCGCCCTGGCTGCTCACATCACCCACGGTGAGCTCGCAGGCCGGCGCGGGATGCTCCCGATAGGGGCCGCGGCGCAGCAGCGCCGTGTCCAGGCCCGGCGCGCGGGCAAACACCAGCGGGCCGCAGCCCTCCAGCGGGAAGCGCGCCACCTGGGCTTTGCTGTAGGCCTGGAGCGACACCTGCGCCGTTCGGGTGTCACAGCCGCTGCCGTCGTGAGCCATGGATCCGTACTCGATGGCAAGCGTCACATCCTGGGCGGTGTCGTTGTGGGCGGTCACCACTGCTTCGCCGCCCTGAGCCCGCAGGATCAGCCGGCGCGGCGCGAAGGCGCGGCGCACGGCATAGAAACTGGGCTTGCGGCGCAGATAATAATCCACGATGGTCCAGCCGGTCTCCCCCCAGCAGTCGTTGTACATCCAGAACAGCGCGCCCCAGCACTCGGGCTTGTTGCGTATGGCCTCCAGCGAATAGCCCAGCATCAGCGCCTGCACCGCCCCGGCGTACAGCAGATAATCCGTAAGCTTCAGGCCCTCGGCGTCCACGTAATGCTTGGTGATACCGGCGGCCACGGTGTGCTTCTCAAAGGTGTTGTTGTGGGCGGACCAAATGTCGCCGCTGCGGTCGATGGGCGCGCCGCCGAAGAAGGTCTCTATGCTCTCGCGGGAGCAGGGGCCGATGTAACCATACTCGCTGATGAAGCGGCTGGTCACCTTGTCGTATTCCTCCGGGGTGATGCGGCGCTCCATGTCGGGGTTCATCGTGCAATCGCTCCAGTGGTGGCGGTCACCCACGTCGTTGTCATTGGGATTCGCCCCGCCATAGGGCGAAGAGGGCCAATAAGGCACATGGGGGCAATTGCGACGCACGGCCTGCGGGGCCAAACGGTTGTAGACATGCAGCCCGCCATGGCGGCGGTCCTTTTTCATCCAATCCACGTAAATCATCTGGTTCTCGTTGTTGCCGCAGAACAGCCCAAGGCACGCATGCCCGCCCAGGCGGCGGGTCTGGTATTCCAGCTCGCGCTCCACCAGCGCGCAGAAATCGCCGCGGTGGTCGGGGATCAACGAACAACCGAACATGAAATCCTGCCACACCAAAATGCCGGCGCGGTCACACAGCTCATAGAAGATGTCGTTCTCATAAAGGCCACCGCCCCACACGCGCAGCATTGTGAAGTTGGCCTCCTTGGCCTCGGCGACCAGCTTTTCATATTTCTGCGGCGTCACCCGGGCATAGATGGAGTCGCTGGGTATCCAGTTGCCGCCCTTGGACATGACCGGCCGGCCGTTGACCGCCAGCGCGAAACGGCGGGTGCCGTCCTCCAGGCGGCGAGTGTCCATCTCCAATGTGCGCAAGCCGGCCATACGGCTCAGCCGGGATTCTCCGCCGGCGGTGCGCACGGCCACACGCAGTTCATAGAGCGGCTGTTCACCGTAGCCGTTGGGATACCACAGCGCCGCGTTCGGCACTTCCAGCGTAAAATCCAGCCAGTTGAGGCCGCTTGTCAGCAGTACATCCCGCCGCGTCTGGCAGGCGGCAATTTTGCCATACAGGCTTAAAGATATTTCTACTTCGCCATCCTGCGTGGACAAGGGCAGCAGGCTTTCCACCTCGGCGCTCACGCGCACAGTGGCCGTGCCTCCCTCCACGCACCGGGTGCTCAGCATCACGTGGCGCACTGCCGCGCCGTCATGGGCCTGGATGTGGGCGCTGCCGATGCCGCAGGTAGCCACCCGGGGGCCCCAGTCCCAGCCGAAGGCGTAGGCGGGCTTGCGCAGGAAGGCACGGCGGTGGTCGCCGCGCTCGGGGCAGCCGTTGCTCGCTTCGGTGCACGCCTGCCAATCCAGTTCGGCCACATCCGCATCGGTCACGCCTTCCAGCCCGCAGGTCAGGCGCACGACCAGCTGGTTCTCACCGGCCTTCAGTTGCGCGCCGACATCGGCCACAAAAGGATAAAACACACTGTCATGGCGGCCCAGATGGATGCCATTCAAGAAAATGTCCGCGCCCCAGTCCAGCCGGTCCAACGTGAGCTCCACGCGGTCATGAGCCTCGCCGCTCCATTGGAAGCGCTTCTCGAACCACCAGGAGCGCCGCTCCACCCACAACTGGTCGCGGAAGTTGACGCCCACCAGCGGATCGTCGATGCGCCCGGCATCCATCAGCGCCATGCGCACGTCGCAGGGCAAACCGCAAGGCACAGGCTGCTCCTGCAGCGCCCGAGGCAGAAAAGAAGCGTCCCATCGCAGCGGCACCTCCCGCAGCAGCCAGCCTTCATCCAGAGGTAACAACGCCATTGTTCGCCCTCCCGTTTCTATCCATTTTAGAATTAAGAAATAGATCCGTGCCGAAGGATAACTCCACACACTCCGGCATCCTCTGCATCATATCACACCGTTACACTCATTTCCATACTGCCTATACACAGGTGTGATCGGTATACAACGCCATTTGCTCCTAATCCGACAATACACTGCATGAATGTTGCTTAACAGAACGATGTAAACGTTTAACCTCCTGGGTGTTTCTGTGGTACCGTTTTCAGGTTTTCATCTCCTGTTCTTCATATCGGCCCTTGTGCCAACCCCTTTCCACATGGAAACGTTGCAAAAAAACATCTGTAGCCTGCGGCTGTTCTGCGTCAGCTAGAGGCCGTTCGTTGCACTGTCGTCCGGCTTGCTTTTTTGCTATGCCCGTGTACAATGAGGGTGTTTCGTATAACCATGGACATGTATGAATTTTCGCAAGAGAGGATGAGCATCATGATCTACACCCTGCCCGCCGCCATCCCCGAAAGCCAGGGCGTGCCCAGCGCGGCGCTGCAGCGTTTTCTGCAGGCTGTGCATGAACAGAACATCGAACTGCACAGCCTGGTCTTCCTGCGTCACAGCCAGGTGATCGCCCAAGGCGCGTGGTCGCCCTATTCGCTGGACCGCAATCATATGCTGTTCTCGCTGAGCAAATCCTTCACGTCCACAGCGGTGGGCTTCGCCGTGCAGGAAGGCCTTCTGAGCGTAGACGACCCGGTCTTGAAGCACCTGCCCGAGTATGCCAAGGGCCTAAGCCGCAAGTGGCAGGCGCTCAAGGTGCGCCACCTGCTCTCCATGAGCACCGGCCATATCGTGGACCCCTCCGACAAGACCTTCGGCCGCCGCGGCGGTGACTGGGTCAAGGGTTTTTTCTCGGTGCCGCTGGAGAAGGAGCCCGGCACCCACTTCGTCTACAACACCGCCGCAACGTATCTTCTGAGCGTCATCGTGCACCGGCTGGCGGGTATGCGCATCCTGGATTACCTGACACCCCGGCTGTTCGCGCCACTGGGCATCCAGGGCGCCACATGGGAGCAGTGCCCCCGGGGCTATGACACCGGCGGCTTCGGCCTGATGATCAAGACCCATGACATCGCCAAGTTCGGCCAGTTCCTGCTGCAGCGGGGCGCGTGGCAGGGCAAGCAGCTGCTGAACGCCGCGTGGATCGACGAGGCCACGGGCAAGCACGTCAGCAACGGCCCCGCCGACGGCACCAGCGATTGGGGGCAGGGTTACGGCTACCAATTCTGGAGGTGCATCCCCGAGGGCGTCTATCGCGGAGACGGCGCATTCGGTCAATATTGCGTCGTAAGCCCTGGCCATGACGCCGTTTTCGCGATCAACAGCGGCATCGGCGACATGCAGGCGGTGCTCACGCTGCTGTGGCAGCACGTGCTGCCCGCCATGGCCGATACTCTGCCCGAAGACCCGGCAGCCCACCAGGCGCTGCAGGATGCACTGGCCGGCCTGCGCTATGACCCGCCCAAGGCCCAGCCCAGTTCCGTGCTGGAGGCCAAGTGGAATGGCAAAACCATCCTGCTGGACAAAAACCCGATGCACGTGCGCAGCCTGACGCTGCGCTTCGATGAAGGCTGCTGCGAACTCACGACGGCGGTGACACGACGCTATTACGGCACCCTTTCTTCCAACGCCAACCGCGGCGGCAGAACCACGTTGGTCTATGGCCGCCAGCGTTGGGTGCAGGGCGAAGACGCCTCCACCGAGCATCCCCATGTGCAGGCCGCCAGCTTCACCTGGGAGGACGGGAACACGCTGCGCCTGACCGCCCGCGACGTCAACGCCCCCTTCGTGACTGACCTGCGCCTGGTTTTCGACGGCGACGAGGTCTTGGTGCAGCATAAAATCAACGTGAGCTTTGGGTCTGCGGAGGCCGCGCCGGTCAAGGGGCGGTCAAAAGAAAATAATCATGGATAACGTGGAAGCCATCCTGCAGGAAGTCCAACTGGCACTCAAGGATGCACCCGGCATCGTGGGTGTCGTGCTGGGCGGCTCCCGGGCTACAGGCACCCATCGGCCGGATTCCGACGTGGACATCGGCATCTGTTATGAAGCTGACAAGCTGGACCTGGCCGCTCTGGACCGCGCCGCCACGGCGTTGGATCAGGAGCATCGGGAGGGGCTGATCGCCCCTCCCGGCAGCTGGGGCAACTGGGTGAACGGCGGCGGCTGGCTGATCATCGGCGATCTGCACGTGGACCTGATCCTGCGGGACATTGCCCGCGTGCAGCAAGCCATTGAGGATTGCAGCGCCGGCCGGGTGACCGCCCACTATCAGCCCGGCCACCCCCACGCCTATCTGAACGCCATGTACATGGGCGAGCTGGCAGCGTGCCGCATTCTGCACGACCCCACGGGGACATTGCAAACTTTGCATGCACAGACACGGCCCTACCCGGCCAAGATGAAGCAGGCCATATTGAGCTTCTATCTGTTTGAGGCCGGGTTCTCCCAAGAGCTGGCCGCAAAGAACGCCGACAAAGGCGACCCCTACTATGTGGCCGCCCATGTGGTACGCTCGATATCGGCTTTGAATCAGGTGCTTTTCGCGCTCAACGAGACCTATTGCCTCAACGAAAAGCGGGCCGTACAGAGGATCGATTCCTTCCAACACCGCCCGGCGGACTATATGCACAAGGTCGAAGAGATCTTCGCTACCCTGGGCAGCGATCCGGCCAGAGCCTGCCGGATGCTGGGGGAGTTGGTGGAAGATGTGCGCGGCCAGAGCACATGACGCGCAAGAAGTACACAGAAAGAATCAGGGCTGCCGTACAGCACGGCAGCCCCTTTAGTAAAGCGGTATATCAAATAGAAAAGGCTATAGAAACCTCGGGCTTACTCCTCGCCCTCCACCGCTTTAACCGCGCACACCAAATCCCGCTGAATCCCCTGATCCACCCGGTGGGAGTAGCCGGCGTAGGGCGGCTCATAAAGAGGCCGCAGGCCGTGGTCAGCGCACAGCGCTGCGGCCTCGTCGCGGCCCAGCGTGTGCTCGTTGAAGCTTAGGACCAGCGCGCCGCCGGGCTTCATGACCGCCGCCCAGCCGGGCAGCGACGCATCCAACAGCGCGGCCAGGTCGCTCTGGGCCGAAGTCTTGCTGCCGGCGGCAGTCTTGCCCGCATGTTGCACGCCGTAGGGCAGGTCGGCCACCAGGATGTCGAAGCTTTCCTTCTTAAAACAGCGCGCCGCGTGCCGGGTGTCGGCGCTGGCCAGCGTCAGGGCGTGGGCGTCATCGGCCTCCCACGCCTCACGCGTGTTGGCGAACCGCACGGTAAAGAGATCCGCCAGGCGCTTGCCCTTTTCTCCAGGCACCGAGGACCGGCTGACCTTGTGCTTGAGGCGCGCGTTTTCCAGGAACTTCACGGCGTAGGAGCAGGCCTCCTGGTGCCACGTGGCGTTCACCTCCACACCGCTGGCGTCCATGCCGCGGCTAAGGGCCTCCCACAATGTGGTACCCTTGCCGCTCATGGGGTCCAGCAGGCTCAGGCGAGGGCTGCCGGTGCGGCACAGGCTGGCGGCCAGGTTGATCATCAGGGCTGTGAACTGCTCGTTTGTCTTGCCGCTGTATTTGAGCAGCGCGGCCATGCTTTCGCTGAGATAGCGACCGCCCACGGGTTCCATCGGCTGCAGCCATCCGTCGCGCAGCTCAAACAGCGCGTAGAAGAAACTCAGGGATTCCAGCGCCCGGCGCTGCTCCGGCGTCAGCGGTTGCCCGCAGGCGAAGGCCAGGTAAGGTACACCGCCCAGGGCGCGCCACTCGGCTCCCCGGGCAAAGCCCCCGGCCACCGCCTGCAATTCCATTTGGTGCAGCGGCTGTGACTGATCGAAATACACCCGGTTGTGGCCGGGATGCGCCAGCAACGCGTAGGATACGTTCATATCTGAAACTCGATCTCCTCTCCGTTGCGCACGACCGGCGAGGGTTGGGCGTTGTACACACGGGAATAGGGGGGCACCGTGTGGGTCAGCCACACGTTGCCGCCGATGATGCTGTCGTGGCCGATGCGGGTGTCGCCGCCCAGTATCGTGGCGTTGGAATAGATGACGACGTTGTCCTCGATATCCGGGTGACGCTTGATGCCCTTGACCGGGTTGCCGTGCTCGTCCAGCTGGAAGCTGCGCGCGCCCAGCGTAACGCCCATGAACAGCTTCACGTGGTCGCCAATGGTGCAGGTCTCGCCGACGACCACACCGGTGCCATGGTCGATGAAGAAATACCGGCCGATCGTGGCGCCGGGGTGAATGTCGATGCCGGTGACCTGGTGAGCGTATTCGCTCATGGCCCGGGGCAGCAGCGGCACGCCCATACGGTACAGCTCATGGGCGATGCGGTGCACGCTGACGGCCTCGATGGACGGATAACACAGCAAGATCTCCTCGGTGCTGCGGGCCGCCGGGTCGCCCTCGTAGGCGGCCTGAATGTCGGTCGTGAGCACTTCGCGGATCTCCGGCAGCTTTTTGAGCAGCTCCAGCGTGATTTCCTGGGCGCGGCCCACGCATTCGTTGCAGTCGCAGGCGCGCTTGTCGGCGCGCTGGCAGCCGTTCACCAGCGCCTGCTCCACAAGCTCGCCCAGCAGCAGCGCCGCCTCGCGGATGTGGTTGCCGA
>JAEZSC010000044.1 GCA_023422005.1 Bacillota bacterium | reverse complement strand
GCGCAAAGCAACGCTCCATTATTATAAATAAGCGCACTATGCCTGTCAATTGGAAAAATGCTGTTGCGCGCTGGAAATCCATATAGTACAATAACGCTATCACGCGAGGAAAGCGAGGATGTTTGTTTTATGTATGCCAACCAAATAGCATCCTTGGATGCCGACAACTGCATAGTCGGCCTTGCGTGGCCTATTCACGACAGCCCTTGTATCGCATGAGCGAGTTTTTGCCTGCATAACAGGGCGCGGCCGATGCCGCGCCTTTTTGATTGCAAGGCATTCTCAAAGCGCCGAAGGCAGAGCTTTCGGCGCTTATTTTATTTTGCTTTTTGAAAGGAGCGGTGTTTGATGTTTGTGAGAATTGCCATGGATGAATCCCTTGTTGCTCAGAACAACCACGACCGGATTCCAAATTTGAAGGAGAGAAAACATCGATATGCCAACCAACCTGATAGAAACCTATGGATGGAACGAACACTGGCAGAAACTGTGGGATGAGAACGGCTATGAAGGCCTGCAGCCGGCCCGGGTGACTGCCCGCTGGCGCGGGCAGTGGGAGGTGGCCCACGCCGACGGCGTGGAGCTGGCCGGCCTGACAGGCAGGTTCCGCCGAGACCAGCCCGAGGATGCCTACCCCGAGGTGGGTGATTTTGTGGCCGTGAAGCTGGAGCAGGGCAGCGCGCTGATCGCCGCTCTGCTGCCCCGTCGCACAGCGCTGGTACGCCACATGGCCTTCACAGTCAGCGGACGGCAGGTCATCGCCGCCAATGTGGATGTGGCCTTCGCGGCCATGGCGCTGGATCGGGATTACAACGCCCGGCGCATGGAGCGCTATCTCACGGCCATACTGGAGGGCGGCGCGCAGCCGGTGGCTTTGCTGACCAAGGCCGACTTGTGCGACAACCTGTGGGCCAAGGTATACCAATTGACAGACCTGTTCCCCGGCCTCGCGGTGGTCACCGTGAGCGCGCTGCAGGGGCAGGGGCTGGACGATGTGCGCGCCAAGCTTGCGCCCGGGCAGACCGCCGTGGTCGTGGGCAGTTCCGGCGTGGGCAAGTCCACACTGCTCAACGCGCTGTTCGGCAGCGAAGTGATGGCCACCGGGGGTTTGCGCTCCGACGGCTCCCGCGGCGCTCACACGACGACCAACCGACAGATGGCGGTGCTGCCCGGCGGCGCGCTTTTCATCGACACGCCGGGCATGCGCGAGCTGGGCGTCGTGGGCGACGGCGGGTCTCTGAGCGACACCTTCCCGGATGTGGAGGCGTTGACCGCCCAATGCCGCTTTCGCGACTGCCGGCATGAGCACGAGCCCGGCTGCGCCGTGCGCGCCGCCATCGGCCGGGGTGAGCTGGATGCCAAGCGTTTCAAGAGCTATTGCAGCATACAAAAGGAGATGGAGCGTGAGGCCAAAAAGGCCGCGTTCCGCCTGAACCACATCGCCAAGAGGGGCGATCGGGCGCGGGAAAGATAACAAGAGAGGGCCCGCCGGCATACGCCGGCGGGCCCTACGACATCTTGATTCTATCCTGCTCTCCACAGCCAACCCTTGACGTCGGGGTCCGGCGAGGAGCTGGCGCAGTGCAGCGCCAGCTCCTCCGCGGAGGCAATGAGCGCCACGGCTATGAGCACCAGCGGGCCGTAGACCGTGCCCAGGATCGCCACCTCCAGCGGGCACAGGAAGAACAGCAGCCCCGCCGCCTTGTTGGCCACGGTGTGCAGGAATACAGGCCGGCCGTACCGCGCCCAGCTCACCGCGATGCCGGCAATGCGCACCGCCATCACCAGCGCCAGGGCTGCCCAGGCCCACGGCGGCGGAGCCGGCAGCCAGCGCAGCAGCGCCACGGCTGCCCCCACGAACCACACGATATCGGCGACGCTGTCCAGCGTGGCGCCCAGCCGGCTCTGGGCTTGCAGCCGGCGGGCCAGCACGCCGTCCAGCCAATCGGTGATACCGCAGGCCACATACACCCACAGGAACGCCACCCGCTGGCCGGTCAGCGCAAAGAGGCTGACCGACATCAGCATTCGGGAGATGGTCAGGGCGTTGGGCAGATGGCGCACGGGCATCCTCCATGCTTCGGAATCATTATCAGTATAGCAGAGCATTGACGAAATGAGGCAGATGGCATATAAAAAGGAAGGCTGCACCATGCAGACCGTGGGGAGGGCATATGATCGAGACGGAACTGATGAACTGCACGATGGTGCACGACCTGGACCGCGACCGGGTACTGGTGCTGGAGCGACGCAAGAGCTGGCCGGGCATCGCCTTCCCTGGCGGCCATGTGGAGCCTGGCGAGAGCATCACGGAATCCGCTGTGCGCGAGATGCGGGAAGAAACCGGTCTGACGGTGCGCAACCTGCGCTGCCGTGGCATCATCCACTGGTTCGACGAGGCGACAACCAAACGGGAGTTGATCTTCTGCTTTGTGACCCACGACTTTGAGGGCCAGATGGCCGGCGAGACCGAGGAGGGCCGAGCGTTCTGGGTGGACCGGTCGCGGTTGGAATCGCTGCAACTGAGCCACACCTTCGACCGGCAGCTGCGGCTGTTCTTTGATGACACCGTGCACGAAGGCTACTTCGGCGGCGATCCGAAAGATGGGCCCCAGTGGTTTTAGTTTGAGAAACAAACAGCCGCCCGGCATATGATGCGGGCGGCTGCAAGAGGGCGAAGCGCAAGCATTACCGATTGACATCTCCGGGTGTGAGCAGACCGGCGTCCAGGGCGTTCTGGCGCAGGGTGACGTAGAGCTCCGCCTTGGTGGCTTGTTCATAGGGCGTCACAAACACCATGCCTACGCAGCAGGCCAGCATGCCCAACAGATACCAGCCAATGAAGGACAGCTCCAGCACAAAGATGTTCCACTTATGGCCCTGGGTCATGGCCTTGCTGAGTTCCATGGCGCGGCGGTAATTGAGCGTTGGGTTGTCAGCCAGCAGGTAGGGCATCATGCTATAGGCGTAACCCATGACAATGCCGGGGATGATCAGCAGCAGCGACCATAAAAAGGTAAACAGCATGCGCCAGCCGGTGGCCTTCACCACGTTCATATAGCGGCCGGAGCGGAACATGCTGAAGAGATTGCTGAAGTCGGACCGATCCAAACGGGCGTCGAGGAAGTAGCGGTTCATGCCGGCCTCTATCGGGCCGCCAACGAACAGCCGGAACGCGATGCCAAAGGTCAGAACGATGAACACAATGGAGCCGCCGATAAATAAACCTGTGAGGATGGCCGGCAGCGCGTTCAGGAAGTCCTGGTTGCTGAAAATGTCGCCTCCCTGCCAGGGCAGGTTGTTTCGCTCAAATTGCCTGTTGTTGTAGCTAAAATTAAACGTTAAGCCGCCGGAGTTGCCGGAGCCGCCGCCCAGTATGCCCGCCACCAGCGTTACCAGAAAAGCGATCCAGTAATACTTTCTAAGCACCTGTTTGGCCCGTTCCTTGAGTTCCGCTCTTGACCACATGGATGATGCCCTCCCCACAAAAATGATATGATTTGATTATAAGGTATCTTACAATCTGTTGCACCTGATATTGCACCAATGATGCTCCGTTTGGGATAAAAACCGCACTTCAGCGGCTCAACGGTCAGAAAGCAACATCACAACTCAAATCAAACTTCACTTGTTTTCTTCTGCTAAGCTTAGTGTGAAAGCATTGAGCGAAAAGGGGGATCTCCGATGAAGATCACATTTGAACAGGACAAGGGCTTGGTTGTGTTCCGTGTAGCCCAATACGACCCAAGATACGAAGATGTTCTGAAGGCTTGCTTCTATACGAAGGAAAATGACAGCTATGTCAAGCGCTTCCCCGGCGATCTGCCGCATCTGCCCGCCATCCAGGCAAATTACGCCCGCCACATCGAGGAGATGCTCTCCCAGCTGGGCCGCTTTTCGCCGACCGGGTGGCAGGACGCCCTGCTGGCCTTCGCCCGGCGCATGGAGGGGACCGGCATCTTTTGGTGGCTGACCGGCAGTTGTTCCGCCTGCATTCGGGGTGTGCCGCTGGAGCCCCACGATGTGGATATCATGATCCGCTCCGCCGATGTGGAAGCCGTGTCAAACCTTTTCCGCGACTGCATCATAGAACCCATCATCGAAACCGGCGGCTGGGTGACCAGGCACTTCGGTGTGGTGTTCCTTCATGCGCGCATCGACGTCGCGGCGGACCCCCAGCCCTGCCTGGATGAGCCCGAGCCTGCCGACTGCGGGCCCTATGCGCTGGATCACCTGCAGACCGTGATGTGGAAGGGGCACGCCATCCGTGTGCCGCCGCTGGAGCTGTTGGTGGCTGTAAACCGCCGGCGGGGCCGTGAGGAGCGGGCACAGCTCATAGAGGAGCATGTGCGCAAGGGGCTGTCAGAGGTATAGAAGGAGGAAAGTCCTTATCAAAGGGCCTGCCACAGAAAGAAGCAGCCGGCATAGCACAGCGCCGCGCACACCGCCACGGCAAACACCAGCCCGGCGTGCTTGGTCTTGTGGCGGAAGGCCGCAAAGCCCGCCAGCACGCCCAGGCCGCCGCCGGCCAGCGCCAGGCCCCAGAAGGCCTTCTCCGGCGTTCGCCACTGCTTGAGCTGCGCCTTTCGTTTGTCGCTCCAGGCCACAAAGCACCCTATGATGTTGATGATGAGCAGATAGCCGATCAGCGCGTACTGCAATGTGTTCATGGATTCTCCGTGCGGCGGTGGATTGAGGGGGGCATCGCCGGGAGTATCTTATCACATTCCTGGGCCGATTCGCGAGAGGACGTGCTTTGATGATCAATGTGGTATTAGGAGGATGCAGCCCGATGGCCGCATCCTCCCACATCCTACTTATAACCGGATACCCTCAAATTCAGAAAACGGCACCGTATAAACGGGAACATCCTCCTGGTAGGGCTCCAGCTGCGCCAGTGGGAAGAAAACCGCCAGCCCCTTGCGGCTCAGGTAGAAATCGCGCTCGCGGAAGTGGGCGCGCAGCTGCTTGATGTCGGGCTGGCCCGTGCCCGCGAGGGTGCGCTCTATGTAGTCCATTATCGTCTTCCTGTAGTCATAGCCAGGCTGAAACAGGTCCCTCAGCGTGACCATGTGTCCGGCCTCCATGTCCCAGGTGTCGGCGCGGCGCTCCACCACGGCGTGCACGGCGCTTTCGGTGCGGCGGGTGTCGCACACGACCGACAGCCAAGGCCGCTCGTTGTAGGTCACTTCGCAATCCTGACGCAGGCTGTGCTCGGCAAAGGGCACGCCGGCGGCGATGTTGCGGTTGCGGTGGCGCAGCGCGGCAATGCTCATGGAGCCACGGGCATCGGACAGCGCTTTCTGTGTCATGCCCAGATAGTGGCGGTTGAACTGGTCCAGGCTGTGGGCCGGCGCGCCGCCGGTGCACATGGGGTAGTCCAGCAGCACTTGCAGCAGCGGCGCTTCGCCGCGCATCAGCCGGCCCTGCTGTTGGCGGGTCTCGATGGGGTAGGTAAGCATGCAATCGCCTCCTCGCGGCTCAGGGGAATACGATGAGCGGGTAGCGCAGGTTGTTGCCGAACAGGCCGTAGGGCACCTCGAACACGTTGATGCCGCCGGCATAGGGAGAGATCGTATAAAGCGGATAGAAGATGGCAAGCCCTTCGCTGGTCAGGTAGAAGTTGGCCGGGTCGAAGTACTGCGCCAGGTTCTGATCCAGATTGTCGAAGTAATAGCCTTCACCGGCAGCCTCGCGGCGGTGGGCCTCGGCGGTGACGGCTGCGGCGATGACGGGCATATATTGATACCCGGGGCGGAAAAGCTCGTTGAGCTTGAGCATGCGGCCCTTCTGCAGATCCCACGTGTTGCCGGTGCGGGTCGTGTTGCCGTGGGCGCCGCCGGTGTATTCATACACGTCGTAATACAGGCTGACCAGCGGTGGCCGGTTCAGCGTGACCTCGAAGGCCTGCACCAGTGCGTATTGGTTGAAGGGATATCCCTGCTGCTGGCGATACTCATAATCCTCCACGGCGCTCTTGTACATCGTTGTGCGGGCATAGGCCATGCGCTCGTTGGCCTGCAGCACATAGTAGCGGTTGAACGCCTTGCGCCCCTGGGCGCTCACCGCGCCGCTGATCTGCGGATAATCGATCTGAACGCCCACCATAATGACGCCCTTGTAGGTCAGGTCGTCCTTGAGCGTATGCTTTGTGATGACTGCGCCTTCCATGGTCAACACCCCTCTGGGGCATGGTATGTATGGCGCCCAACAAAGGTTCGCACGCCTGTCGCGGCTGTTTGCTATCCGCGTTAAGTGCATATTTCATGCACAGAAGAATGGTTTCGCGCTTTTTAAGCGCGACCAAAGGTTTCCGATCGCCCTTTGGAAACCTTCGGCCCCAACGTTGTATCGTTATGCGATGGCCCGACAGCTCGCGATCGGGCTTTACGACGATTAATCTTTGGGACTGAGTCCTTAATGAGTTCAAAACATTCCACACCAAGCCAAAGCAGTGTATAATGGGCCATGAATTTGCATTTTCTGCTCTGGGAGTGTTCTATGGATCAAAAAAGAGTGTTGATACTGGGAGCGGGCCCGGCGGGAGTGGCTGCCGCTGAGGCTGCAGCAGCCCGGGGCGCCGCGGTCACGCTGTGCGGCGCGGAGCCCTACGCGCCCTACTTCCGCCCCAGGCTGCCCCGGCTGCTGGCCGAGCCGCTGCCGGCCGCGGCGCTGGCCATCCGAAAGCCCGAATGGTTTGAGAAGACCGGCGTGACGCTGCGACTAAACGCCCGCGCTGTGGCCGTGGACGCCGCGGCACGGGTCGTGACCTTTGCCGATGGCAGTGCGCTGGGCTATGACGCGCTGGTGCTGGCTGTGGGCGCCGAGTGCTTTATACCGCCGGTGCCGGGGGCTGAGCCAATGGCTCTGCGCAGCTATGACGACGCCGTGGACATCCGCGCCTGCGCGCTGGAGCGCCGGCGCGCGGTCGTCGTGGGCGGCGGGCTGCTGGGCCTGGAGACGGCGTGGGAACTGAACAACGCCGGCGCTCAGGTGACGGTCATCGAGCGGCTGCCGTGGCTGCTGCCCCGGCAGCTCAACCGCGAGGGCGGCGACTATCTGCAAAAACAGCTGGAGGAGCGGGGCTTCACGCTGCACGTCGGTGCGGACCCGGCGGATTTCCAGCCCCTCTACGATGGCGCGTGTGTCGTCGTGGCAGCGGGCATACGGCCGTGCGTGGCGCTGGCCCAGGCCGCCGGCGCAGCCTGTGAGCGCGCAGTGGTCGTGGATGAGCACATGGCCACGTCGCTGCACGGCGTGTTTGCTTGCGGCGACGCCGCGCAGTTCCAGGGCCGCAACTGGGGGCTGATGCCCACGGCCCAGGAGCAGGGCAAGGTGGCCGGCGCCAACGCCGCCGGCGACAGCTTAAGCTATGTGGACGCGCCGCCTTCGCCGATGCTCAAGGTGGGCACATTGGGCGTGTTCTCCACCGGCGACATGTCCGGTGAGGGCGCCCGGGCGCTGATGGACTTCGACGGCGGTTATGGATGCGCCATGCTGCGCGAGGATGTGATTGTGGGCGCCGCGCTGGTCGGCAACACATCCGCCGCCCAGAAGCTGCGCCGCGCTGTGGCAGAAGGCCGGGCTTTCCCCGGCGCGCGGGAATTTGCCGATATACTCACTGCACTTTAAGGGGTAGTTATGAAACTGGAAATTGGAATTGACACCGGCGGCACTTATACCGACGCTGTACTTTATGACCGCGACCAAGGCAAAATACTGGGCTGGGCCAAGGCGCTCACCACGCGGGAGGACCTCTCCCGCGGCATCGGCGAGGCGCTGGACGGCCTGCCGACGGAAGCGCGGCACGCGCAGCGGGTGGCTCTGAGCACGACGCTGGCCACCAACGCCTGCATAGAGGGCAAGGGCGGTCGCGCCAAGCTGGTGCTGCTGGGCATGCACCCCGGCACCGTAAACGAGGTGGGTCGGGAGTACGGTCTGCCGCCGCTTAAGGATATTTGGATGCTGGACAGCCTGGGCACCATGGGCGGAGATATCCTGCGGGAGCCAGACTGGGATGCCTTTCTGCGGGAAAGCGAGGCGTGGTTTGCCGACGCCGAGGCCGTGGCCGTTGTGGAAGTGTTCGCCATGTGGAACAACGCCGCGCTGGAGAAGAAGGCCCGGCAGGTCATCGCCTCCCGCCATGACATCCCCATCGTTTGCGGTCATGACCTTTTCAACGACCTCAACAGCCTGCAGCGGGCGGCAAGCGCTCTGCTCAACGCGCGCCTTCTGCCGCTGATACAGGATTTCCTGCGGGCCACCCGCCGGGCGCTGGCCGCCCGGGGCATCGGCTGCCCGCTGGTCATCGTGCGCAGCGACGGCACGCTGATGAGCGAGGGCATGACCACCGTGCGCCCGGTGGAGACGCTGCTGTGCGGGCCGGCGGCCAGCGTCATGGGCGCCATGGCTCTGGCACAGGAGCCCGACTGCATGATACTGGACATGGGCGGTACCACGACCGACGTGGCCATGGTGCAGGGCGGCGTGGCCCGGCGCTCCGGTGACGGCATCACCATAGGCCCGTGGCGCACCTTCGTGAGGGGCGTGTTCATCGATACCTACGGTTTGGGGGGAGACACCGAGATACGCCCCGACGGCCATGGGGGGCTTACGCTGTGCGACGGCCGGGTGATTCCGCTGTGCGTGCTGGCCAGCCAGCACCCGCAGGTCGTGGCTGTGCTGCGGGAGCTGGCGGACAGCATCAAGCACCACACCCAGCCGTTGCACGGCTTCTATGTTTTGGTAAAGGACATTGGGGAGAACGCCGGCTACACCGACGATGAACGTGCCTTCTGCGCGGCGTTGCGGAGCGGGCCTCTGAGCCTGCAGCAGGCCGCGGCCGCTGTCGGCAGCGATGTATACAACCTAAGGGTGGACCGCTTGGAGCGCGAGGGTGTCGTGCTGCGGGCCGGCCTTACGCCCACCGACGTCATGCACTTGAAGGGCGACTTCCACCGCTTTGACGCGGAAGCCTCCCGACTGGCCGTGGAGTTCCTGAGCAACTGCCTGGAGACCACGCCTGAGGACGTCTGCACGAGGGTGTATGACGCCGTGGAACACCGGATGTATCGCAACATCGTGCGCGTATTGCTGCAGGACAGCTACCCGGCCTACCGCAAGGGGTTGGGGGAGGGGCTGGAGCGGCTCATCGATCTGAGCTGGCGCGCGGCCAAGGAAGGGTTCCCCGGCTTCGCCCGGGTTTCCTTCGCGACGCCGGCGGCACTGGTGGGCGTGGGCGCGCCGATCCATGTATTCCTGCCCGCGGTGGCGGCGGCACTGGGCGCTCGCTGCGTCGTGGCTCCGGACGCGCCGGTGGCCAACGCGCTGGGAGCCGTTGTGGGCAACGTGTCCGCCGTGTGTACGGTGGAAGTCCGAGCCGATTATGATGTCATCGGCATCACCGGCTACACGGTGTATGGCTATGACAGCACCCCCCACACCGAAACGCTGGAGGAGGCGCTGGCACTGGCCGAGGCCGACGCCAGCCAGGCCGCCCAGCGGGAGGCCCGGCTGCGCGGCGCCACCGGCGAACTGGAGGTCACCGTCCACAGCGGTTTACAGCAGGGCCACGCCAAGGAGAGCGGCTTCCTGCTGGGGGCAGTCGTCACGGCAACGGCCAGCGGCCGCATTTCTGATTGATCACCGATACCACAGGATTTTGGAGGATTCGGGAGCAAACCCAACATATCTATGTGAAAAACGGCCGGATTTCCGGCCGTTTCCCATTTTCTGCAGGTTTTACGCAAATTTTCTTGATTCTTGCAACCCTTTTCTGTATAATCATCGCCGTTCCATTCAACGATATTTTCAGGAGGGTTCATTCATGGCAAAGGCGTTGATCATCGGGGCCGGCGGCGTGGCCGGTGTCGTCGTGCATAAGTGCTGCCAGGTCA
>JAEZSC010000058.1 GCA_023422005.1 Bacillota bacterium | reverse complement strand
CACCCCTGCCGAGCCAGGTCCTTCACGACCTGCGACACGTAGGTCGCCACAGCCGTGATCTCCGGCTCGTAGTATACGGTAAGCAGCAGCACCCTCAATGGCTTCATCGGTTTCCTTCCACACTGGCAGAATAGCCCAGCACAACAGGATTATAGCAATTTTCACTGGCCATAGCAAATGCAAAACATAGCTTCCTGCCATAGCATTGCAAACACAACGGCAATACTCACATGGAAAGCCGCCCCGCACAAACGAGGCGGCTTGAAGCATAGATCTTTTATCAGGTCAGAGGCTTCTTCTCGGCTACGCAATAAGTACGGATGTCGTCCTCCGTGAAGCTCATGGGCAGCGCCGCCATAAAAGCCTGATCATCCTGAGACCAGTAGACGATTTGGCAGTAGTCAAAGGTTTCCTGACTGTTCTCTGCCACGAGGGCCTTGGCGACAGTCCGCACATAGGACATGCCGTCTCCGCTGATCTGCTTGGCGGTGGGGTCTTCAGACACTTTGCTCATATACTCGGTGCCGCTGGTGTTGCGATACCACACGAGCTCCATCTGGTTTTCAAAGTCTCGCTCGCGGGTCTCTCCGAAGGCGTATTGCACGCGCACAGCGAAGCTCAGCGCCTTGACACCGGTGGTCCTGGCCTGATCGGGCAGTTTTTTGAAAACATAATAATGCTCGACGCCCTTCAGGTTGTGTTCGTCGGCGCCGTCGGAGGCCTTCTGATCAGCCACGGCCCGGGCAAAGGCGCTCTCGTCGGTATAAGCGGCCGCGCTTTCCGTGGGCTGGGGCTGACCTGTGCCGGTGAAATCCATGCCGACGCAGCCGGCCAGCGCCAATATGCACAGCGACAGCACAGTCGTCAACGCAAGTATCTTTTTCATAAGTGCTCCTCTATGGGCGAATCGATCAAAGCTTTCCCACCATCGCCCGATGTTCTAATTATAGCGGATATACGCCCATGTGATAAGTACTATTTATTTGGCAAAAGAAATAGATCTCCACCCTACAGGCAGTGTTAGCGAAAGCTGTCCACCTCATCGGATGTTAACAGCCGCCACTGGCCAGGCTTGAGCTCGCCCAGCAGCACGCTTCCCACCCTTACGCGCTTGAGATAGACGACCTCATGGCCCACGGCCTCCAGCATGCGGCGCACCTGGCGGTTGCGCCCCTCGTGGATCACGACATTCAGCTGCGTGACCATGCCGCCGCGGCGCACCGTGTGGATGCGGGCGGGCCAGGTGCGCTTGCCCTCCAGCATCACGCCGTTTTCCAGCGCCCGCACCTGGGCGTCCTCCAACTGGCCTTTCACCTTCACCAGATATTCCTTGTCCAGATTGAAGCTGGGGTGTGTGATGCGGTTGGCCCAAGGGCCGTCGTTGGTCATCAGCAGCAGCCCTTCGGTTTCATAATCCAGCCGCCCCACCGGGAACACCCGCTGGGGTAAGTCGCGAAAAAATTCCAACACCGTCTGGCGTCCTTCCGGGTCCGCCGCTGTGGTCATCACGTTGGATGGCTTGTAGAAGGCTACATATACAGGCTCCTCCCGCGCACCCACCGGCGCGCCATCCACCTCCACGCGGTCACCGGGGCTCACCTTGATGCCCATCTCCGTAACGACCACGCCGTTTACGAACACGCGGCCCTCGGCAATGATCTCTTCACACTTGCGCCGCGAGGCAATCCCCGCGGCGGCCAAAAACTTTTGCAGCCTTACGGGCTGTCCTTCCGCCTCCATAACATCCCCTCCACCAAACGATCTGCGTACCAGCGCCATGTGCGCTGCTTTTCCTCCTGCAAGGCGACCAGTTCCACCGTTTGCAGATTCTCTCCATCCAAATATACCCTGGCCTGGCCTATGGGCTGGCCTTCGGCGATCGGTGCCTTCACGGCTGTGGGCGGGTCCACCCGCACGGCCACTCTGCGGCGCTCCTCGGTGTCCAGAGGCAGCGTGAGAGACTGGCCAAAGCCATAACGCACGGTACCGCGCTGTCCTTGCTCGGTGGGCGCCTCTCCCAACACAAGGCCGGGCAGCGCCACAGTCACCATGGAGTAGCGTGCGAAGGCATCCTCCATCAGCGCCTGCGAATCCTCAAACATGGGACCGCAGTTGAGCACCACGGCGATCAGCTGCATGCCGCCGCGCTGTGCCGCGCCCACAAAACAGCGGCCCGCGCCCTTCGTGTATCCGGTCTTGACGCCGTTGGCGCCGTCCATCCGCCACAGCAGCTTGTTCTTGTTGGGGATGGCGCGGCGCACATCCCCATCGCCGATCACGGCGCTTTTGCTGCCCACGATGCGCCGGAAGTCGGCGTCGTCCATGGCGGTGGCGGTGATCAGCGCCAAATCGTAGGCACTGGTGCGATGGCCGGCTTTGTCCAGGCCGTTAACGGTGGCGAAGTGGGTGTCCACCGCGCCCAGCTTGGCGGCCTCATCGTTCATAAGCGCCAGAAAGCCTTCCAAGCTGCCGCCCACATGCTCGGCGATGGCCACGGCGGCGTCGTTGCCGCTCTGCAGCATCAGGCCAAAGAGCAGCTGCTCCAGCGTCCAGGTCTCGCCGGCCTTCAGATAGATGGAGGAACCCTCCACACCGGCAGCGTGGGGCCCAACCTTTACGCGGTCGTCCAGATGTCCATGCTTCAACGCCACAAGCGCCGTCATAATTTTGGTGGTGCTGGCCATGGGCAGCGGCTGGTGTGCGTTCTTCTGGAAGAGCACCCGGCGGCTGGACTGCTCCATGACCACTGCGGACTGAGCGCTGATCGAGGGCTCCGCGTGGGCCGTTGCTCCATTATATCCGAAAATTAGTAGAGCCGCCACGCATAATGTGACGGCTCCTTTTTTATAGTTCATCTTTTGCAGGTCTCAGGTTGGGGTCCTGAGCCCCTCCGTCCGTTTCGTCCCCGCCGCGCCCCCAGCGGTGCTTGGGTTTCTCCTCTTCCTTGTCCTTGCACTTATCCTTATGGCCTTCCCCGCTGTCACCGGTGAAAAGGTTCTTGATCTCAAAGAGCAAGTCGGGCACCCGTTCAAGCATGCGCTCACAGGCATTGTTAAACTGCACCGGCAGCAGTTGCACACTGCCTTCACAAACGACCAGGAATGCCATAGGACTCACGCTGACACCGGCGCCGCTTCCTCCGGCAAAGGGATACTCCCCCTTGGGCGTTGGCTGCTCCTGCTGGCGTCCGCCGCCACCCTGCTGGCCGCCGCCATCTTTGCCGGCGTATTCACCGCCGCCGGCTACAAAGCCGAAACTGACTTTGGAGATCGGTATGATGACGGTACCGTCGCCCATGACGACGGTATCGCCGACAATGGTGTTTACATCCACCATGTTGCGGATGCTCTCCATCGTCGTCTGCATGATATTCTCAATCGGATGGGTTCCCATGTAAATCCTCCTTTGATGATGCATATGCCTTCAACAGTTCCCAGATAATATGTCTGGCTTTTACGCTCCATATGCACGCAAAGCGCAAAGACACGCCGCCGCCCGAAAACAATGGTTTCACCTGAACCGTGCCCAACGGACGTTCACCGCTTTGGCGAGCCAGCACCATGCGCGCGGCCTGAGCCGCTGAGAGTGAAGCAGCGCACAAAAGTGCCGTGGCGGCGGCGTTGTCGGCCACACCCAGCTTAAGGCGGAAATCAAATCTGAGCACCCGAAAGCGGCTGAGCAGATCAAAGACTGCCTTGAGCGGGATGTTTACCGGTTTGATTTTGCTCTTGCGCCCCTTCAGACCTCTCAGCGTTTTATGGAAAGAGGCACTTACGGGATGCGTGACCCAGGGAAGCTCCAGCCAAGCCCGAGGCCGCCCTCCCAACATCCAGCGCAATTGTACGCCGATGAGCGGGCAGCTCCACAAGCCTGTAGCATAACGCAGCCACACCCCACCCCGTCCGGCCACAACCGTGATGGATGAGCGCAGTTCCGCCGTCATGATAAAAGCGATTAGCAAAAGTAGAATACCGCCCGCGATGAGCGCGACTCCCATGCCGCATCCCCTCCGCAGGCGGTAGTATTTGCCAGTTCTACACAATATATGTGGTCAGATTTTCTTGAGCAGATCGTAGCACACGGTGGTGTCCTCCATCTGCTTGGGGCCGCTGGCGATGGAATAGCCCATGCGCTGCCAGAAGGCGATGCCGGCGGGGTTGTTGACCTGCACGCCGGACAGTATGGCCTTCACCGTAGGGTTGCGCCCGATGATCCCTTCTACAGCGGCTACGACAGCGGCGCCCAGGCCCCTACCCCGCCACGGTTCGGCGATCATCAGCAGGCTTAAAAAGGCGTGGCCTGGCTCACCTTCAAAGCCCGAGGGCACATAATCCATCACGCCGGCCATCTGGTCCTCCACGAAGATGCCGCAGAATAAGCCACCCATTTCCCGCGAGTGGGCAATGTCAGCCAGCACCATGGCCTCTGAGGCCATGGCTTGCGGCCCCAGAGCCAAGAAGTCCTCGCACTGCCGGTACACTTCCATCAATGCGGCCAGGTCGCCCTCGTCCACCGGGCGCAGCGTAAACTCCGGCGCTTTCATTGCCTGTCCACCTCCCCTGCCGTTGCCTGCTCCAAAGCTCCCTCGGTCAGGAACGGCGCGTACATCATCAGCGCATGGTTCTCCGTCACCAGTTCTTCACACAGCAGCGCGCCGTCGGCATCCAAACGTCTGCGTATTAGGGCGTTGTGGCGGGAAAAGCCACCCCAGGGCTCGCTGCACATGCGGGCGTCGCGCTCCACAACCTCGTAGCGGCACGCCGGTTGATCGTCACAGCGCCATTGGCCCTCCAGATCGTGTTCGCCCACGCGCACCCGCAGTTGGTACGTGTTCGCGGTGTCGTTGCGGATCATCAGGTCCAGATGGGGCCAGGCGCACGTGGCCCCGGAGCCGAAGGGCAGCGTGCGGTTGCTGTCCGGGAACACGTCGTAGGAATGGCGGTGGCGCTCCAGTACGGTCAATTCCGTGTGCAGCGCCATCCAGTAGATCAGATTGGTCATCTGGCACAGGCCGCCGCCCACACCCGCGCCCACCGTGCCGCAATACAATGTCATGCCGGGCAGGAAGCCCCGGGCGGCGCTGGGCCGGCCCACCAGCCGCCAAAAACTGAACACCTGACCGGGGCGCAGCAGCAGGCCGTCCAGCCGCGCCGCAGCCATGCGCAGGTTGACGACCTTGTTGCGCTGCAGCGCCATGTCCGCGCCCTTCAACTGCCGCAGCAGCGACGTGCTGTGGGCCATACACAGGTACTCCAACGGTGTGTTCACGCGGGTGCGGGCAAAACGGCAGCCGCCAAACGCCCACCACAGGCGGCGGCGCGCCCCATATGCCCAGCGGCCCAGCGCCTGCCGCAGGCGGCTGCGGCGCACCGGGTGCAAACTGCTTCCCACTGTAACCATACAAATACCCCGGCCATTTGGCGAATCCGTTCTATCGCAATACAGATTAACCACAGGACCGGGGTGTGTCAAGGCAGACCATGTCTACTTTCGCCGCTCAATCTCCGAGAGAATGTCCTGCCAGCTCAGGCCCTGGTGGGCCATGGCCACCATCAAATGGTAGATCAGGTCGGCGGCCTCATAACGAAGCTCCTCGGCGTTGCCCTTCATTGCGGCGATGATGACCTCGGAAGCCTCCTCGCCGACCTTCTTACAGATTTTCTCGATACCCTTGTCAAAGAGGTAATTGGTATAGCTGCCCTCCTTGGGGTTGGCCTTGCGGTCCAGTATCACGGCGAACTCCCGGGCCAGCGTCTCAAATCCAGGGGGGATTTCATCCCCTTTTGCCAACGTTCTCTCAAAGCAACTGTAGGAGCCGGTGTGGCACGCGCCGCCGGTCTGTTCCACGCGGTAGAGCACGGTGTCGCCGTCACAGTCCACCAAAACCTGAAGCACTGTCTGGACGTGTCCCGAGGTCGCCCCCTTGTGCCACAACTCCTGGCGGCTTCTACTATAATAGTGGGCCTGGCCGGTCTCCACGGTTCGCCGCAGAGCTTCTTCGTTGGCCCAGGCCAGCATCAGCACCGCTCCGGTCGCCACATCCTGTGCCACCACCGGTACCAGGCCGTCGGCGTTGTATTTGATTTGAGACAAGTCACCTGTTAAGTTCATGCAATATCCTCCGCAAGGCGCACCGGGATGCCCCGGCTGCGCAGATAACGCTTGACGTCGCCGATCTCCAGCACGCGGTCATGGAATAGCGATGCCGCCAGCACCGCGTCGGCCCCGGCTTGCGTGACGACCTGGGCAAAGTGGGCCAGCTCCCCCGCCCCGCCGCTGGCGATAACCGGTATGTTGACTGCCTGTGTCACGGCGCGGGTCAGCTCGATGTCATAACCGGCCAGCGTGCCGTCGGCATCCATGCTGGTCAGCAGAATCTCACCGGCGCCCCGGCGGGCCACCTCGGCGGCCCAGGCCACGGCGTCGCGGCCGGTGTTCACGCGGCCGCCGTTCAGGTAGGCGTCCCACCCGCCACCCGCCCGCCGGCGGGCGTCTATGGCCACCACCACGCACTGGGAGCCGAAGCGTGCCGCGGCCTCATCCACCAGCGTCGGGTCCTTCAGCGGCGCGGAGTTGATGGCGATCTTATCGGCCCCGGCCTTGAGGATGCGCCGGAAATCCTCCAGCGTGCGAATGCCGCCGCCCACGGTTAGCGGTATGAACACGTGCTCCGCCGTGCGCGCCACAACGTCCAGCATGGTGGCTCGGCCATCGCTGGAAGCGGTGATGTCCAAAAAAGTCAGCTCATCGGCGCCGGCGGCGTTATAGAGCTTGGCCGCCTCTACCGGGTCGCCGGCGTCGCGGATGTTCACAAAGTTGACGCCCTTGACCACCCGGCCGTCCCGCACGTCCAGACACGGGATGATTCTACAAGTCAGCATGCTTCTCCTCCCAGACCCAAATCGCACAGGCGGATGTCTCCAGTGTACAGCGCCCGGCCGATGATGATGCCGGCGGCCTCGATGGCCTCGGCGCGGCGCACATGCTCTAGACTGGCCACGCCGCCGGATACGATGACGCCCGGCCCGCCGGGGGTGATCAGCGCCGCCGTGGCGTCGAAGTTGGGGCCGCTGAGCATGCCGTCGCGGGCGATGTCGGTGTAGATGATCGTCTGTACGCCCACATCGGCCACACAGCGGGCCAGCTCCGCGGCGGTCATGTCCGAGACCTCCGCCCAGCCTTGCACAGCCACGCGGCCATCGCGGGCGTCTATGCCCACGGCCACGCGCGGGCCGAAGGTTTCCACGGCCTCCCGCAAGAAGGCCTGATCCCGCAGCGCCGCCGTGCCCAGTATCGCGCGGCGCACGCCCATGCCGAGCAGCGCCTCCAGCGCCGCCATGGTGCGGATGCCGCCGCCCAGCTGCACCGGCATGTTCACCGCCGCCAGGATCGCGGCAATGGCCTCCCGGTTGCGGCTCTCGCCGGCAAAGGCGCCGTCCAGGTCCACCACGTGCAGCCAGCGGGCGCCCTGGCGTTCAAAGGCGGCGGCCACGGCGGCTGGGTCGTCACCGTATACGGTGGCCTGGGCCATGTCCCCCTGCTTCAAGCGCACGCACTGGCCGCCTTTCAAATCTATGGCCGGATAGACGATCATAACAGCCCTCCGAAGTTGCGCAGGATGTGCAAGCCCACGTCGCCGCTCTTCTCCGGGTGGAATTGCGTGGCATACAGGTTTCCGTTTTGCACCGCCGCCGTCACGGGGATGCCGTAATCGGTGGTCGCGGCTATGACCGACGGGTCCGCCGGCTGGGCGTGGAAGGAATGCACGAAGTACACATAAGCTTCCTCCGGCAGCCCGGCGAACAGCGGCTGCGCCCGCAGCACCTTTAGGTTGTTCCACCCCATATGGGGGATCTTACGGTCCGCCGGCAGCTCCACGACCTGGCCGGCCAGCAGGCCCAGGCCGGTGTGGGCACCGCCTTCGGTACTGCTGTCGAACAGCAGCTGCAGCCCCAGGCAGATGCCCAGAAAGGGCCGCCCCGACGCCACGAAGTCGCGGATGTGGGGAATCAGGCCGGTCTCCGTAAGGCCAGTCATGCAATCGGCGAAGGCGCCCACACCGGGCAGCACCGCGCCGTCGGCGCGTTTCAAGACCTCGGCATCGTCGGTGACATCGGCGATGAAGCCCAGATGTTCAAAGGCCTTCTGCACGCTGCGCAGATTTCCCATGCCGTAATCGATGACCGCCACACGCCGCATCACAGCACCCCCTTGGTGGATGGCACGCCGCTCTCCCGCGGGTCTGCTTCAACGGCTTGCCGCAGCGCCTGCCCCAGGCCCTTGTAAAGCGCCTCCAGCATGTGGTGGGTGTTGGAGCCATACAGCACCTTCATGTGCAGCGTAATGCCGGCGGAAAAGGCCAGTGCACGGAAGAACTCCTCGGCGGTCTCTGTCTCAAAGCTGCCCAGCATCACGCGGGCGATGGGGGCATCATATACCAGGAAGGGCCGGCCGCTCAAATCCAGCGACACCAGCGCCAAGGTCTCGTCCATGGGCAAGTGGAAGGTGCCATAACGCCGGATGCCGACCTTGACCCCCAGCGCCTCCCGCAGCGCCTGGCCCAGTGTCAATCCCACGTCCTCAACGGTGTGATGGCTGTCGACGTTCAGATCACCCTGCGCTCTCACTACAAGGTCCAGCTTGCCATGGCGAGCCAGCAGCGTCAGCATGTGGTCGAAGAAGCCGATGCCCGTGGCGATGTCGGCCTTGCCCGTGCCGTCCAGATTCAGCGTGACGGCGACATTGGTCTCAGCCGTCTTGCGCTCGATGGTTGCCTGTCGCATGGCGTTCCCTCCCTTATTCAAAACGTATGGCCGCCGATGCCGCGTGGGCGGTAAGGCCCTCGCTTGCGGCAAAGGCCACGATGTCGTCGCACACGGCCCGCAGCGCGTCCTGTGTGTAATAGAGCACGCTGGTTTTCTTGACAAAGTCGTCCACCGACAGCGGCGAGAAGAACCGCGCCGTGCCGCTGGTGGGCAGCACGTGGTTGGGCCCGGCCATGTAATCACCCAGCGGTTCCGGGCACCAGGGGCCAAGGAAGATGGCCCCGGCATTGCGCACGACCCCCAGCGCCGCCATGGGCTCGCGCACCAGCAGCTCCAGATGCTCCGGAGCCAGCTCGTTGGCCAGCTCCAGCGCGTCGGCAATGCTGGGCGCCAGCAGTATCGCCCCATAATCGCGCAGCGACTGCCCGGCGATGTCCCGGCGGGCCAGTGCTGCCAGCTGCCTCTCCAGCTCCGCCGCCACGGCGGCGGCCAGCGAGGCGTCGTCGGTGATCAGCGTGGCGCTGGCCATGGGGTCGTGCTCAGCCTGGGCCAGCAGGTCGGCGGCCACAAAGCGCGGGTCCGCGCTGGCGTCGGCCACCACGCACACCTCGCTGGGCCCGGCGATGCTGTCGATACCGCAGAAGCCGAACACCTCACGCTTGGCCGCGGCCACGTAGATGTTGCCGGGGCCCACGATCTTGTCCGCTCGGGGCACCGTGGCGGTGCCGAAGGCCAGCGCGGCAATGGCCTGAGCGCCGCCCATTTTATAGATGCGATCCACGCCGGCGATCTTGGCGGCGGCCAGCGTGTTGGCGTACACCGAACCGTCAGCCATGGGCGGCGTGGCCATGATGATCTCGCCCACGCCGGCCACCTTGGCCGGTATCGCGTTCATCAGCACGCTGGAGGGGTAGGCCGCCCGGCCACCGGGCACATACACGGCGGCGCGGCCAAGCGGCGTAACCTTCTGGCCCAGCGCCTTGCCCTCGGCCATATCCAGCCAGCTTTGCTGCACCTGGCGGCGGTGGAAGGCCGCGATGTTCTGCGCGGCGCGCTCCATGGCGGCCAGCACATCTGCGGGCATGCTGTCATAGGCGGCGTCGATCTCGGCTTGGGTCACCAGCATGGCGTCGGCGCTCAAGGTCACGCCGTCGAAGCGGGCGGTGTATTCCAGCACGGCGGCGTCGCCCCTGGCGCGCACGTCGGCCACGATGGCCGCCACAGTGTCCCGCACGCCGGCGGGGATGCCCCGTTCTCGGTCCGCCAGTTTCTTCAAAAAGGCTTGCTTGCCGCCCGCGGTCAGGTCGGTGATGGTCAGCATTTCGCTCCCTCCTCCAGTTGCGCGCGCATCGCGCCCAGCAGCGGCTTGATGCGATCAGCCTTGGTCTTCAGGCTCACGCGGTTCACGATCAGCCGGGCGCTGCTCTGGCAGATCTCCTCCAGCACCTCCAGGCCGTTCTCCCGCAGCGTGCGTCCGCTCTCCACGATGTCCAGTATTACGTCGCTCAGGCCCACCAACGGCCCCAACTCCACGGAGCCGTTGAGCTTGATGATGTCGATGGGGATGCCCTTGGCCCCAAAGAAGCTGGCCGCGATGGCCGGGTATTTTGTGGCCACCCGCAGATTGACCGCCGTGACGGGCTGCTCGCGCCCCGAGGGGAAGCCGGCCACGCATAGCCGGCAGCGGCCAAAGCCCAGGTCCAGCATCTCATACACGGCGCAGCCGCTCTCCAGCAGCGTGTCCTTGCCCACGACGCCGATGTCCGCCGCGCCGCGCTCCACATACACCGGCACATCGCTGGGCTTGACCAGCAGGAAGCGCGTGGTTCCCGTCTCATCCTCCATAACAAGCTTGCGGCCGGAGTCATAGTAGGCGCGGCAATCCACGCCGCAGCGGCTCAGCAGCTCCACAGCCTGTTCGGCCAGCCGGCCCTTGGCCAGCGCAATGGTCAACGTGTTCATTGCCCAACCTCCCGGCGCCACACAGGCTGCAGCGTGCCGGCGCTCCAGCGCAGTGCCTGGGCAGCGCCGCGGCCGCGGGCATACGCCTCCAACTCCTGCGGCGCGCCGTAATACTGCTCCACCGCCAGCCCCTGGGCCCGCATCTGCGCCACTGCCTGCAGCGCGGCAGATAGGTCTTCCTCGTCCAGCGCCACCACGGTGTCTACGGTGCGGCAATCCGCCAGGCTCCCCTGGCGCTCCAACGCCACCAGCACGGGTTTCACCGAAAAAGCAAAGCCCGTAGCCGGCAGGTCCCGGCCAAACTCGCCGACCAGGCCGTCATAGCGGCCGCCGGTCAGAAGCGGATAGCCCAGGTAGCGGGAGATACCCCGGAAGATCACGCCGGAATAATAGTGGATGCTCTGCACCATGCCCAGGTCCAGGCTCACATAATCCTCCAGGCCGTATTGGCTCAGGGCCTCCAGCGTGCGCCGCAAGCTTGCCACTGCCGCCCGGCTGCGGGGGTTCAGCGTGTAGCGCTCGGCCTCGTCCAGCACCTCCGGCCCGCCATACAGCGAGGGCAGGTCCATGATGCGGTTGCGCAGCTCGCCGGGCACCCGGGCCTTTTGCATCAGCAGCTCCAGTGCCAGCAGGTTCTTGTCCTCCACATGGGCCCGCGCCTCCTCGGCCTGGGCCGCTGTGAGCCCGGCTTCCTCCATGAGGCCCTTGAAGAATTCCACCTGTCCGATGTCCAGCAGAAAGTCTGTGAGGCCCGCGGCCTTCAGGGATTCGATGGCCAGCGCCAGCACCTCGGCGTCGGCCAGCGGGCCGCTCTGGCCCATCAGCTCCACGCCGATCTGTGTGAATTCCCGGGCGCCGGCGGTGTCGCGGGCGGCAAACTGGAAGGCGTTACCCACATAGAACATGCGGACAACCGGCCGGTCTGCCAGCCGTGTGGCCGCCAGGCGGGCCAGCGGCATCGTCAAATCCGGCCGCAGCGCCAGCAGCCTGCCGGTGCTGTCGGTGAACTGGAAAAGCTTCTCCTGCTCAAAATCGCCGATGACGCCGCGGAACACCTCGGGGTATTCCACGCAGGGCGTCTCGACCTCGTCATAGCCCCAGCGGCGGAACAGCGCCCGGGCGGAAGCCTCCAGCGTGCGCTTGTGAGCGCATTCGCGGGGCAGATAATCCTGTGTGCCAGGGGGGATGTGGGTCTTGCCAACGGTCATGGGAGCCTCGCTTTATCAGTTTATCTGTTTATCACTTTACTACGTTAAATAGTCTAGTGCGCTTGGGGATGTTTGTCAATGGGTATTTTAACATGCACGACGGGTTTTCAGTCAAAGGATCACACAGTAAATCCTGCCGTGGCACTGTGTTGCTCAACCAAAAAATGAGTCGTGCAAACAAAATGCCCGCTGGCGACATGTGCGGCAGCGGGCTCTATAGTCCTTGAACAAAGTACTCGCTAACTGGGAGGTAGTCTCGGCAGGGGCTGGCCGCGTGCTATGCACGCTGCTCGCCCATGCAACCTGGTACAACTCCCCCGCCGAATATCAATCGATATCCGCGCTCATAATCAATCTGTCGATGGAATCTCCCGGCGCCACCATGGGCAGCACCTTCTCGTTGGTGTCGATCGTACATTCCACGAGAGCCGCGCCGCCGCAGCCCAGCGCCCACGTCAGTGCCCGGTCCACATCGGCCCGGTCGGTCAGCCGCCAGCTGGGTATGCCGAAGGCCTCTGCGATCTTGCAGAAATCCACATCCTCGCTCAGGTTGGTCTGGGAGTAGCGCCGGTCGAAAAACAACGTCTGCCACTGGCGCACCATGCCCAGCGTGCGGTTGTTCATCAGTACGATGACCACCGGCAGGTTATAGCGGGCAATGGTCGTGAGCTCCTGCATGTTCATGCGGAAGCTGCCGTCACCGGTCACCAGTATCACCGGCCGTCGCGGGTTGGCCGCCTTGGCCCCGATGGCAGCGCCCAGGCCAAAGCCCATGGTGCCCAGGCCGCCGGATGTCAGGAACGTCCGCGGGCCGCGGAAGCGGTAGAACTGCGCCGTCCACATCTGGTGCTGGCCCACGTCGGTGGCCACCAGTGCGTCGTCCGGGGCCAGCGCGCTCAGCCGCTCCACGATGTGCTGCGGGCGCAGGCCGTTGGGTGCGTAAGGCTGGGGGGCCTCGGCCCGCCAGGCGTCTATCTGGGCCATCCATTCCGGTCGGTGGGTCTGGGGCAGGCGCTCCAGCAGCGCGCCCAGGATGGCACCCAGGTCGCCGATGAAGCCGTGGCGGGACTGTACGTTCTTGTTGAGCTCCGCCGGGTCGATGTCGATGTGCAGGATGTGTGCGCCCTGGGCGAAGCTGTCCGCACGGCCGATGACGCGGTCGGAGAAGCGCGCGCCCAGCACGATCAGCAGGTCGCAGTGGGTCACGCCCATGTTGCTGGCCTTGGCGCCATGCATGCCGATCATGCCGGTGAACAGCGGATGCGCGCCGGGGATGGACCCCAGACCCATCAGGCTGCAGGCCACCGGGGCCTGTATGCGCTCGGCGAAGCGCACCAGCGCCTCGGACGCGCCGGCCTTGATAACGCCGCCGCCGGCGAACACAAAAGGCCTCCGGCTTCCACAGATCAGCGCCTCGATGGCGTCGATGTCGCCGGCAGCCGGCTGTACCTGGCACTGCGGCGGCGCAGGCCGAAGGGCTTCATACTCATGCTGGGCCACCTGTATGTTCTTGGGCACGTCGATGAGCACCGGCCCCGGCCGGCCGGAGCGCGCCACGGCAAAGGCCTCGCGCACGGTGTCGGCCAGGCGGGCGATGTCGCGCACCTGGTAGTTGTGCTTGGTGATGGGCATCGTGATGCCCACGATGTCCACCTCCTGGAAGCTGTCGCGGCCCAGCAGCGGCACGGGCACGTTGCCGGTGATGGCGATGAGAGGTGTGGAATCCATGAACGCCGTGGCAAGGCCGGTGACCAGATTGGTGGCCCCGGGGCCGGACGTGGCCACCACGACGCCGGTGCGCCCGGTGGAGCGGGCATAGCCGTCGGCGGCGTGGCACGCGCCTTGCTCGTGGGCGGTCAGCATGTGCCTTATGGTGCCGTCGGTATACAGCGCGTCGTAGAAGTTGATGATCTGGCCACCGGGGTAGCCGAACACCGTGTCCACGCCCTGCTCCTTAAGGCATTCGATGAGGATCTGTGAGCCGGTCAGCAGCATGCAGCCGCCCCCTTCCCTGCTTTTGATTTCATTGCAGCACCGCGCCGGTGCTGGCCGAGGATACCATTCGCGCATAGCGGGCCAGATAGCCCGTGGTGATCCGCGGCGCGGGCGCGGTCCACGCGGCGCGGCGGCGGGCAAGCTCTGCCTCGTCCACTTCCAGATGCAGAGAGCCGGCCTCGATGTCGATGTCAACGCGGTCGCCCTCGCGCACCAGCGCGATGGCCCCGCCGGCCATGGCCTCCGGCGACACGTGGCCGATGGCAGCGCCGCGGGTGGCGCCGCTGAAGCGCCCGTCGGTGATCAGCGCAACGTTCTTGTCCAGCCCCGCGCCGGCCAGCGCCGACGTAGGTTGCAGCATCTCGCGCATGCCCGGCCCGCCGGCGGGGCCTTCATAGCGAATCACGACAACGTCGCCCTTGCGGATGCCTCCGCTCAGGATCGCGGCGATGGCCGCCTCTTCGCCATCGAACACCCGGGCCGCGCCGCTGTGGCGCATCATCTCCGGCGCCACGGCGGATTTTTTGACGACAGCGCCGTCGGGCGCCAGGTTGCCACGCAGCACAGCGATGCCGCCGGTGGCCGAATGGGGGTTGCCCACAGGCCGTATGACCTCGGTTGGCCGCTCGGTCACAGCGCTTAAGTTCTCGGCCACGGTCTGACCGGTGGCTGTCAGGCAGGCGCCGTCCAGCAGGCCGGCTGCCAGCAGCCGCGCCATCACCTGGGGCACGCCGCCGGCGGCGTCCAGCTCCTCGATGTGGTGGGGCCCGGCGGGGCTTAAGCGGCACAGGTTGGGCGTGCGGGCGCTGACTGCCGTGATGCGCTCCAAGTCCATGGCCACGCCTGCCTCACGGGCGATGGCCAGCAGGTGCAGCACCGAGTTGCTGCTGCAGCCCAGCGCCATGTCCACGGTCAGCGCGTTCTCGAATGCCTTCTCATTGAGGATCTGCCGGGCGCTGATACCGCGCTCCAGCAGGCCCATGATGGCCATGCCGGCGTGCTTGGCCAGGCGGATACGCCCGGCGTACACCGCCGGTATCGTGCCGTTGCCCGGCAGCGCCATGCCCAGCGCCTCGCACAGGCAGTTCATGCTGTTGGCGGTGAACATGCCCGAGCACGAGCCGCAGCCGGGGCAGGCCTCATCTTCCAGCGCGGCCAGCCCGGCCTCGCTAAGCGTGCCCGCGGCGCAGGCGCCCACGCCTTCGAACAGCGAGTTCAGATCCCGGTTGCCCCGGCCGGCCAGCATGGGGCCGCCGCTGACGACCAGGGCGGGCATATCCAGCCGCGCCGCGGCCATCAGCATGGCCGGCACGATCTTGTCGCAGTTGGGCACCAGCACCAGCGCGTCAAAGCCGTGGGCCAGCGCCATGGATTCGATGCTGTCGGCGATCAATTCTCTGGAGGCCAATGAGTAGTGCATGCCTGTATGGCCCATGGCGATACCGTCGCACACCCCGATGACCGGGAACTTGACCGGCGTGCCGCCGGCCATGCGCACGCCGGCGGCGGCGGCTTCGGCAATCTTGTCCAGGTGGATGTGGCCGGGCACGATCTCGCTGTGGGCGTGCACAACCGCAACCAGCGGCCGCGCCAGCTCCTCGTCGGTATAACCCATGGCCTTGAACAGCGACCGGTGGGGCGCCCGCAGCGTCCCCTTTTTCACGACATCGCTTCTCATGGTCTCTACACTTTCTTGATCCAGGACATCATGGAGCGCAGTTCGGCGCCGACTTTTTCGATCTGGCTCTCCTTCTCCATGGCACGGCGGGCGCGGAAAGCCGGGCGGTTGGCCTTGTTCTCCAGGATCCACTCCCGGGCGAACTGGCCTTCCTGAATCTCGGTCAGCACCTTCTTCATCTCCTTGCGGGTTTCATCGGTGATGATGCGGCGGCCCACGCGGTAGTCGCCGTACTCGGCGGTATCGCTGATGGAGTAGCGCATGTAGGACAGGCCGCCCTGGTTGATCAGGTCCACGATCAGCTTCATCTCGTGACAGCACTCGAAGTAGGCGTTCTCCGGGTCATAGCCGGCCTCCACCAGCGTGTCGAAGCCGGCCTTGATGAGCTCGCTGATGCCGCCGCACAGCACCGCCTGCTCTCCGAAGAGGTCGGTCTCTGTTTCCTGGCGGAAGGTGGTCTGCAAAATGCCGGCGCGGCCGCCGCCGATGCCCGCGGCATAGGCCAGCGCTATGTCCAGCGCGTCGCCGGTCGGGTCCTGCGCCACGGCCACCAGGCACGGCACGCCCTTGCCCTCCTGGAACTGGCTGCGCACCGTGTGGCCGGGGCCCTTGGGGGCCACCATGAACACACCCACGCCGGCGGGCGGCGTGATCTGACCGAAGTGGATGTTGAAGCCATGGGCGAAAGCCAGATACTTGCCGTCGGTCAAACCGGGCAGGATGTCCTTCTCGTACAGCGCCGGCTGCTTTTCGTCGTTGATGAGGATCATTATGACCTGAGCGGCGGCCGCGGCGTCGGCGGCGGTCATCACGGTCAGGCCCGCTGCTTCAGCCTTGGCCCAGGACGGGCTGCCCTCATAGAGGCCCACGATGACGTCCACACCGGATTCCTTCAGGTTGAGCGCGTGGGCATGGCCCTGGCTGCCGTATCCGATGACGGCCACCTTCTTGCCACTCAACAGCCCCAGGTTGCAGTCGCTGCCGTAAAACATCTTTGCCATTTTTCAGCCTCCTATATACTAATATTGGTCGAAATGGAACAGCTTAGCCGGAATCACACCGTACAAACGGGCACCAGCACGCCATCACCGCGGCCCAGGGCTACCAGGCCCGAGCGTGCCATCTCCTCTATGCCAAAAGACTCCAGCTGTGATACCAGCGCATCGATCTCCTCCAGGGAGCCGGTGGCCCGTATCGTCACCGTGTGCTCGCCCATGTCCACAATGGCGGCGTGGGCGGCATTCACGATGTCCATGAGCGATTGATCGGCGCTCTGGCGCACTTTGAACAGCGCGACCTCGGCGCGGGTCACCGGCGCATCGTCCAGCACCTGCACAACGCGCACGTCGATGAGCTTTTCCACCTGGCGCACGACCTGCTGCAGCATGCTCTCGTCGGCGGCCACGACCACGGTGATGCGCGAAAGCGCCGGCTCCTGGGTGACGCTGACGGTCAGGCTGTCGATGTTGTAGCCCCGGCGGGTGAACAGCCCCGCCACGCGGGTCAGCACGCCGGGCTGGTTGTTGACGACCAGCGAGACCAACCTTCTCTGCATTTGCATCCCTCCTTTGCCCGCGATGGGTATAAAAAACCCGCCTCCATGAATGTCATAGAGGCGGGGTTGCCCTCGCGGTACCACTCTACTTGCCGCTGTCCTTGCGGCATCTCTGCGGTTCATCGGCCAAAGGCCGGAAAACCGTGAGGCTATAACGGGCCCCCCGTGCTCCCTACTGACGTTTCAGGATACAGGCTCTGAAGGGACTGGCGCTTGTGGGCGTCTGGCGCCGGCTTCCACCTGCCGCCGGCTCTCTGGGGCTCAAACCACCCGCGCTCGCTTCGTCATCGCCTTTGCTCAAATCGGATTGAAGATTAAAGACAGTATATCACAATCCATCCGCCATGCAAGAACGGGTTTTACGCTTTCGCTTCCGGTTAATTGTCCTACCGTCAGCTTCCGCCATCTGCTTTTTTCAATGTTCAAAAAAAGATTTCAGCCTTGGTACGGCAAGGTTGCGGCCCACGAACTGCAACCACTCCACGGCATGGTCGTAAGCGGGCTTCAGCTCCAGCGCGCCGCCGGCATAGTCGGCGCGCCACAGTGTTCCCGCGGCGTCCATGACGAAGCCCTTGACCCGCAGGATGTCTCCGCATTGGTGGTTTCCGGCGAAGAAGGCTTCCAGCCTCTCGCGGGAGCCCGCCCACCCGGTGGGCACCGCCGCCTCCTTGAACGTGGACAGCCACCGGCGGGGCTGCGGCTCCCCGTTGGGCGGCAGCGCCGAACGGTTCAGCACCGCCCACAGATCGGCCTCATCCAGCGGGTCTTCCAGGATGGGAGCATGGAAATTGTGCTCCAGTATGAAGCCCAGCAGCTGCTCACGGCCCTCGGGCGTCATGCCCTCGGTTCGGTTCAGATACACGCAGGAGGCCGATGCGATCATGTCGCGGTAATATTTCTCAAAGCGCGGCATGTCGTGCTCAAAGGCCTTGCCGCTGATCACGGCCAGCGCCGCCTTCACATTCAGCAGCTTTTGCAGGCCAGCATCGGCGAGCACCTCACGGATGTCCGCCAGCCCCGCCAGCCCAGTGGGCTCCAGTATGATTTGGTCGGGTTGGAAACGAGCGCACAGCATCTTGAGCCCCGCCACCAGCGATGGCCCCAGCGTGCAGCAAATGCACCCGGCGTTGAGTTCAAGCAGCTCGAAGCGACCACTTTTGAACTCCAAGCCGTCCAGACCCACTTCGCCGTACTCATTCTCGCATATGGCCACACGCGACGCAGGGTCGGTAGTTTTTAGCAGTTTTTGCAAGAACGTCGTCTTTCCCGATCCAAGAAAACCGGCGACGATGTGCAATTCCGCCTGTTTCATTTTTCCTCCAATGCGCGGATATCATTGTCCCCACCCAGTGACAGTATCATATAATCGCCCTTTGCGCTATGCAGCTTTTTGCTTATAATATGAAAGAAACTGGCTCTCTGCCTGCAAATCGTTGCATAATATGAACGACGCTGCAATTATATAAACCAATATGCGCATTTTCGTTGCTGATGAGTTGGCCAAACGTACTAAAAATTTCCAACATTCTTTCACCCGTCAGCTTAAAAACCGAATATACCTGGGTTAGCATAATTTATCTATGGAACAAAAAACGCAATGAAAAATAGACGTCATTGCATATTGATGTAAAGTGTAAATTATGATACTCTGTATGTCGAACATCGCAAAACGCAATGCCATATTTTAATATGTTTACATGGCGGTTGCGCGACAGAACGGGGGGCTCCACGCTTGCTGAAATATACGTTACAGCGCTTCCTTGCCATGATACTGACATTATTTGTCATCACCGCGTTGACTTTTGTACTCATGCACAGCATACCCGGCGGCCCTTTCGCCGGGGAAAAAAAGCTGCCTGATGAGATTCTGCGAGCGTTGGAAGAGAAGTATCACCTCAACGATCCTCTGATCAAGCAATTCGGCGACTATATGGTCGGCATATTACAGGGTGACTTTGGCCCGTCCTTCCGCGTGAAAGGCCGCACCGTCACCGAGATCATCCTGCAGGGCCTGCCCGTCACCGCCCGTGTGGGCGTATTGGCAGCAATACTGACGCTGCTCATAGCCGTGCCGCTGGGTGTTTTTTCTGCGCTCAAGCAGAACAAATGGCAGGATTACACGACGATGCTGCTGACGACGCTGGGCGTTACGATCCCCAATTTCGTTATTGCGATTCTACTCATCTATGTGTTCTGCGTATCGTTGGGCTGGTTTCCCGTGCTCTCGGGCAAGATGGAAAACCCGATGACGCTGGTGCTGCCGGTGATCGCACTGTCCGCATATTCGCTGAGCTTCATCACGCGCCTGACCCGCTCCTCCATGCTGGATGTCACGCGCCAGGATTACATCCGCACCGCCCGGGCCAAGGGCCTGTCCGAGTTCCGCGTCATCGGCAAGCACGCGCTCA
>JAEZSC010000035.1 GCA_023422005.1 Bacillota bacterium | reverse complement strand
GGTTGCCGCGCACGGTGCCGCCCAGATTGCTGTCGATGCGGCCATCCATGTTGCCCAGCACGTCGCCCAGCAGGTTGCCGCTGCGGTTGAACATGTCGAAAGGCGAACGCTTGATGTGCCCTGTGGCTGTGATGGCGCCCACGTCGCCGGTCACGTTACCGGAGACCGTGCCGCTAAGCGCCCGTCCGATGCCGCCCTTGATGTTGCCGGCCACCTTGCCGGACATGTCTCCGCCCACGCCGCCATCCACATTGCCGGAGATGCTGCCGCCAATGCTGCCGCCCACGCCTTCGCGGATGTTGCCGGCCACATGGCCGGTCACGTCTCCGCGCACACCGCGCACGTTGCCCGCCACGTTGCCGGTCAGGGAACCACCGATGATGCCGGAGATGTTACCGGCCACCGAACCGGTCAGCGAGCCGCGTATATCACTGCCCACATTGCCGGCGATGTGGCCGGACAAGTCACCACCGATATTGCCATGGACGTTGCCCATGATCTTGCCCTTCAAATCACCATCGACATTCCCCTGCACATTGCCCATAACCTTGCCATCGAGAGGACCGCGGATGTGCCCGTGGACATTGCCCAGCACCTTGCCGCGGACAGCGCCGATGTCGCCGCGGATGTCACCGTGGATCGTGCCGTTCATATCTCCACAGCCGGCCCGGGCTGCGCCGCCGCAAGCTGCACAGCCGCAGTCTTCATCGCAGTCGCCTTCGTCTTCGTCGCAGTCATCATCATCGTCGTCATCGCGCGAAGCATTGGACCCGTTTCCGCCTTCCATGCGGTTCAGCAGCGCCGAGGCCGCTTCCGGGGAGAGCTCCCCTCTTTGCACTCTTAGGAGAATATCCTTCAATTCCTCGCTCATCATGCCCTCCTACGCGCGGTTGCCGCGGATGGCGCCGCGCACCTTGCCCATGATGGGGCCACGCACCTCGCCGTACACATCGCCGTTGACGGTGCCGACCAGCGGCCCGTTGATGTCACCCTTGACGTCACCGCCCACGGTGCCGGTCATGGGGCCTTCGATGTCGCCATTCACATTGCCCTGCACGCTGCCCACCAGCGCGCCCTTGATGCTGCCCTCGACGTTGCCATGCACCTGGCCAACCATGGAGCCGTGGATCGTGCCCTGCACGTTGCCCTTGACGGTGCCGGCCAGATTGCCCAGGATGTCCGACTGCACGTTGCCTTCCACGATGCCGATCAGGTTGCCCTTGATGCGCCCGCGGACATTGCCGTTGACACGACCCCGGAGGTCGCCGTTGACATCACCTTCGATGTCGCCGTTGATCGTCGTGGACGCCTCCTTGATGTCATGCTTGGCTCGGTCAAAGGCCACCTCCAGCGCGTCGCCCAGTTTGCTGAAGGCCGTACCCATAGCATCCCAGAAATCGCCGTTGTTGTAGTTGGCCCGCTGACTTTGTCCGCTGCTCTGGCGGCGCTCCTCAGCGCGCTCTTTCGGGGGCTCATAGCCCATCTCCCGCAGCTTGGTTTCGCCTTCCTCAGGCGTCAGTTCGCCTTCCTTTATCTTTCGGAGAATCTCCATTACCTGCTCATCCATGCTCTTGCCTCCCGAGCCTATTTCTTCTGCCATTTGCCGATGGCGCCGGCGGCCTCATCCAGGGTAATCTCGCCGCGGCTGAGGGCCTCCAGCACATCGGTCTTGTCATCCTTCTTGCGGGCGGGGTATCCCATGGCCTCCACGACGTCGTCCAACCGGGAGCGCACCGTGGGATAAGAGATGCCCAGCGCCTTTTCCACTTCCTTGATGTTGCCGCGGCAGCTTATAAACACTTCCACGAAGGCGAGCTGCTCGGGGCTTAAGGAACTGAGCTTGCCCGTGCTGAATTGGCCTTCCAGCTTGCTGCGGCAGCCGTCGCATTGCAATTGGGTCACCACATAGTTACCGCCGCATACCGGGCACTTCGCCGGCACCGGCCACTTTTTTGACATGTTGCACATCCCCTTGTCTGTAGAATCAGCTGATGATGCCATCATAATACTTCCCATTCATTTCGTCAATGGGTTTTATTAAAATTTTTAATCTGTCTATTAATTATTTTAATTCCATGCTGTTATGAATAATAAATCTTGATGGGTCAACGGCAATGCCATGAATCACTGTGCGGCGCTACCCCTTTCCAATACTCCAACAACTCCTTAATGTATACCAAAGTGATGCCATTGGGATTCACATATTGAACAGGAAACTGAAAGCATGTATTTGCGAACTCCTTGCCAAAAACCGTCAGGTCTTTTCCCTTAGGGCAATCGTCCACACAGGAAACACAGGGTCTCACATTGTCTTGAACAGTTTTAATGAACCCTTCCTCAAATTCGCCGCTGTAATCACCTCTGAAGAAAAAAATCCGCCATTGATCCTTATTCACGATTATGCAGCACAAATAATAATCCTCATGGGGAACTCTCCAATAGCTTGGACCAAACCACTGACGCGGTGTCATTTGATTCGCTCTCAAATATGCGGCGAATCCCAGCGCCGTTTCCTTCAAATCACCGTCAAGAAGTTCATTGATTTCATCCTCTATTTGGGGATTGTTTATCTCTTGCCCTTGATTCAAAGTGGCGTTGCATTTTTCGGACATTTGTTTCAATCCCTTCTGTATATGCTTTTTGTGGTTCATCGTGTTCCCCTTTCGAATCACAGTTAAAGTCATAATGTATAGATCAAACCAAATTATAGCATATAACCCTGCGATGTATCGCACAATCGCTTCTCTGCCACCTTCGGGGTGAGGGCTTTCTCATTGACATCTATTCATATATTTTCTATGATGTGCAAAGGAATGTCGATGGACGGTAGGCCGTCCCAGGAGGGCTCCATGAAAAAGATCACCGGCGCAACGGCCATCATCAACCTGGACTACGACCTGATGCACAGGGCGGGCATCCACGCGCTGCGGCATGGCTTCGGCTTCCCCTTCGGGCAGGACGGCAAGACAGCGGGCCAGCCCTTCGAAGACCGGGTGCTGGCGGCACGCAACCTCCGCGAAAAGGGCTTCGACCTGCTGGGCAGTACCTTCGGCCCCGGCTCCTACCGCTACAGCCCACAGGAGGAACGCACGGTATGGGTGCCCTCAGTGCCGGCCTGGGCTGGCGGCTATGGGGACGAATCCTTCTACGCCTACGCCGAGGAGGCAGGGGCTTATCTGGGGCGGGCTTGCGCCGGGCTGTGTACCTGGTGGCAGGTGGCCAACGAACCGGATATCGATATCTTCCACGGCGACATGACCAGGGAACAGAACGTGCGCTTTTTGTTGGCGGTGGCCCGGGGCCTCAAGCGAGGCAACCCCCAGGCCAAGCCCGGTATCAACCTGGGCTTTATGAACGAATACGCCGAGTGGCTGCTGGGCCAGCTCTACCGCTGTGATGACTCGCCCTTCGACTACATCGGCATCGATGGTTACATGGGCAGCTGGCAGCCCGGCGGACCTGACGACTGGATTTGGTACATCGAAAAGGCCCATGCCCTGACCGGCAAGCCGGTCATCATCAACGAGTGGGGATACTCCACACTGCAGAACGGCCCAAACCCCGACCCCGATGGCCTGCGGGCCTATAACCAGGACGTCTGCCGCCACAAGACATGGTCGCACCAGTGGAGCGGCGAGCACTCGCCGCAGGCCCAGGCCGTCTACATCAGCCGGTGCATGGAGATCTTCTCGCAGAGCGAGCACGTCATCGGCGAGTTCTTCTTCCGCTGGAGCGATACCGAGACCTGCTGGCAGTGCGGCGATCCCCTGTGCCCGGCCGAGTGCGCCTGGGGCATCGTGGACACCCAGGGCAAGCCCAAGCCCGGTTACTGGGCGCTCAAGGAGGCCTGCGAGAAGTATTTCGCGCAGTAGAGCTTATGGATACCGTCTTCTTTGCGCATCAAAAGAAGGGAGCGCTGCAACACTCCCTGTGGCAGCACTCCCTATAAAGCGACATTATGCGTCATAGGTTTGACTATAAATAATTCTCCGGCGGGTTCACCTTCACACGCCAGTCCAAGTCGCCGCGGGCCAGCGCCTTGATGAGCGCCTCGGCGGAGGCCAGGTTGGTGGCCAGCGGTATGTTGTGCACGTCGCACAGCCGCAGCAGCGCCGACACGTCGGGCTCGTGGGGCTGGGCTGTCAGCGGGTCCCGCAGGAAGATGACAAGGTCGATGTGGTTGTAAGCCACGCGGGCGCCGATCTGCTGGTCGCCGCCCAGCGGGCCGGAAAGAAAACGCAGCACCTTGAGACCCGTGTGCTCGGCCACCAGGCCGCCGGTGGTGCCGGTGGCGCACAGGCTGTGCTCGGCCAGTACGCCGGCATAGCACGTGCAGAAGTTCACCATGTCCTTCTTTTTCTTGTCATGAGCGATCAGAGCGATGTTCAATAGACTTCCCCTTCCCTGAATATGCTGTATCTTCGGCGCATGCACACGTTTTGCACCAGGCCTATGGCGATCAGGTTGGTCACCATATTGCTGCCTCCATAGCTCAGGAAAGGCAGAGGTATGCCGGTGACGGGCATCACGCCCATGTTCATGCCGATGTTTTCGAAGATGTGGAAGGCGAAGAAGGCCATTACGCCGATGATCAGATAGCTGCCGTAGCGGTCAAAAGAGCGCCGCGAAAGCACCAGCAGCCGCACCAGAAGAAACAGATAGAGCACAATGATGATCCCGGCGCCGAAAAAACCAAGCGTTTCTGCGGTGATGGAGAAGATAAAGTCCGACTCCTTGACCGGGATGTAATCCAGCTGGCAGAAAGAGCCTTCTGCGAAAAAACCCCGGCCGGTCATTTGACCGGAACCGATGGCCGTGATGCTCTGCGTGACGTTATACAGTTGGCTGTCACTGGCCGAAGCAGGGTCTATGAATGTCAGGATGCGCGTGCGCTGCGTGTCACCCACGAGGAACCACGTGGGCACCGCCAGAATGCCGCCGGCGCCCACCAGGCCCAGCAGCAGCTTCCAGTTGGTGCCGCTGACGAACAGCAGCACACCCGTGATGAACACGTACACGAGCATGGTGCCGAAGTCTTTCTGGCCGATGATCAGCGCGATGGGCAGGCCCACCATGGCCAGTACCCGCAGCAACTCCTTGACGGTGCGGATACCCTCGGGCTTCTCCGAGAGCGTCTTGGACAGAACAAGGATCAGCGCCAGCTTGGCAACCTCCGAAGGCTGCACGCTGCCACCCATCAGCCAAGACTTGGAGCCGTTGACCGTGCTGCCGATGGCCAGCACGACGCCCAGCATGGCCACAGTACCCCAGTAGATGTAGTTTTTCGCCTCGCCATAGGTGTGGTAGTCGAAATAGATGACGACGCCCGCCGCCACGGTGCCTACCAGCACCCACAGCATAGTGAGCATAACCTGGGTCCTGTTCATGCTGGCGATGACCGTGAGCCACCCGTCGTCCATGGACGCCGTGGGGTTGCCCGTGGCGTTGCCGATCATAAGCACGCCGAACACGATGAGCGCCAGCGAAATCAAGACCAGCGGTATGTCAAAGTTCTTAAAATTCTTCCGTTCGAGTTGCAATGATTCCTCCATTTTGATAAGCGCTTTACCCGGCGCGACCGAACAATCCTTTAAATAACGCGCTTAAGCCCTTTTGCTGCGGGGGCTCGCTCCCCTGCAGCCGCTGTGCCAGCAGCTTGTAGGCCTTGGCCGCCGGCGTGTTGCCCGCGGCCAGCGGTTCGCCATAGTTGCCGGCGCGCACGACGTCCTCATCCTCGGGTATGACGCCCAGCAGGTCCGCCCCGATGATCGCCACGGCGTCGTCGATGTCCAGAATCTCCCCCCGCCGGGCCATCTTGGGCCGGAAGCGGGTGAGCACCATGCCGGCCACGGGCAGTGCGCATTCGTCCAGCAGCGTTTTTACCCGCAGACCGTCACGCACGGCGGTCACTTCCGGCACGGTCACGATGATGGCCCTGTCCGCCCCGGCGATGGCGTTGCGAAAGCCCTGTTCTATGCCGGCGGGGCAATCCACGAGCACGTAGTCGAAATCCTCCCGCAGCTTGGCCAGTATGCCCTGCATCTGCTCCGGCGTCAAGCTGGCCTTGTCGCGGTGCTGGGCGGCGGGCAGCAGCCACAGCGTGCCCCAGCGCCGGTCGCGGATGAGCGCCTGGCGCAGCCCGCACGCGCCGCTCACAACGTCCAGCACGTCGTAAGCGATGTCGTTTTCCAAGCCCAGGGCCAGATCCAGGTTTCGCAGGCCGATGTCCGCGTCCACCAGCGCCACGCTGCGGCCCGCCAGCGCCAGCGCCACGCCCAGGTTGGCAGTCGTCGTGGTCTTGCCCACGCCGCCCTTGCCGGAAGTGATGACCAATACCTCAGACATTTCTCCTTGCCTCCTGTTGCCGATATGTGCGGCCCAGCAGGCTCCCCATCCATGCTGAACGTCATTCCCGTTCATGTAGTGTTTGGTGCCATTTTGACAGCGAGCCCTGCCCGCCCCGGCTGCGGCCCCCGGTCGCTCAGCGCGTCAGCGTGTTGACCACCGGCAGCGTTGCCGGTTTGTCAGCCATCTTCTTCTGATCCATGTAGTACTGTATGACCTGCCGTGCGGTGTAGCTGGCGTAATGGCCGGAATAGCCGTTGGGCATGTAGACGACCACGGCGATCTCCGGCTTTTCAAAGGGCGCGAAGGCCACGAACCACGCGTTGTTCTCCAGGTCGATCTTGCTGACCTGGGCGGTGCCGGTCTTGCCGCCAATCTCTTTCAGATACTCAAACCCTTCAAAGTCCTTACCGGCGGTGCCGCCATCTTCTTCGCTGACGACCTTCTCCATGCCTTCCTTGATCTTGTCCAGATAATTCGGGGTTACATTGGGCACGTTCAGGTTGCGCACGAGCACCGGCGGCTTATCCCGCACCTTGCCTTCAGGGCTCACGATGGCCTTGACGAGTTTGGCGTCATAAACCTCACCACCATTGACGATAGCAGACATATAGCGCGCCACGGCAATGGGCGTCAGCATCGTGACGCTCTGGCCTATGCCGGTCACGATTGTGTCGTTGTCGTCCCACTTGATCTGCACCAGCTGCAGGGAGATCAGCGACGCCATGTTCCTGGATATGATGACCTGGGAATCCAGGTTCAGCTCGTTCTTGAGGATGGCGCGGATGTCCGGTCCCATTTCCGAGGTCAGCTCCGCCAGCTGCATCAGCTCGCGGACGACAGCGTCATACTTCTCGTCGGTGATGTTCAGCTTCTGCGCGTCGCACGCCTCTTTGATGATCCCCAGTATGTTTTTGTATACCAGCGAGGCCACACCGCCGGGGCTGGAGTCGGGGTCATAAAGCGTTTTCTGGTTGCCCACCTGGCTTTTGACCTCGCCGGGCAGCTCCACACCGGTCAGGCTGGTCAAGCCCAGCAGGTCCGCCCACTTGTTAAGCTTGTCGCTTTTGAGGCCGTCGGCCACAGTGAAGAAGAAATAGTTGCAGCTGACCTTGAGCGCATCGACAATGTTTAGATTGGCGTGCCCCGCATAGTTCGTCGTGTAGCACTTGGGCGCTTGGCTGCGGATCGTCGTATGCTTTGTGTATGGCCCTTCATCGGAGATCTGCGTCTCCGTCGTGATGACACCCTCCATGAGCCCCGCCAGACCGGTGGCCATCTTGAAGATGGAACCCGGTGTACCGCGGCTGGCGATGGCCCGGTTGAAAAGCGGATTGGCCGGATCTTCCATCAACTTGGCCAAAGCATCCTTGGAGATGCCGCCGGTGAACAAGTTCAGGTCATATGTCGGATAGCTGCCCATGGCCAGGATGTCGCCGGTATGCACATCCATGACCACGGCGGCGCCGCTGTTGCAATAGCTCAGCGGCCATTCCTTGCCGATGTCTTCGCTGCGCTTTCGTATCTTTTCGTCATAATCCTGTTCCTCTTTGGCCTTGGGATCGTTAAACCTGTCCTCCTGTACGGCGCGGATCTGCTTTATATTTTCAGGCAGCGCCTCCTCCAGCACCTTCTGCAGGCCGCTGTCGATGGTCAGCATCACGTTGTTGCCGGCCGTGGGCTGTTTGTTGTCGCTCTCCAGCTCGCGGATGACCTTGCCTTGGCTGTCGGCCTCCACGACGCGGGTGCCGGTGCGCTCGGCGATGTTGCCGGTCAGCTCCAACTCTTGGCTGGCCTCTATACCGGTGATGCCCACCAGGTCATCGCGCTTGTAACCGGCCTGCTCGTTTTGCACGATGGTCTTCTCATTGAGCATGCGGCCGGTGTAGCCAATGATGTGCGCAGCCATGGACTTGTTGGGATACACCCGTGTGCGCCCCTGGCCGATCTGCATGCCGATGAGCTCGTTGGCGCGAATCTCCACCTGCGCCACGGTGTTCATATCCACATCCTTGGCCAACACCGCGGGGATGTAGCTGATCTGATAGGCGGAGTACACGGCCTCCTGCCACACGCCCAGCACCTTCATCGCCTTCTCTTCGGTGAAGCTGGCGGGAATGAAGTAGAACTCCCGCAGATTGGCCAGCATTTCCTCCAGCTCCATGGTCTTCTTGACCTTGCCGCCGGTGCCGGAGCTCATGTTGCCACGGAACAGGTTCACCTGACGGTCATAGGACCCCTTGTCCTCCACAGGGTCCAAGCCCGGCCAGCTCAACGTCAACACACCGTCCTCCCCGCGCTCCATGGCGAAACGTGTGCTCAGCTTGCCTCCGTTTTCCTCAATGATGTCGATGGTGCGGATTATGGACTTGGTGTAGCGCTCGCGGTCTGTCTTGGTGCGCAGCTTCGGGTCCTTTACAAATTGCACATCGTAGCTGGTTTCGTTATAAGCCAGCGGCAGGCCGTTGCGGTCGAGTATCTTGCCGCGGGCGCCGGTCAGGCGAAGCTCCTTGCGGCTGAACTCCTGCGCTCTGGCCAGCAGGTCCTCCCCCTGATTGAATGTCAGATCGAACAGCCGGAACAGCATCAGCAGCAGGATCACAGCAAAGAGAGCGCCGATGGCGAGATATCTTGTTTTAAACTCCGTACGAATGAGAATTCACCTCCTGTGAAGAACTCTGACAGCTATGTCTTGCCGCTGCCATGTCAACGGCCAATCGTAATGACACCGGTGCTGCGCTTGACTCTGCGGTGCGCGTAGCCGAACATCATCAGATAGGCGGGGATGGTCAGCCCTGTGGTGAGCAGCACGCTGATCAACGTCTTAAGCAGGATTTCGGCGCTGAGGATGATCGGCATACGGCCCAGATAGACCATCAGCGCTGTGAAAAGAAACACCAAAGCATGGGCCGCGCCGGCCATCATCGCCGGAATCACGGCGTTCTCATGGAACAACCGGCGGCCCTGGGTGCCGATGAGCCAGGGGAAACCCAGATAGGCCATGGCGTACAGGCCAACGCCCCGGCCAAATAGAACATCCATAAACAGCCCGACGGCAGCCCCCATCAGCGCCACCGGCGCCGGCTTCCACAGCACGGCGGCGGGCACCAGCACGACCAGCAACAAATCAGGCGCGATCATCGTGACACCCAATGCGCTGAAAACTGCCGTCTGTATGAGAAATGCGACAATCAGCAAGGCCGCGATCAGCAGGCTGTTCTTCATGGCTTGGCCTCGTTCTGGGCTGTGCTGTCGTCCTGGTTCTCCTCGCTCTGCTGGCTGGCGGCGTCTTTTTGGTCCTGGGCAATCTGTTTCTCGGTGGGCACCTCGCGCCCACCCTTTATGATCAGTACGTTTTCGATGGAAGAAAAGTTCACCGACGGCGTAAGCAGTGCATAGGGGTTGTTGGGGTCGCGGCTGACCTCGGTGATGGTGCCCACGGGTATGCCCTTTTTAAACACGCCGCCGTTGTCCGAGGTGAGCACCCGGTCACCGGGCATCACCTCAATGTCGTAGTTAAGGTACTGCACGGAACACTTGGGGTCTCCGCTCTGCGGGTCTCCCGGGCCTTGCACAAAGCCGGCGTCGCGGCTGCGTTCGATCATGGCGCTCACGGCGCTCTGGCGGTCCAGCAGCGTCATGACCTTGCACCATCTTGGGCCAACTTCCACAACGCGTCCCACAAGGCCCTCCGCGGTCACCACATTCATGTCCTTTTTCACACCATGGGTGCTGCCCTTGTCCAGCGTGATGTTGATGAACCAATTGCCCGGCTGAGAGCCCACGACCCGCGCCGGCAGATACTCGAATTGTTTGTACGTGTCCTTAAAGCCCAGCAGCCCGGTCAGGCTCTCGTTCTCCTTCTGCAGGTCGGACATCAGCCAATTTTCCAGCTGCAGCGCGGCGTTTTGTTCTTTGAGTTGTTCATACTCCTTGTCGATATCGCGCAGTGCGAACAGCCGCAGGAAGAACTCCTTGACCGACGACGTTGCCCGATGCACGCTGCCCACCGCCGGCGCGGCCACGGCACCCACGGCCTTCTCCGCCCCAGTGCCTTCGCGCTCAGACAGGAAGAATGTTGCGAAAAAGCTGATTGCCAGCAACACCAGCAGAGCAGCCAGTACCATCCAAATTTTGATCCGAAAGTTGCGCATTCGCCCTCCAGCGAAAAGTCAATAAGGGGATAGCCGCATTATCGGCTACCCCGCAGAAGTTCATCCATGTGGTCCAGCATTTTTCCGGCGCCCAGCGCCACGCAATCCATGGAGTTTTCCGCCACATAGGTTGCAATTCCGGTTTCGCGGTAGATCAGCATGTCCAGCCCCTGCAGGCTCGCGCCGCCCCCGGAGAGCACGATGCCCCGCTCCATAATGTCGCTGGCCAACTCCGGCGGTGTGTCCTCCAGCGTGGACTTGACCATCTCCACGATCTGCTGCACCGACTCGCGCAGTGCGTCGCGCACCTCCAGCGAGGACACATTGACGGTCACTGGCAGCCCGTTGGTCAGGTTGCGGCCCTTGATATCCATGCGGTTTACGACCTTGGGGTCCATGGCTGCGCCCAGCATGATCTTGAGCTCCTCAGCGGTGCGATCGCCGATGAGCAGGTTGTATTCGCGCTTCATCCAAGCCACGATGGCCTCGTCCATCTTGGCACCGCCCAGGCGGATGCTGCGAGCCACGACGATGCCGCCAAGAGACAGCACCGCTGCCTCACTGGTGCCCCCGCCAATGTCCACAATCATGCTGCCGCAGGCTTCGCCCACCGGCAACCCCGCGCCGATGGCCGCGGCCATGGGCTCCTCGGCGATGAAGGCATCGCGCACGCCGGCCTTGCGGGTGGCCTCTATGACGGCTCTCTTCTCCACATCCGTGACCTCAAAGGGCACGCACACGATTGCCCTAGGAGCGACACCGAAGAAGCTGCGCCGCTGCAGCGCACGGCGGATGAAATAGGAAAGCATGGCCTCGGTCATCTGGAAATCGGCAATGACGCCGTCGCGCAGCGGCTGCACAGCCACGATCTCTCCAGGGGTGCGTCCAATCATTTGGCGGGCTTCCTCGCCCACGGCCAGTATGGCGCCGCTCTTGGCGTTCACAGCCACCACCGAGGGCTCCCTAATGACCACTCCCCGGCCCTGCACAAAAACCAGTACATTGGCGGTTCCCAGGTCCACCCCGACATCGCGTCCAAAAATGTTCATATCGCTTCTCCCTCTTCCCAGGTAATCAGCTTGTCATAACCCTCCAGGCCCAGCGTTTCCGTCAGGAGCGCCTTCAGGCGAGCCAGAGGCAGCCCCATGACGTTGTAGTAACAGCCGCAGATGCCCGAAACGAAGACGCCGGCCCGGCCCTGTATGCCATAAGCGCCGGCTTTGTCCATGGGCTCCCCCGTGCGCACATAACGGTCGATCTCAGCGTCGCTCAGCGGCTCAAAGCGCACCAGTGTGCGCTCGCAGGTGCAGCGCAATGAGCCTCGCCAAGCCACGCACAGGCCAGTGAGCACCTCGTGCTCACGGCCGCTCAGGCGGCGCAGCATGGCGGCTGCACGCTCGGGCGTTTCTGGCTTTCCCAGCGGTTCGCCATCCACGGCCACCAGCGTGTCCGCAGCGATAACCACGGCCTGTGGCCAATGCGCCGCGGCGGCCAGGGCCTTGCGCCTCGCCAGCTCCTGCGCCGAGCGGGCGGGGTCTTCCCCGTCGGTCAGCGATTCGTCGGCGTCGGTTGGGCTCACACGGAAACTCAAGCCCATCAGCTCAAGCAGTTGCCGGCGTCTGGGGCTGCCGCTTGCCAGCACGACCTGTGTCATCTCTTCCAGAACCAGCCGATAAGCACGGCGATGATGCCCACGGCGCTGCCGGGGTTCAGCGAGAGCTTGAAACCCAGTGCCAACGACACCACATTCAGATCCACAACCCACGGCGACGCAGTGGAGCCCACGGTAAGCGCCACATTCCACGAGGAAGGCAGCACTTGCAGCGCCAGCAGCCACAGCAATGCGCCTGCCAACGCGCCTGCGATCAAAAGCACAATAAAAAGCCAGACTTTGCTTCCGGAATGTTTCAAATTCCAACCCCTTGCCCGCGCTCCCGGCCGTTCAGCCGCTGGCGGCGGTCCCTTTATCGCTAGTGCGAAGGCACATTTACCGGCATTCTTCGCTGGGTAGAAAGACCGTAGTATGACCCATATTATAGCATAGACGCAATTGGTATGTATACAAAGAAAAGGCAGGCGGCCCTCCGCAAAGGCTGGAGGAATGTGTAGAATCTGGCACAAAAAGCGCTTTTAACAATAATTTTACAACTCTGTCAGGCCATATGCAAAACCTGCCGGCAGCACGCTGCCGGCAGGCAAATATACTTCTCAGTACAGACTACTGCAGGTCAGCGTTGGCCTCTGCGTCTCCGCCCTCCACGGTGCTGACGGCGCCACGGTCGAACACGATCTTAACCTTGTCACGGCCGGTTTCCATCGTGATGGTGTCGTCCTTCATCTCCACAATGCGGCCATAGATGCCGCCGATGGACTTCACGCGGTCGCCAACCTTCATGTTCTTGAGCATCTCAGCGCGGGCCTTCTTCTGCTTCTGCTGCGGGCGCCACAGAATGAAGTAAAACACGACGACGAGCAGGAGAATCGGGGCAAGCTGCATCAGGAGAGCAACAACCTCTCCGCCGGGAGCGGCCCCGGCAGCGTTGGCAGCAGCGGTATTTACGGGCATATCAGCACCATCCTTGTCCTTAGTTGATCTTTTGTCGTTTCAAAATACTACACCACGGCGGCCCGTAATGCAAGGGTTCGCAGGAATTTCTTCAATGCACCACACAAATCTTCACAGTTCGTTCACATTCCGCCTCACAGCGGATGCCCCTCGCCGTAGCCATAGGCGCGGAAGAACTCCTCCCGGAGCTTCAGCAGCGAATCCTCGGCAATGGCCTGCCGGACCCGGGCCATGAGATCGGTCAGGAACTGCAGGTTGTGCCATGTGGCCAGCCGCGCACCCAGGATCTCCCCGGCCTTGAACAGATGCCGCAGATAGGCACGGCTGTACTGCCGGCACAGCGGGCAGGAGCACGCCGGGTCCACCGGGGAGAAATCCCGCTCATGGCAGGCGTTGCGTATGTTGAGCTTACCCTGGCTTGTAAACAGCGTGCCCATGCGGGCGGTGCGGGTGGGCAAGACACAATCGAACATGTCCACGCCGCGCAGCGCTCCCTCGATCAGGCAGTCCGGGCTGCCCACGCCCATCAGATACCGGGGGCGGTCCGCCGGCAGCAGCGGGTCCAGTACGTCCAGCATCTCGTACATCTGCTCCTTGGGTTCGCCCACGCTCAAGCCCCCGATGCCGTAGCCGGGGAAGCCGATCTCCATCAGTTCCAGGGCTGAGCGCTGCCGCAGGTCGGCAAAGGTGCCCCCCTGCACGATGCCGAACAATGCCTGGTCCTCCCTGCGGTGAGCCTCCTTGCAGCGGCGGGCCCAGCGGATCGTGCGGTTGAGCGCCTGATCCACATACTTCTTCTCGCTGGGCCAGGGTGCACACTCGTCAAAGACCATGGCGATATCAGCGCCCAGCGCCTGCTCGATTTCCATGACCTTCTCCGGCGAAAAATAGTGCCGGGAACCGTCGATGTGGCTCTGGAACATCACACCGCCTTCGTCGATCTTGCGCATACCCTGCAGTGAAAACACCTGGAAGCCGCCGCTGTCGGTCAGAATCGGGCGGTCCCAATTCATGAAGCGGTGCAACCCGCCGGCCTCGCGCACAATGTTATGACCGGGGCGCAGGTAGAGGTGATAGGTGTTGGACAGTATGATCCGGGAACCAATTTGCTCCAGTTCCTCCGGAGCCATGGCTTTCACCGTGGCCTGGGTGCCCACCGGCATAAAGACCGGCGTCTCCACAACGCCGTGGGCCAGTGTGAGCCGGCCCAGGCGCGCCCGGCCGGATTTTTTCAGCAGCTCATATTTCATACAAGAAACCTTTCGGTATGTTTTATTCAGCGATTCCTAAAATCACGGTTGATCCGCCGCAAACACGGAACGCACGATCGGGATCACGTAGTGGCTGCCTCCCCTGCCCTTCACATCCTCCACCATCGCCAGAGCCAAGTACGGTACATCCTGGCCGTCTTCCGCCGGATAGGCCACGAACCAGCCCAGTTCCGTTCCGCCGGTATCCTGCTTGGATGTTTTGATCTCCGCCGTGCCGGTTTTCCCCGCGAGCCGGATGCCATCCACCTGGGCGGAGTGCCCTGTGCCTTTGGGGTTTTCCACAACCTGTACCATTGCATCGCGCACGGTTCGGATCACCTCGTCGGGAAACACGTTTTCCTTCCATACCTTCGCCTCGGTCTTTTTCTCCAAACGGGGAGCCATCATTGTACCTTGATTTGCGAAGGCTGTATAGATGGCAGCCATGTGCACAGGGTTGATCAGCACCTTCCCCTGCCCGTATCCGCTGTCGGCCAGATCGATCTCGCCCTTAAACGCCATACTGGTGCCGTAGGAGGACTTGCTCAGCCCGAACGCAAAGGGAACCTCCTCGCCGAAGCCGACTGCTTTGAGCCCGTCGGCGAATTCGTCCGCGCCGGTCTTAAGCGCTGCCTTGGCAAAGTAGATGTTGTCAGAATAGACAAGGGCATTGAGGGTATTGGCGGCCCCGCCATACTGTTGCAGCGTGGTCACCTTGTAACTGCCCCACCCGGAGCTCTTCTGCCAGGACAGCCCGCTGGGGCCAAAATCCTCACCGGCCTCAAAAGCGCCGGCGCTCAAGCCTATGGCGGCGGTGATGGGTTTGATGGAGGAGCCTGGCGCAAACGCCGCCTTGAAACGGTTGAACATGGGCTGAGTCTGCCCGTCGTTGTACTGTGCCCATTTTTCGTCGGACATCCCCAGTATGAAATCGTTGGGGTCGTAGGAAGGCGTGCAGACCAGCGCCAGAATCTCCCCGGATTTGGGGTCCATGACCACTGCGACACCCTTGTCCTTCTTCATACGGTTATAGAGGTCCGTCTGCAGCCCCGAGTCGATCGTCAGCATAATATCTTCGCCGTTTTGCGCAGGGCGCTCCGCAAGCGTCTGCTTTTCCTTGTTGTCCTTGTCCACGATGGTTATTTTGCTGCCGTTCACACCGCGCAGACGTTCTTCCCAGAGGCTTTCCAGCCCGACCTTCCCAATCTTGCTGTTGGCGTCATAGCCCTGGTCCGGTAGCGCGTCCAGCTGCTCCTTGCTGATGCTGGCGATGTAGCCGGTCAGGTGCGCCGCCTTTTCGCCCAGCTTGTATACGCGATCCTTGACAGTGGCGTAGTCGATACCCTTGATCTCCAGAAGCTCGTCCAGTGTGCCTGTGTCGGTGAAGGAGATGCTCTTAAGAGGTACGAACAGATTGTCCCGCACCCATTTTTCCGATAGCCTGGCATTGATCTCCTTTACGGTTATGCCCAGTATTTCCGCAACCTTGGCGATGTCCTCCTGACGGGTCAGCGGGTCTATCTTGCCGGGAACGAAGCCGATGGAATACACCCTGTCCTTCCCGACCAGCAGCCTGCCGTTTCTGTCCAGTATGCTACCGCGCTCCGCCTTTAGCGTTGCGACGCGCACCTTGTCCGTTTCACCCAGCGTCGGGAAGATCATAGAGGAGCTCCACTCCAGCTTATAGGCGCCGTCATGCAGCCCGAAACGGGCCTGATTCGCAAAGACGATCCGGCCGGCCACGGTGTCCATGGTCATCTGAAAGCTGACAAGACCCTCTTTCACCTCGGTGATCCTGATGCTGACATTCTCGGCTTTCACGCCCTCATAGATGCTCCTGTTGCGGGCGATGAAGTCCTCTTTGGACATGCCGCTGCTTGTGTGAATCATGGCGTACATCGCCTCATAATCTCCAGCGCTCAGCGCGGAGACGTAAGCCTGCAAGACTTCCTGCGCAGGCTCCGGCCGGTGCGGCCCGGCCTCCTCCGACGGGCCGGGGTGGGCCGTCGCCGCCACCGATGGCCCCGCCCCCGACGGAAGGGGAAGCGATGTGACAACGGCGCAGGCGGCAAGCGCCCACACTAGGCTTGCGACGATGGCAAAACAGACAAGAGCTTTTCTCTTTCGCAAAGTCATCCCTCCTCATCCGCCACAGGGCCCGCTCGTCCACCACGCGGGGCGTACGAACGTTAACCGAAAAGCGATACGCACAGCCCTTTCCCGCGTATCGCTTCCAGAAAAGGATACGTTCTTTCTCTGAGAAAGTCAATTCGTGTTCACCTTGCATGTGCCGCACACAGCTGTTATAATGATCATAAAGTTAGTTTTTGCTAACTTTATACCCAAGACCCACGAAGGAAGTGACTGATTATGTATATTACCAGGGAAATCGCACCCCAAATATATTGGGTGGGCGGGAATGATCGCAGGCTCGCGCTGTTCGAGAACATGTTCCCGCTGCCCAACGGCGTTGCTTACAACTCCTATTTGATTCTAGACGAGAAGGTCGCATTGATCGACACGGTGGACTCCTCGATCACCCGGCAGTTTTTCGAGAACATCGAGCACGTGCTGGGCGGCAGGGCCATAGACTTTCTCGTTGTAAACCACATGGAGCCGGATCACTGCGCCAACATTGAGGAGTTGTGCCGGCGGTACCCGGATATGAAGATCGTGGGCAACCAGAAGACCTTTCAGATGATTCGTCAGTTCTATGAGTTCAGCTTTGATGACCGGACCCACGAGGTGCGCGAGACGGACGTGCTGGACCTGGGCTCCCACCGGCTGCGCTTCTTTTTTACGCCCATGGTGCACTGGCCGGAGGTGATGTTCACCTATGAGGAACAGGAGAAAATCCTCTTCACCGCTGACGCTTTTGGCGCCTTCGGCGCGCTGCCCGGCAACCTGTTCAGCGATGAGGTGGATTTTGAGGACCTTTTCCTGGGCGAGGCCCGCCGCTATTATGCCAACATTGTAGGCAAATATGGCCCGCAGGTACAGGCTGCGCTCAAAAAGATGTCAGGTGTGGAGATACGGATGCTTTGCCCGCTCCACGGCCCGGTGTGGCGCAAAAACCTGGATTATTTCCTTTCCAAGTACGACATGTGGAGCAGGTACGCACCGGAAAAGAACGGCGTCATGCTGGCCTACGCGTCGATGTACGGCAACACGGAAAATGCAGTGGGGGTCATAGCAAACCGTTTGGCCCAACGGGGCGTGCGGGACATGCGGGTGTATGACGTATCCAAGACCCACGCGTCCACCATCATTGCCGACGCCTTCCAATACAGCCATCTGGTGCTGGCGTCCCCCACGTATAACATGGGCTTGTACTTCGGCATGGAAGCGCTGATACGCGATATGGCGGCGCTGAACCTGCAAAACCGCAAGGTCGCCCTGGTGGGCAACGGCTCCTGGGCGCCGACGGCACACACCGTGATGTCAAAAATGCTGGCGGAAATGAAGAACATGGAGCTGCTCGCGCCGCCGTTCACCATCCGCTCCTCAGTGAAGCCAGCTCAAACAGAGGACCTGTTGGCGCTGGCCGATACCGTAGCGGATTCGGTGTTGGGGGCTGCTGAGCACTGACTGAACTCACAGAATCAGCATCGCGTCGCCGAAGCTGAAGAAGCGGTAACGCTCCCGCACAGCGGTCTCGTAGACGCCCAGCATGGCCTCACGATCACCGGCGAAGGCACTGATCATCATAAGCAGCGTGGAGCGCGGCAGGTGGAAGTTGGTAATCAGCGCGTCCACCGCCTTGAAGCGGTAGCCGGGCGTGATGAAGATGTCCGTCCAGCCGCTGCCCGGTTGCACGACGCCATCGGGGCCTGCCGCCGTTTCCAGCGTGCGGGCGGACGTGGTGCCCACGGCCACGATGCGGTGCCCCGACGCGCGGGCAGCGTTGATGTGAGCCGCGGCGTCCGGCGTAACCTCATAATACTCCGAGTGCATTTTATGATCGCTCAGATCCTCCGCAGCCACCGGGCGGAAGGTGCCCAAGCCCACGTGCAGCAGCACCGATGTTTTGTGGATGCCCTTTCGCTCCAGCTGCGCCAGCAGCTCCGGCGTGAAGTGCAGACCCGCGGTGGGCGCAGCGGCGCTGCCGCGCTCCCGGGCGTATACGGTCTGGTAGCGCTCGGGGTCGCTCAGGCGTTCGTGGATGTACGGCGGCAGCGGCATGGCGCCCACGGCGTCCAGCGCTTCTTCGAACACGCCATCATAGTGCAGGCGGATGCTGCGCATGCCCTCTTGGCCCTCGGCCAGCACTTCGGCCCGCAGGCGGCCATCGCCAAACTCGAAAACAGAGCCGGGCTTGGCCCGCCGGGCGGGCTTGGCCAGCGCCTCCCAATCGTCGCCCTGCAGCCGGCGCAGCAGCAGGAATTCCATCTTGCCGCCGGTTTCCGGCCGTTTGCCCACGATGCGCGCCGGGATCACCCGCGTGTCGTTGACGACCAGCACGTCGCCAGGGTTCAGGTATTCCACGATATCGCGAAACACCCGGTGCCCAACGGAGCCCGCAGCCCGGTCGTAGACCAGCAGGCGGCTTAAGTCACGCTGGGCCAGCGGCGTCTGGGCGATGAGCTCCTCGGGCAGATGATAATCGAAATCGCTGGTCCTCACGACAAATCCCCCAGGAAGCTCTGCAGAATCTCGCCGTCCACGAGGCGCGCGGGCACAGGCTTGCCCATATGCTGGTAGGCGCGGGCGGTCACCACACGGCCCCTGGGCGTGCGGTTCAGGAAGCCCAGCTGCATCAGGAAGGGCTCGTAGACATCCTCAATCGTCACGGCCTCTTCACCGGTGGCGGCAGCCAGCGTGTCCAGCCCAACGGGGCCGCCGCTGAACTTTTCGATGATGGCCTCAAGAATGCGCCGGTCCACGTGGTCCAGGCCCAGCTTGTCCACTTCCAACAGATCCAATCCGGCGTTGGCCACGTCGGCGGTGATCACGCCGTCGGCCTTGATCTGGGCAAAGTCACGCACGCGGCGCAGCAGGCGGTTGGCGATGCGAGGCGTGCCGCGGGAGCGCCCGGCGATTTCATGGGCCCCCTGGTCGTCGATGGGCGCGCCCAGTATGCCGGCGGAGCGGCGCACGATGGTCTTGAGCTCCTCCACGCCGTAGAGCTCCAGGCGGCTGACCACACCAAAGCGGTCCAGCAGCGGGCTTGTGAGCATGCCGGCGCGGGTTGTGGCCCCCACCAGCGTGAAGCGCTCCAGGTTCATGCGCAGCGAGCGTGCTCCTGGGCCCTTGCCTATGATGATGTCCAGCTTGAAATCCTCCATGGCCGGGTAGAGCACTTCGGCCACGGCGCTGTTGAGCCGGTGGATTTCGTCTATGAACAGCACGTCGCCCCGGTTGAGGCCGGTGATGATGGCGGCCAAGTCGCCGGGGCGCTCGATGGCCGGGCCGGACGTGATGCGAATCTGCACGCCCATCTCGGTGGCGATGATGTTGGCCAGCGTGGTTTTACCCAGGCCTGGCGGGCCGTAAAGCAGCACGTGGTCCAGCGCCTCGCCGCGCTGGCGCGCGGCCTCTATGAAGATTTCCAGCTGGCCTTTTACCTTGGTCTGGCCGATGTATTCGGCCATGGACCGCGGGCGCAGCGTGAACTCCTCGGTGTCCTCCTCGCGCTTGTAGCTGGTGATATGCCGGTTGAGCTCTTCAGCCATTGCCGATCACCGCCTGTCCAGCGCCTTGAGGGCGCGCAGTATGATTTCTTCGGCGCTGCCGACATCGCCTGCGGCGCCCACCGCCCGGGTGGCCTCCACCGACGAAAAGCCCAGCGCCATAAGCCCGGAGATGGCCTCCTGCACGGCTCCGCCGCCGGTGGGCATAGCAGCTCCGCCGCCGGCCCCAGCGGCCAGCTCCTCCTGGGCCACGCCTTCGCGCAGTTCCAGGATCATGCGCTCGGCGGTCTTTTTGCCCACACCGGGAACCCGGCTGATGGCCCGGGCATCCCGGGTGACCAGCGCCACGGCCAGCTCGCCCACGGTCATGCCGCCCAGTATCGCCATGGCCAGCTTGGGCCCTACGCCGGTTACGCCCAGCAGCCGCAGGAACATGGCCTTCTCCTCCCGGCTGCCAAAGCCGAAAAGCGCCATGGCGTCCTCGCGCACATAGAGATAGGTATAGAGCCTGGCCTGCTCCCCGGCGGCGGGCAGGTCGCCCAGCGTGCGGGTGCTGGCGTAGATCTCATAGCCCACGCCGCCGGCCTCTATGACGGCGAAGTCCTTATCTTTGTACTCCAGTTTTCCCCTTATGAATGCGTACATAGAACTCCTTTCAAAAGGAACGTGTTTCGCGCCTTCGGGCGCGACCAAAGGGCTTTCCGATCGCCCTTTGGAAACCTTCGGTCCCATTTTCTTATGAGTATGTTATATATGACACGATTGTTAGAAACTATTTCATGATGAACGGTTGACTGAGCTTGTGGGCGTTGGCCTGGCAAATCGCGATGGCCAGCGCGTCGGCGGCGTCGTCGGGCTTGGGCGTGTGGTCCAGATTCAAAATCAAACGCACCATCTGCTGCACCTGGGCCTTGTCGGCCTTGCCGTAGCCGGTGATGCCCTGCTTGACCTGCATGGGTGTGTATTCGTAGATCTCACCGGAGAAGGAGTTGCGCGCGGCGATGATGGCCACGCCCCGGGCCTGCCCCACGGCGATGGCTGTGGTCACGTTGTTGGCGAAGAACAGCTCCTCGAAGGCGATGGCGTCGGGCTGATAGGTCTTAACGATATGGGCCACTCCGTCGTGCACGATGGACAGCCGTCGGGGCATGGCCATGCCGGCCGGCGTCGTCACCGTGCCATAGTCCACGAGCTTGAGCCGGCCGCGGTCCTCATCGATGACGCCATAGCCCACGATGGCCAACCCGGGGTCGATGCCGATAATCCTCATCTATGCTCCAAAATACCACGGCGTGACGCGTTCGCCCGGACGCAGTATAGTAACCTTTGTTCGCCTGTAGGAACTGTTTTTTACCAGTCCATACTACCGCACGGAAGCCGCGTTTGTCAATTTGCAGCAAACACGACCACCATATATGGCACTTTTTTCAGCGCTAAAACCGCAATTTAACATGGAATTAACATTGGATTCAATGGTTCTTAACCCATTTGTGGCATACTATAGCTGGAAAGGAAAGGAGGTGAAGCCAATGGAACGCTGCAACCATGTCTACCAGTCCACGGGGCGCACCTATGACCGGCGGGGCCTGCTGTTCGGCGGGGAGCTGTTCACCGTGGTCAACCACAGCGAATGCATCCACTGCAACCGGCAGGAGCGCAGGGTCATCCTGAAGAAGCGCGTAGGTGCGGATGGAGACGCCTATGAGCGCCAGCTGCGGTTCACTGGCATCAAGCCGGCCCAACATCACCAAGACTACGCAAACTGAAAGCCCGGACGGTCGAATCCTCGAACCTCCGGGCTTTCGCAATTTATAGCCTTTTGTATGAATGATACAACCCCTTCGCCCACCGATCTACAGGCATTAAACTGCCCTTACCTTCTGCCCTTCCTTGCTGTCCTCCACCAGATAACCAAGAGCCTTGATCTCGTCGCGCAGGCGGTCGCTGGCGGCCCAGTCGCGGTTCTTTCGTGCGGCGGCACGTTCGTCCACGAGCTTCTGCACATCCGCGGGAATGCCCTCGGCCTTCTTCTGCAACAGGCCCAAAATATCGCTCATGGCCAGCAGCGTCTGCAGGGCCCCGCGAAGCTCGGCAGGCTGTGCCTGAGCCCCCTCGGTGATGTAGCGGGTGTTGAGGCCCTTCACATATTCGAACAGCACGCCGATGGCGTCGGCGGTGTTCAGGTCGTCGTCCAGCGCCGCGGTGAAGTCGCTGAGTGCCTGCCGCGCCGCCTCATCGGGCGCGGCTTCGCCCTCGGTCGCCCCGCCCAGCAAATGGGTCAGGTTGTCTCTGGCGGTGTACAGCCGGGCCAACGCGCTCTCGGTGTTCTGCATGAGCTCGAAGGTGAAGTTCAGCGGGCTGCGATAATGGGCGCCCAACATAAACAGCCGCAGCACTTCGGCGTCGAACTTGGCCAGGATGTCCCGCAAGGTAAAGAAGTTACCCGAAGACTTGCTCATCTTCTGGTTGTCGATGTTCAGATGGCCGTTGTGCAGCCAGTAGTTGGCAAAGGGCTTGCCCGTGACGCCTTCGCTCTGGGCAATCTCGTTCTCGTGGTGAGGGAAGATCAAATCCACTCCGCCGGCGTGGATGTCGGCAGTCTCGCCCAGATACTTCATGACCATGGCCGAGCACTCGATGTGCCAGCCGGGGCGGCCACGGCCCCAGGGCGATTCCCAGAAGGGCTCGCCGGGCTTGTATCCCTTCCACAGCGCGAAATCCATCGGGTGGCGCTTGATCTCGTCCACCTCCACGCGGGCGCCGGCTTCCAGCTCCTCCATGTCCTGCCCGGAGAGCTTGCCATAGCCGTGCAGTGCCTGGGTGTTGAAGTATACATCGCCGTTGCCAGGCGCATAAGCCAGGCCCTTGTCCACCAGCGCGCCGATGATCTGCAGCATGCCCTCGATGTGCTCGGTGGCCTTGGGCGTATGGGTGGGGGGCAGCGCCCCCAGGCGGTCCAGATCCTCAAAATAAGCTGCCCCATACTGCGCGGCCAGCGCCTCCACCGTCGTGTTCTCCAGCTTGGCGCGGTTGATCAGCTTGTCGTCTATATCAGTGATGTTGGAAACGAAGTTCACGTCGTATCCCAGGTGCCTGAGATACCGGTGCAGAACATCGAACACAAGGATGGGCCGGGCGTTGCCCACATGGATGTAGTTGTACACCGTGGGGCCGCACACATACATGCCCACCTTGCCCTCTTGCAGCGGCACGAACTCCTCTTTCTTGCGCGTCATCGTGTTAAATAACTTCATCGGGACTCCTCCATTTCCAATCAAAAAGCCTCCGCCCCTCATAGAGGCGAAGGCCAGCTTCGCGGTTCCACTCCACATCGTCCGGCAAATACCGAACCTTTGGCCCGCTGCTAACGGCGCGGCCCCGGCCCCCATACCAGACCCAGCGGGCCCTTCCGGCGGCAGCCTCCAAAGCGCACTTCCCCAATCGTTTGCCTGGCAGGGCTTTCAGCCGGCGGCCCCGCCTCTCTGATGGCTGCGCGAAGGGTACTCTACTTTTTCCTCGGCAATTGTTTGTTTCTCTATTATATTACCCAGTAATCTGGTTGACAAGCAGCGCGCAAAGAATTTCCCTACCTTTAGCGATACGCCCCGCAGTCGCGGCAGCTTAGGTCCGTGCGCTGGTTCACCGCGTGGCACTTTTTGCACGTCCAGGTGTCCAGCTTCTGGGTGATTCGCTTGGCCACCGGCGGCGGCTGCGGCGCAGTCTCGGGCTCACCCCCTACCGCGCGACGCACGGTCTTCAGTTGGTCGTCCAACTCATGCACGGCGTTCAGTGTGTCGCTATGGGAGGTCTCCAGATCATTTACGCGTTCCAGCACATGGGCCAGAACCATGAACACCGATCCCCCCACAAACGCGATCAGCCAACAGAACAGTGCGGTTAGCATACCCAGTAAAGTGCCCGACTCGTACGCCGTAGCCCTGCAGCTGGTAATGCCCACGATGAAGCCCAGGACATAGATGATCACGGCGAGAACCTTGCAGAACCGCACCATGACGTGCTCCTATCTCCGTCGTCTCTACCGAGGCGGCATTTATTACTCTCAGCATATTCCTTGAACGCTATGTTGTCAACGCTATGTTGTTCTCGAAGTGCGTCAGAACAGATTCAAAATGCCGTTGTGTTCCTTGAGCCAGGCCAACTGGCGCTCATATGCCGGCAGAATGGCTTTCACCTGCGCCCAGAAGGCCGCCGAATGGTTGAGCTCGCGCACATGGCAAAGTTCGTGCACGACCACATAGTCCACCACGTCCGGCGGGCATAGGATCAGCCGCCAGGCGAAGTTGAGCCGCCCTCCGGCATTGCAGGAGCCCCAACGCCGCCGCGCCGAGGTGACGCCCACAAAGGCGTAGGGGATGCCATATGCCCGGGAGAAGTGGGCCACGCGCTGCCGAAGATGCGCAAGCGCCGCCAGCCGGTACCACGCGCGCACCGCCGCGTCGGCTTGGGTCTGCCAGGCGCGGGGCAGTGCCAGCGTGTGCTCCATCAGCTCGGGCCGCTTCACCGCGTCGCTGAACACCAGCAGCAACGGCTGGCCCAGGTAGAGCAGCTCCTCTCCTGCGGCGGCCTCTCGCTGAGGGTGCAGCGCCGCGCGGCGCGCGGCTGCGGCCTGCTTCTCTTCTATCCACGCCCGCTTGCCCTGCACCAGCGCATCGATATCCCGCCGGCTCATGCGCAGGGGTGCGCGCACGACCACGCAGCCCTGCGCTGTCACGGCGATGGACAGCGAGCGGCGCTTGGCTCGGATCAGCTCGAACGAAATTGGTTTTGGCGCTTCAGTCATTCTCCACTCTTTTGTGCGCTGGCCGAGGCGATCAGATCGTCGACCGTCATGAATTCATATCCCCGGGCGCGCAGGCCCTCCACGATGGCCTTCAGCGCCTCCAAGGCCTTGTCGGAATACATCGGGTGCAACAGTATGATAGAACCCGGCCTGGCCTCGTTGAGCACAGCCTGGGCGATGCGCTGGGATGACCCCGCCGTGGCTTCGTCGCTCTCCGGCTCGATGTCCCAGGTGATGGTCCTCCTGCCCTGCTGCCGGAGCACCCAGGGCAGCGCTAAGAATTTCTTGCCGTAGGGCGGCCGGAAAGAGATGTCTCCGGTATAGCCCGCGGCGCGTAGGGCGGCGTCGGTTTTGATCAGCTCATCGCGCACGAAACCCGGTGTGACCAGCACCATGCGCCGGTGGCTCCAGGAGTGGCTGCCCACCTGGTGTCCGGCCTGCACGATCGCGGCGGTCAATTGCGGCGACTTCTCGATTTCCGAACCCACCAGGAAGAAGGTTGCCTTTACATCCAGCTGGTCCAGCAGCGCCAGCAGCGGTTCCACCCGTTGCGTAGGCCCGTCGTCAAAGGTCAGCGCGACGCGCTTTTCCTCCATGGGCACCCGGTGCGTAAGGCCGCCGAAGAACTGGAAAGTCCGCGAGCTCACCAGCCGCAGACCGCCATAGCCCAGAATCACCAGCGCCGCAAGAGAGATCAGTAACCATTTCAGGTATTTCATGGCAACACACATTTTTTCCTTAGTATGGCTGTACGGCCACCGCCGATGCGCCTAGCGCTCGCCCAGCATCTCCAGCATCTCCGAGGCGAACACCACGCGGATGCCGTCCTCCTTCCAGCCGGGCAGCGATTCGCTGATGGCCTCGGCGGTCACGCGGCCCCCCTCTATGCCCACATGGCCGATGGCCACGGCGTAACCTTGCTTGAGGGCGATGTCGCGGGCCACGGCCAGCTGCTTTAGCACGTGGGCCTTGGGCTGCTGCCCATCCAGGAACACGTTGCGCTCCAGGCAGGGCACGGCCAGCTGCTGGGCAATGGCCGGTATCACGCTCTTTTCGCCGGTGCGGCTGTCCACAAAGAACATGTCCGCCGCGGCCACCTGCTTGAGGATGCTCTCCATGACACGGCTGTCGGCGCTGGCCTTGCTGCCCATGTGCACGTTGGCGCCCACGGCATAGGGCACGTTGTGCAGAGCCATGGCCGAGAGCGCCGATATCTTGTCGCTGTCCTGACTGCACAGGATGGCATTAGGCCCCAGCCACGAAAGGCTGCCGTGCACGGGCTCCATGGGCAGGTGCACGATGACCTCATAACCTTTCTCGTGGGCAGCCTCGGCGTCCTGCGCCGTGAAGGGGCCATAGGGCAGCATGGCAAAGGTCAGGTGGGCGTCAATGTCCATCATCTGGCGCACGCCGTCGCGGCCGCTGCCAAAGTCATCGATGATGATGCACAGCAGCGCGCCTTCATCGGCCGTGGCCGTTACCGGCAGCGCCTGCGATGTGCTGTAGAACGTCTCGGCATAGTTTCCCTCGCCGGTGGAGGGTTGGGGCCAGAGTGCCGCCGTCAGGATCGCCAACAGTACCACAGCCGCCGCCGCTATCGCGTGCCAGCGCTGCAAGCTCACCACATAAACACGCATGTTCTTCACCACCCGGCGCAGATTTCTGTGCATGTATATGTGGCCGAAAGTTTGAATATGTCAATGCCGTCAGTTCAGCGCGCGGGCAAAGGGGCGCAGCTCTGCCCGGGTCAGCTCCAGCTCCCGGGCCGCGAACAGCCCCAGCAGCGGGCTAAGCACCCGGCGCAGCTGCGCTGCCGCTACGGCGTACTGGCTGGCCAGCCCCTGGCCGTAACGCCAGTAGTCGGTGTTCTGGTCGTCGGCGCTTAAGGCTTCGCCGCGCCGGGCCAGGTAGCGCACCAGCCGGTGAAGGCTGTACCACTCGTTGGGGTGGGCGCTGGAGGCCGCGTGCAGATAGAGCTGGCCCTTTTCCAGCGTGAAACACAGCCGCAGCTCTTTGTTCTCGAACACCGCGTTCAGGTTGCCGAAGCCCTTCCGGTCGTAGCGATAGCTGGTCAGATCCAGCGAAAACTCCTCACTCACGAAACCGAAATGGTCGATCAGGTTCACGATCATCGCCAGCGATTCGGTCATTGCCTCTCCTCCCAGCCCAGGGCTCCCAAGCCGCATATTTATGTACCAGTATATCCTCAGAGACTAAATTCGGCAAGCATGGCGTAAACGGCTGATTTATGTGCTCATTCTGCTAGCTGGTGCGGTCTGTAAGCGACAAAAGTCTGTTTTTTCTGATCATGTCGTGGTATATATTAACAGTATTACGCTTTGAGGTACGCCAATATGAGGTACATCCCCACGAACTGCCTGCGACCCGGCCAGATTCTTGCGTCCAATCTGGAAATGAACGGACACAAGGTCATGCTGCGCAAGGGCGTTCAGTTGAGTGAACCGCTGATCAAGCGCATC
>JAEZSC010000001.1 GCA_023422005.1 Bacillota bacterium | reverse complement strand
GTGGCCGAAGAGCAGGAAATGGTGGCCTTGGAGCAGCAGATGCGCGCCCGCGTTGTGGAGGCCGAGGCCGAGGTGCCCAAGGCCATGGCCGCTGCGCTGCGCGAGGGCAAGCTGGGCGTCATGGATTATTACAACATGCAGAACCTGGTGGCCGACACCTCCATGCGCAAGGCCATCTCCACAGTGGGTGGCTCCAGCCAGACATCCGATAAGGTGCAGCCCCCCACGCCCAACAAGTAACAACCTTCGCCGGGGGTGCCCGCCGGGCATCCCCGGACCCTTGTGTCTGGAGGGATCGCTTTGGAATTTTTGCCGGTTCTTTTCATCATCATAGGCGTCGTGGCCAGCCTGGTTTCCAAGGCTGCCAAGGCCAACGCGACGAGCAACACACAGCCCGGCCGCCCCCGGCAGTTCACGACGCATGACAGCCAGCTGCGCCAGGAGCTGCGCTCGCTTTCCACCGATGCTGTGCGCGCGCTGCGCCAGCAGATCAGCGAATATGTGCCGGATATGGCCGGCCAGACGGCCACGATCACGCCGATCTCTCAGCCGTCGGTCCCGGTGATGGAAGGCGGTTCGCTGGAGGGTGCGGGTTCGGGCTTCGGCACCGCGAGCATGAGCTATGACAGCGGCGAGGGCATCGCCGAGGATCGTTCCGTTACCCGCACCATGGCTCCCCGCATCTACAGCGCCGAGGACCCTCACGGCAAGGCCCGCGCGCCGCATCTGCAGGACGACCAGCGCGGTTATGACTCCTTTACGGGAGCGGCCACTTTCCGCCGCAGCGCACCCCGAGGCGCCGCCGAGAAAATCAACGTGCAGCCGCTGCTGCAATCGCCCATCGCCATGGCCAACGCCGTGATATTGACTGAGGTGCTGCACCACCGCGGCGGCAGGAGCGCGCAATGGAAACGCTGAAGGTGCTGCTGGCCGACGATGACGCCGGCATGCGGCTGGTCATGCGCAAGATTGTGGAGCGCGCCGAGGGGTTTGAGGTGTGTGCTGAGGCCACAAACGGCCAGGAAGCGCTGGAGCTTTTCGCCCGCCACAAGCCCCATGTCGTGATGCTGGACGTGGAGATGGCTCCGGTGGATGGCGTATCCTGCGCCCGGGAGATCGCCGATTGCGACCCGCGGGTGTTCATACTCTTTGCCACCGCCCATGACCAATACCGCAAGGAAGCCTTCGAGGTGTACGCCTTCGACTATCTGGTCAAGCCCTTCAAGGTGGAGCGGGCGCTGGAGACACTGACCAAGATCCGCGAAACGGCGCAATACCGCCTGGCGCCCATCAAGCGCTCTCCCGAGGCGCCCAAGGCAGCCGTGAACAAGCTGATGGTTCGCCACAAGGAGGGCATCCGCTTTCTGGACACCGAGGACATCCTGCTCATCCAGCGGGAAGACCGCAGCACCGTCATCGTGACCCGTAATGGCCGCGTGTCCACATCGGAGACGCTCAGCGAGCTGCACGACAGGCTGGACAAGACCGTGTTCGTCCGCAGCCACAAATCTTATATCATCAACCTGACCATGGTCTACGAGGTGTATCCATACGGGCGCTGGACCTACATCGCCAAGCTCAAGAACACCGAGCTGGACGCGCTGATCACCCACGACAAGTTCGAGGAGATCGAGAGCATGCTGTCCGGTGGCTGACCAAGGCTCCAAGGGGTATATGAAGACACAGGTATTACCCGTTACAGGTGAATCAGTTGCGCTGGCCGCCGCCCTGCTGAAAAGGGGGGCGGTCGTCGCGTTTCCCACGGAAACCGTATACGGTCTGGGTGCCAATGGCTTGGACGGTGCGGCGGTGGAGGGCATCTTTCGCGCCAAGGACCGGCCGGTGGACAACCCGCTGATCCTTCATGTGAGCGAACCCGCGCAGGTGGCTCCGTTGGTGCTTGGCATTCCCGAAGCGGCGTCACGGCTCATGGATGCTTTCTGGCCGGGGCCGCTGACCATCGTGCTGCCAGCCGCCGGCATTGTGCCCCCGCAGACCCGCGGAGGCCTGCCCACCGTGGGTGTGCGCTGCCCGGCCAGCCCGGCCGCCCGCGCGCTCATTGCCGCCTGCGGCTTCCCGCTGGCCGCTCCCAGCGCCAACCGCAGCGGCCGGCCCAGCCCCACGACCGCCGCCGATGTGCTGGCTGACATGGAAGGCCGCATTCCGCTGATATTGGATGGCGGCCCCTGCGCCGTGGGCGTGGAATCCACCGTGGTGTCCATAACCGGCGATCTGCCGCGGGTGCTGCGGCCGGGCTTCGTCACGGCGGAGGACATCGCCGCCGTGTGCGGCGGTGCGGATGTGGACCCGGCGGCGCTGCAAGAGCTGGAGCCTGGCGCCCAGGCAGCCTCGCCGGGCATGAAGTATCGCCACTACGCGCCCCGCGCCCGCCTGACTGTGGTGACCGGCAGCGACGCCGCCGTATGCGCGCGCATCGCCGCGCTCTACGACCGATCCCTGGCCGAAGGCGGCAACCCGGCGGTGCTGTGCCTGCGAGGCGGGGCTTTGGCCTATGGAAGGCGCGTTGTCTATGATCTGGGCGGCACGCCGCAGACCGCTGCGGAGAACCTGTTTGCGGCGCTGCGCCGGCTGGACGCCGACGGGCGCTCCGAGGCCTTTGCCGAGGGCGTGGAGCCCCAGGGCGTGGGCTTGGCCGTCATGAACCGGCTGCTGCGTTCCGCTGGGTTCCGGGTTGTGGCTGCAGACTAAGGTTTGCATAGAAAACACACATAGCATGGTTCACCTCATGCCTCTCCTCTCTGAAACGAAGGGTTTTGCCAGCCTGAAACATTTGCCTTTTTCATGCAAACGTGTATAATCAAGGAAATACTACAGCGGGAGTGGATGATGAGGATTCTGTTGGTATGCTCCGGCAACACGTGCCGCAGCCCCATGGCCGAGGCATTGATGCGTCGCGAGGCCGCACAACGCGGTATGACCGCGCTGGAGTTCTCCTCCGCCGGCATCAGCGTGTGGCCGGGCAGCCGTGCCAGCCGCCATGCCGTGGCTTCCATGGCTAGCCGCGAGCTGGACATAGACCGCCGCATCGCGGTGCAGGTCACGCCGCAACTTCTGTCTGAGGCCGATCTCGTGCTCACGATGACCCAGTCCCAAGCCGACGCCCTACGCGAGGAGCTGCCGCGCTTCGCCGCCAAGGTGCACACGCTGGGGGAATACAGCGGCCAGCCTGGCGATGTGGATGACCCCTATGGCCGCGACGCCGAAGTGTATGAAAACACGGCCAAGCAGTTGGAGCGGCTGGTGGCGCTGGCGCTGGACAATCTGCAGAAGCTGTAAAGAGACAAGCACACATAGAATTTGTAAGCGAGCACAGGCTCGATTTCTGCTGACAAACCCAGCAAGGTGAGCAAAAGATAGTACCGACTGCCGATTCATTCGGCAGGAGGAAACTCAAAAGCTGAATGAAGTCGTTGCTAATCCCGCCCACAGGCGATTCATCACCTCTTAGGAACAAGTAATAAGCGATAAAAGCAGAATATCGCCCGACGACGGTTATCGTCGGGCGATTAAGCAATAGCAGGCATAAGTCGTCTGAATCGCCAAGGCGCATCAGCGCCGCAGGCGACACGCTGTAAGCGAGCACAGGCTCGCTTTTCCTTTCAAGGAGAGGTTCTTTGGATAGCTTTCCCATCACAGACATCAAAGGCGTGGGGCCGGCCAGGGCCAAGGCGCTGCACCGCCTGGGCATCGATACGGCGCGGGACGCCGTGTTCTATCTGCCCCGGGATTACCGCGACCTGAGCCGTCCCGACAGCGTCGCCGGCATAGGCCACGGCGACGACGTTGTGCTGGTGGCGGAGGTCGTCGTAAAGGCTGTGGTGCAGCGGCCCAAGCGCAACCTGACCGTCGTGAAAGCCATCGTGGACGATGGCACCGGGCGTTGCGTGTGTGTGTGGTACAACCAGCCGTGGATGGAGCAGACCATGCGTAAGGGCACCCGCTGGGTGTTCTTCGGCCGCGTGGAGGCACGCTACGGCGAGAAATCGCTGCAGAACCCAGGCTTTGAGGCCTGCGCCGAGGGGCCGCTGCCGGGTATACTGCCCATCTATCCGATCACCGAGACCGTGAGCCAGAAGGTGCTGCGATCGGTGATCCATGACGCGCTTGAGCTGTTGGGAGATCTGCCCGACAGCCTGCCCGCGGGCCTGCGGCTGAGGCACGGCCTGCCGGAGATCAATGAAGCGCTGCAGGCCATCCATCACCCTGCCGGTCTGGAGCAGGCCGAGCTGGCCCGCCGCCGGCTGGCCTTTGAGGAGTTGCTGCTGTTCCTGCTGCTGCTGCGGGGCCTGCGCGAGGAGCGCCGGCGCGAGGCATCGGCCCACCCGTTGCGCTGCGCCGAGGATTGCCTGAGCCAATACATGGCGGCGCTGCCCTTCCAGCTGACCGGAGCGCAGCAGCGGGTGCTGGGAGAGATCATGGCCGACCTGCGTATGCCATTGCCCATGAACCGCCTGGTGCAAGGCGATGTGGGCAGCGGCAAGACGGCGCTGGCGCTGGCGGCGCTGTATCTTGCCGCCTGCGACGGCGCCCAAGGTGCCTTAATGGCGCCCACCGAAATACTGGCCAATCAGCATTACGAGAGCCTGCGGACCACTCTGGCCCCGCTGGGCGTGTCGGTGGGGCTGCTGACCGGCAGCGTGAAGGGCAAGGCCCGCAGGGAGGCGCTGGAGAGCATCCGCAGCGGCGCGTGGCAGGTCGTGTGCGGCACCCACGCGCTTATAGAAAATGCCGTGACGTTCGCAGACCTGGCGTTGGTCGTCACTGACGAGCAGCACCGCTTCGGTGTGCGCCAGCGCTCGGCGCTGCAGGGTAAGGGCGGCACACCGCATATGCTCGTTATGAGCGCCACGCCGGTGCCGCGCACGCTGGCGCTGATCCTCTATGGCGACCTGGACATCTCCATCGTGGATGAACTGCCGCCGGGCCGCCAGCCGCCGCGCACCCGCATTGTGCCGCCGGACAAGCACAGCGACATGTACCGCTATATCCGCGAGGAGGCGGACAAGGGCGTGCAGACCTACATCGTGTGCCCACTCATCGAGGAGAGCGACAAGCTGGATGCTTCCGCCGCGATAGAACTCTATAACGACCTGCGCGACGGCCTGCTGCGGGGCGTTCCCATGGCGCTGGTGCACGGCCGCATGAGCGCCGCCGAGAAGGACGCGGCGCTGGACGCCTTTCGCCGAAACGAGGCGCGGGTGCTGGTGTCCACCACGGTCATAGAGGTCGGCGTGAACATCCCCAACGCCAGCATCATGGTCATAGAGAACGCCGAGCGCTTAGGCCTGGCGCAGTTGCATCAGCTTCGTGGCCGAGTGGGCCGCGGCGGGCAGGCGTCCTGGTGCTTCCTGCTGTGCGCCAAGGCCGCGCCGGATTCGCTGGCCCGGCTCAAGGTTATGACCGAGACCGCCGACGGCTTCCGCGTGGCCCAGGCAGACCTGGAAAACCGCGGCCCCGGCGAGTTCTTGGGCACCCGGCAGTCAGGGCTCATAGATCTGCACGTGATGCGCTCGCTCAAGGACGTGCGCCTGCTCTCGGAGGTGGACGCCGAGGTCAAGGGGCTGGACCAGCCGCAGCGCGAGGACGAGCGCCGCGCTTTGATGCAGGCTGCCAGGCAGCGGTTTGAGCATCGGCTGGAGGGGATTGTATTTAATTAAGCGGCGCAGCGTTGCTTTGTTTTCATACCGGATTATGGTAAGATAGCGTTAACATAACGCTTTGCGCCGATGTTGCGGCACACAATAGGAGGCAACGATGAAGACCCGCGTAACCGTATGGAATGAGTATCGTCACGAGCTGACCCATGAAAATGTCAAGGCCGTTTATCCCGACGGCATGCACAACGCCATTGCCGCGTTTCTGGGCAGGGAAGAGGACATCGTCGTGCGCACCGCCACGCTGGATCAGCCTGAGCATGGCCTGACCGACGATGTGCTGGACGACACCGATGTGCTGGTGTGGTGGGGCCACATGGCCCACGAAGAGGTCAGCGACGAGGTCGTGCGCAAGGTGTTCAATCGCATCGTTGTGGAGGGCATGGGCTTGGTGGTGCTGCACAGCGGTCACGCGTCCAAGATTTTTCAAAAGGTGTGCGGTACGGCCAGCAACCTGCTCTCCTGGCGCGAGAGTGGCGATCTGGAGCGCGTGTGGGTCGTGAATCCCGCTCATCCCATTGCCGCCGGCATCGACGATTTCTTTGAGATTCCCCACACCGAGACCTATTCCGAGCACTTCAACATTCCCCAGCCCGATGAACTGATTTTCATCAGCTGGTATTCCGGCGGCGAGGTGTTGCGCAGCGGCTTCACGCTGACCCGCGGCCTGGGCAAGGTGTTCTATTTCAGCCCCGGCCACGAGACCATGCCGATCTTCCACCAGAAGGAAGTGCAGCGCGTCATCACCAACGGCGTGCGCTATGTGCGCCGCCCCCGGGCCATGGCGCAGATCACCTATCGCAACAACACCGATCTGCACGGCGAACCCTACGTCGAATAATAAGAATGGGAGGCTAGTCCAATGAACTGGAGTGAATGGAGCAAACTGGCCGGCCAATACATGGAGCCCATGGGCGGCAAAGGCGCGTTTTTAACCACCGCACACGATGGCCGTGTCAACACGATGACGATGAGCTGGAGCGCCGCCGGCGTTTTCTGGGCCAAGCCGGTGATCATACTGCCGGTGCGCTTCACGCGCTACACCCATGAGCTGCTGCGCAAGAGCGGCTATGCCACGGTCAGCATCCCGGCGGAGGGTACGCTTAACAAGGAACTGGCCTTCTGCGGCACCAAGTGCGGCCGTGATGTGGACAAGTTCGCCGAGATGGGCCTCACGGCGCAACCGGGGCGCGCGGTGCCCGTGCCGGTCGTGGCGCAGGCGGCGCTGCACTTTGAGTGCCGTGTGCTCTATACGACCGACATGAGCCCGATGCACATGGACGAGGTGATCGACCGCGGCATGTACGCGGACCACAACTACCACACGCTGTTCTTCGCCGAGGTTGTAGACAGTTATGGCAAGTGATGAGGGCACGACGAGCTTCCGCCTGGTGACGATGAGTGAGGAGAACCGCCATCTCTTCAACTGCTTTCCCAGCGAGTACGACGTGGAGGAGACGCTGATCCCCTACAACGAAGGCGGCTTCTACATGTACGAGTTCGAGAAGCTCGAGCGCCCCTCGGTGCGCACCTACCCCGACGATGCGTACGAGGAGCGCCAGGACGGCGTGGTGTTCTTCGCGCTGAGCGGCGAGCAGTGCGTGGGGCAGATCCACGCTTACCGCTGGTGGAATGGCATGCTGCAGGTGAGCGACCTGCGGGTGCGCCGGGACCACCGGGGCCGCGGCATCGCCCGGGCGCTGATGGACGCTGTGACGGCCTATGCCCGGGAGCGCGGCTATCAGGCGCTGCGGCTGGAGACCCAAGCCAGCAACGCCAACGCGTGCCGCTTTTATGCGCACTACGGCTTTTGGCTCATGGGCGTGGACCTGGCCATTTACAACACGACGCAGAGCCGCGGCGACACAGCGCTGTACTGGTACCATTCGCTGGTCCCCATGGAACAATGGCAATCCTAGAGCGCGTCACGGCTTGGCTGTTTGTGGAGCATCCGCCCGAGCCGTCGGACATCATCTTCATCGCGGGCAGCCCCAGCGCCGAACCGGTGCGGCGGGCTGCCTCGCTCTATCTGCGGGGCTTTGCGCCGCTGGTGCTTCCCAGCGGCAGCCGCTGGCTGTTCCACGGCCGGGGTGTTGGGAGCGAGTGGGAGGCCATGCGCGATGCGCTTTTGAGTGCCGGAGTGCCCGAGGAGGCCATCCTGCGGGAAGACCGCGCCCGGCACACGGTGGACAACGCCCGACTGAGTGCCCGGCTGTGCCGGCATCGGGGCATCCCAGTGAACACGGCGATACTGTGCTGCCAGGCCTATCACGCCCGGCGCTGCCTACAGGATTATCGGCGGGCCTTCCCCAGCGTGCGTTTTGCCGTGTGCCCGGCCGACACCCGCGGCATCAGCCGGGGCAACTGGCAGTACACGCCGCTGGGCGTCTTCAAGGTGCTCACGGAGCTGCTCAAATGCACGAAGCTTTTTTATGTACTGATCCGCCGCACCGGCGCGGGAGCGGGTGAGGACAACGCATCTTAAAAACAAACAAGAATCGTGATGCTATAACCGACCGACGGTTCATCCGGCGGAAGAAAACGAAACAAAAGTAAGAAAAAATACGGAACATTGCCCGCAGGCGGTTCATCGTTTCAAAAAACAGCAATGAGGACTCAAAGCAAAATGTCGCCCACCGACAACCGTCGGTGGGCGACAAACATTAGTTGGAACAAAGGTCCGGATCGCCGAGGCGCAACAGCGCCGCTGGGCGAAAGGCGCTTAGGCGCCGATGAGGCTCTTGGCCAGGTCGACAGCGGAAGCCGCGTCGTCGGAATAACCGTCGGCGCCGATCTCGTCGGCATAGGCCTGGGTCACAGGCGCGCCGCCAATCATGATCTTGACCTTGCTGCGCAGGCCCTTGGCGTTGATCAGATCGATGGTGCTCTTCATGTTGGGCATCGTCGTCGTGAGCAGCGCGGACATGCAGATGATCTGAATGTTCTGATTCTCGATGGCTTCCACAAACTTCTCGGGGCTCACGTCAATGCCCAGATCGACGACGGTGAAGCCGGCGCCTTCCAGCATCATGGAGACCAGATTCTTGCCGATGTCATGCAGGTCGCCCTTCACGGTGCCGATGGCCACGCGGCCAGCGGATTCCACGCCGGCTGCGGCGAGGATGGGCTTGAGCAGGTCAAGACCGGCATACATAGCGCGGGCGGCGATGAGAACTTCGGGCACATACACCTCATTGTTCTTGAACAGTACGCCAATTTCGCCCATGCCTACGATCAGACCTTCTTTGAGGATCTTTTCGGCGGAGACGCCTTCGTCAATGGCTTTCTGTACCGCTTCCTTGACCTTGGGGGCGCGGCCGGCTTTCAGGAGATCGGCGATTTCGCGTAGGTTTGCCATACGTGTTTCCTCCTAGTATGCAGTGTAGCAGTCGCATATAGTATAGCAGATAGACTATCAATCCCCATGTGCAATCCTGCTGTACAAAAGGAAAATATTGCTCTTAAGGCAACCGGGCCCGGTACTTGTTTGGCGTTACGCCGACGTTCTTTTTGAACACCTTGCTGAAGTAGCTGGCGTCGTCATAGCCCACGCTTTCGGCGATGGCCTGCATGCTGAGAGCCTTGTCGCCCAGCAGCTTTTTGGCCTCCTCCATGCGCACACGGGTCAGATATTCCATGAAGGTGATGCCCAGCTCATCCATAAACAGGTGGCTGAAATAGAAGGGGCTCAGGAACACGCTGCGGGCCACCTCATCCAGCGTGATGGGCTGGGAATAGTTCTCACGGATGTATCGCAGCACTTGGCTCAGTGTCTCGGCGTTCTTCACGTTTCGGGTCACATACACGTTGTCCAGCATGGTGTCCAGCGTGTCCTTGATGGCCACGCACAGCTCGTCGAACGTTGTAAGGCGCAGGATGCCCGTGACCAGCTCATAATTGAGGCCCAGCATCTTGTCCAGTTGCGCGCCGCCCTCCACCGCCGCCCGGCTCAGCATCACGACCAGCTCCAGCACCCTGGCCTTGAGCACGTCCAGGTTACCGGAGTTGTGGAAGAATATTTCACCGAGTATGTCGTTGAGGATCTCCTTGGCGCCGGTGCGGTCGCCCAGGCGTACGCGGCCCAGCAGCTCTTTTTCCTTGTGCAGCGGGTAGCTGTGAGGCGTGGATGCCTCCAGTGCCGAGATGGTCTCCTCGGCCTGCTTCTTTTCAAAGACGAGTTCGGCGATGCGGGCCTGCTGGCTGGTGAGCTCCTTGCGGTGCTCCAGCGTGGCCAAGCCAGCCCGGGCCAGATGGTTGACGGCCATAAAGAGCAGATCCGCCGAGGCCTGAATGGTCTTGCCCGAATAGATGCGGATGTTCTCGCATTCCTGCAGTAAATCATGGCCGTTGATGCCAAGATCGGCGGTGCGCGCGGCGATCTCCTGGCGGGCCATGTCGTCCAGCTCCCACAGCAGCACCGGCCCGCAGGCCACGGTGCCGATATAGAGGCTGTTGAACAGCACCGGTGCAAACAGCTCCACCAGGCCCGCGTGGCAGCGGGTGATGTAGGTCTCGCCCAGGCTTGCGGCCTGCTGGCCGGCCTTGAGCATGAAATCGCGGCAGCGCTCAGAGCCCAGTGCGCAGCTTTGTATTGTGGAGCAGAACCGGCAGTGCTGGTCGTATTGGTCGGAATGTATCACCGTTGTGCGGTCGGCGCCTACGAACACGGCGCCCAACCCGGTGGAATAGGTATAGGAATTGAGCAACCGGCGTAAATCCGCCGGGTTGAGCACCTCGGCGATGTTCGGCAGGGAAGAGGAGTCTGTAATAACAGATTCTTTGCGCGTCATTTCCATCCTTCGGGAAGCGGCCTTGCGTTTGTATGGCACGCTCAACCTCAAGATTCATTTTAGAGCATTCCTGCCTACAGGTCAATTCCCGGAAAGTACAGCTGCGTCTTAATCTTTTGATATCCGAAGGATTCGTACAGCTTCACGGCGCGTCGGTTGCGCAGCCACACCTCCAGCGTGGTGCTCTGGCAGCCCCAATCCCGAAAGAGCCGCAGCATGTGCGAGAGCATCATACGCCCCAAGCCCCTGTTGCGGGCGCCGTCCGTTACGAATAGTGTTTCCACATGGCCGGAGTCGTCCCGCTGGAACACCTGCGCCCAGGCCAGAGTCTCCCCTTGGCACACCAGGCGGAACATCGAAAAGTGGGGCATCCGGCGATGCTGGTCAAATTCCTCGTCATTAAGCGGTGTCACGAAGACGATGCCGTGGGCTTGCCTGTATGCATCCAGCTGCGCGGGGTCGTCCAAGTCGCAGGCCACCAAGGTATGGCCGCAGGGCAGGGGGGCCGGTTCCGCCGCGGGGAGCGGCCCTTCCATCAGCGTTATGGCGTCGTCACCCCGCAGCCCTTTTCGCACGAAGAAGGCCAGAGCCTCCTCGGTCTGTGCGGATGTGTAGACGCGCGCGGGCAGTTCGGGGCGCGCAGCGCGCAGCTCCAGAGCGCGCGCGTATACCCGGTCGTACAACTCGTCGCGCACCGCCTCTCTCAGTGCGGTGTCGTACTGCGGTTCCGGGTTCACCTCAAAATACACATTCCATGGCCGCTCATAGGCCGTATGGTGATTCTCATATGCCCAGGCATAGGCGTGGCCGAGATATTGCCCGTCCAGCGTGGCGATGAAGATATTCTCTTTGCTGTTGCCGCGCTGATCCTGCTGCGGGTTATCTATGATTATGGGCATGGTAAAAACCTTTCAAATTGAGATACAATCATCCTACAGTATTCCGCGGCGGCTTTCCATGGACAAAATGATCATAAAACAAATGTTCCATATTTGCTTCGATCGCGTTTTGTCTCGTCGGGGAGGCATTTTTTCGCTGAATTCCTGCATAAATGCGTTGACACCGTTGACGGATTATAGTAAAATAACCGTTGCGTCAATTCGGCCAATAGCCCCGGCCGCAAATCAGCGCGGGCAATGACAAGGCTGCGGTACCCCCACTCCGAAGCCCGGCGCATTGCGATTTTTAGGAGGGACTTCATGGATACGTTCATGGCAAAGGCCGAGACGGTCGAGAAAAAGTGGTTTGTCATCGACGCGGCCGGCAAGCCGTTGGGTCGTTTGACCAGCCAGATT
>JAEZSC010000061.1 GCA_023422005.1 Bacillota bacterium | reverse complement strand
CTGCGGCTAGTCTTTCGCGGCCGATGTTGTTACATCGTCCGCGATTTTGGAGCAGTTGCTCTTTGCACAAGTTGGCCTCCCGACGATAACCGTCGCCGGGAGGCCTCTTTGCTTTTCGTCTCATGCTTGTTTTTTTGGTGCGAGGAACCGCTGCGGCGGAGTTCCTTTGTACGTTTCTAGCTCAGCGCACGGTTGCCTCCGCCGAGTAAATCGTCGTCGGCGTCTAGGCGCGCACCTCGTACTGTCATTCTGAGCGCAGCGATGAATCCCAGGTCGCATGGACGAGCAGGCGGGATGCTTGGGCAGGCAGGGGCTAACAGCCCCGACCAGCCATAAGGCTCCGGCCAGCCCCTTGACCTAGCCGTTCACCATATTCGGCTAGTAAACTTGAGCTCTCATATATTATATATGAACTTTCAAAAGATGTGGGCCGAAGGTTTCCAAAGGGCGACCGGAAAGCCCTTTGGTCGCGCCCAAAGGCGCGAAACCTTACTCTTTGCCTGGGTATGTGCTCAGCGCGACAGCCAATGGGGAGCGTTCCCCTTGCATTTTTTGCTTAAATCCGCTACAACCAGTGGTATGGAAGAACCTAGAGTCGAGCTGATCTACAAAGAATCCCACAGCGTGCGCCGGCAGGAGCGCCTGTTGGTGTGGTGCATCGCGGTGCTGGCGCTGGTGCTGGCCATGGTGCGCTTGATGTTGCAGGGGGGCGCGGCCGATGCCGACACCATGACCGCCGCGCAATCCATGGCGCAGAGCTGGCGCAACTTTCTGTATGGCACCGTGGACGCTGCGGGGCAGGTGACGGCGGGGCCGCCGTTGGCCCGTTGGCCGCAGGCTGCCCTGGCGGCGCTGATGGGGGCTTCGCCCCTTTCTGTGCGGCTGCCCCAGGTTTTGGCGGTGTTTGCGGCCTGCCTGCTGGCGGCGTGGGCGCTGCGCCCGGCGGGGCAGGGCAGCCCCTTCGGCGGGGCGCTGGCCGCGGGGCTGGCGTTGGCCAGCCCCGCGGTGCTGGCGCTGGGCGGCAGCGCCCAGGGCACATTGTGGGCGCTGTGCAGCCTGCTGGGCTGCGCCGCGCTGGCATGCGGCGCGGCGGCGCGGGGCAGCGCCTGGCGGCTGGCCCTTTCGGCGCTGCTGGCCGGCGCGGCTTTCCACATGCTGGGCTCCGCTGCCCTGCCGGTGCTGCCGGCGCTGGCGGTGCTGTGGTTTACCGGCAGCGATACCCGCCGGCGCGTCTGGGCCTTCGCCTTTGCGCTGGCGGTCTTTGCCGTGGCGGCGCTGGCCTGGTTCTGCGCCGTTGCGGTGCAGGATGCCTCTGCTCGTCCGGCCATCGCCGGCGTAGAGAACGGCAACCCCTTCGCGCTGCTGCTGGAGCCCTACACCGACGGCGCGCCTACGGCGGTGGAGCGGCTGGCGGGCGGCTCCTGGGGAGCGGTGCTCGTGTGGTGGCTGGGATGGGGTGCGGCCGGCGGCGTAGCTGCTCTGCTGGCGGCGCTGGCCCGGGGCCCGCAGGATGATTGGCTGGCGGCGCGGGTGCAGGCATTCTGGCTGGCGTGGGCAGCGGGCGCCGCGGCGCTGCTGGCCTTTGCACCGCAGCCGCTGCCCGGCCATGCTCTGGCGCTCACCGCGGCGCTCATAGGCCTGGCCGCTCACAGCGCCATGGTGCTGCTGGATGGCATGGACCGCCCATGGGTAGCGCTGGCCACGGCGGCGGCGCTGTTCGCCGCCGGCATCGCCCAGACCCGATGGCTGGGCTCGGCGGCAGCCTGGGGCCGGTGGGCGTTCGTCTTTCCGTTGTGCGCGTGCGCCGCTGCGCTGGTGCTGCTGGTGGCGCGGCTGCTGCCGGGCTCGCGGCCCGGCCAGTGGCGCGCAGTGGCCGCGGCCGGTCTGCTGGCGTTGCTCATTGCGCCGGCGGTGTTCGCCGTGGGCGCATTGTTCGGCATGCCGGGCAACCCGGTTGCTGGCCTGTTGGGCGCAGGCTGAGATGCTGGCAGCGAGCAGACATGGAAAAACGCCCGCCGGGAAGGCGGGCGTTTGGTATCGGAGGCTATGATCTTACGGGTGCTCCTTCCACTGGCCCCAGGCGCCCAGAGGCTCTCCCACGGAGAAATACGTCTGACCGGTCGTCACGACCGGGGCCACGTCTTTGAGCCTGTCGGCGAAGGGTTTGCCCTCGCCGGTCAGTTCCTCATCCACCAGCACGTTGCGTATGCGGCACAGGAAGACGTCGCTGTCGTCCAGCGGTATGGTCTGCACAACCTCCAGCTCAAAGCACAAAGGGCTGTCGCTCAGGACGGGCACATTGAGCACTTTTGCCGGCTCGGTCATGAGCGCGATGTTCATTTTCTCCGGGTTGCTGCGGCCTTCGGTGTTGCCCAGATAGTCGGCCACGGGCAGCAGCTTTTCGGTCACGAGGTTGGCTGAGAAAACGCCGGCCGCGCGGATGCGGTCCTTGGTCAGCTTCTCCCCGCCGATGCAGGCCATCACGTGCAGGTCGCCGTTCCAGCAATAGCTGAACCAGCAGAACAGGCCGAAGTTGGGCGTGCCGTCCTCCTTGTAGGTGCCGTAGAGAAAGAGAGTCTGGGGGCAGTAATCGTTGCTGGTGGGCGTGGATACCTTCGTCATGTGGATTCTCCTTCCGATTCCAGGTTGCGCAGGATGCGCCGGAGCGTGTCTTCAAATTGCTGAATCTCCGATTCGGTGAAGCCCTTGTAGTACAGCTCGCCCATGTGGTCGGACACGTCGTCATAGGCCTGCTGGTATGCCCTGGCCTTGTCGGTGATGGACACAAAAATCTGCCGTCGGTTAGTTTGGTCTGGCTCGCGCCGCACCAGGCCGGCTTCCTCCATGCGGTCCAGCATGCTGGTCAGTGTGGTCTTGGCCAGCGATGTACGTTTGGCGATCTCGCTGATCGTGAGGCGCTCGGCCTGCCACAGCACGTAGAGGATTCGGCCCTGCGCGCCGTTGAATACATCGATGCCGCTGTCTCGGAGCAGCTTTTCAAACACGCGCCCGGACGCGTGCTTGATCTGCGTGATCAAAAAGCCGCCGGAGGTTTTCATGTTTCGACTCCCTTAACTACCATATAGAATAGTACCATATGGTACTAATTGCAAGACATTTTTTGGAGGTGAGGTAAACACTGCCTCACCCAAGACAAATAATTGGTTGGCTCAGATTAATCCAGGAATGTGCCAATGCGCAACTGGCGAAAGGCCAGGTCCAGCTCTTCCCTGGTGTTCATCACGATGGGGCCGCCCCAGGCGATGGGCTCGTGCAGTGGAGGCGCCATAAAGAAGAGAAACCGCGCGTCCGCCTGTGCGTTCGCCTGCACGCGGACGCTGTCGCCATCTTCCAAGAGCACAGCGGATTTCTCGGCGATAGGCTGATCCGCGACCACAATGCCGCCGCATATGGCAAACAGGAATACCGTTTCACCGCGGGCCGTATCCAGCGTGAGCGCGCCGGCGGCCGGCAACGTTACGTCGTAGATTGTCGCCTGGATGTGGCGCGGGCGGATGCCGGCGGCATCGCCATAGCGGCCGGAAAGCACGCGCACGGTGGCGCCGCCGGTTTGCACTGTGGGTATCATGGCTTCGGTGATGTCTCCATAGGCCGGGGGGGCCATTTTTTGGGCCTTGGGCAGGTTGAGCCACAGCTGGATGCCCAGCATGTGCTCGCTGGGTTTGGGCATCTCCTGGTGCAAGATGCCGCGCCCGCCGGTCATCCACTGGCTTTGTCCGGAAAGGATCGTCCCTTTGTTACCAAGGCTGTCCTCGTGCTCGATGCGCCCCTTGAGCAGGTAGGTGATGGTTTCGATGCCGCGATGGGGATGGGTTGGAAAACCCTTTACATAGTCCGCCGGGTTGCGGGAGTCGAAGGAGTCCAGCATGAGGAAGGGATCGAAATCATAGACGTCGTCATGGCCCAACACGCGCACCAAACGAACACCGGCGCCGTCTGTGGTCTGCACACCCCGGGCGATCCTCTTGATTTTCCGCTCCATAACAATGTCTCTGCCTTTCTTTTTTTGCGTTCATTATAGCATGCCTTAGAAACAGGGCAAGAAGGGGAGATACGTCGGATTGACGAAGATTTGTACGCAAAAGCACGGCCCTTTGCCGCTGCCGCGCGCCTTGCGGCGGTTGTTGGGTGCCTTTGTTCTTTCCTGCGCTTTCATTGACAAGGCATATACACACAATTACAATACTAGTACTACACCAGCAGACGCGGAGGCCTCACCGATGATGAGAGAACCCGACGAGTTCGACAT
>JAEZSC010000184.1 GCA_023422005.1 Bacillota bacterium | reverse complement strand
AGGTCCATACCCTCGTCGGGGTCCAGATCGAACACCATGATGTCCGGGCGCTCCAGATCGTCCACGCGGCTGCCCCAGGTGTGGAATTCCAGCGTGCCCATCTGCGCTTCGGAGACAAGCCCCGCGGTGTTCTCGATGTAGAAGTAATCCTCGGCTTCCCCACTGCCGGTGGAAATGGGAATCGTGACGACGCCCTTGCTGTCCGGGCCGGGGTGCTTCTTGTAGAAGCACGTTTGGGCGATACCCTTGGGGCAGCGCACGATGCTCAAAACCCTGCGGCTCACGTAGGGCAGCATGCGGGGGGCCACCTGCGCGTAATAGCGGATCACATCGGACTTTGTGGTTTTGGGGTCGTCGAAGATCACCTTGTCCGGGTTGGTGATGCGGATTCCTTCGATGGTGACGCTGTTGGCGTTCGCGTCCATGGGCCTCTCCCCTTCTTCGGTGGCTGGAGGCGGTGTTTGCTCCTCCGGCTTTTCCCGGCGGATGTCCCCCGGCGCTTTATCGGTGCGCAGGCCTTTGAAGCTGGCCTGCCGCAGCAGGCCCTCCTGGGTCCACTCGGCGAACTTGATTTCCGCGACCAGCCTGGGCTCCAGCCACGTGATGCTTTCATTGGACCGGGGCTTGGGCGCGGCTTGGAATGGGGAATCCGCCCTCTTCAAGCTGTGGAACTTCTCCTCCATCTCTCGCATCTGCACCTCGCTTAGGCCGGTGCCGGCGCGCCCGGCATAGACGAACTCCTCTGCTTCATAGATACCCAGCAGCAGCGAACTGACCCCGCTGGTCTTTTTATCGGTCAGCGTGTACCCGCCGATCACGAACTCCTGCCGTTTGTCACACTTGAGCTTGATCCAGTCGCCGTTTCTGGTTCCGCTGTAGACAGAATCCGCCCGCTTGCCCACGATGCCTTCCATTCCCAGCTCACAGGCCGCGGCAAAGCTTTCTTTCCCGTTCCCCCGGACATGGTGGCTGTAGTGAAGGCTCCTGGGGGCTTCCTTCATCAAGTCTTCCAACATTCCTTTTCTTTGGATCAGCGGGCGCTGCCGCAGGTCCGCGCCGTCCAGCGCCAGCAGGTCGAAGACGATATAGGTCAGGTTCTGGGCCTGGGGGTGCTTGATGTAGTTCTGCAGGGCCTGGAAATCCGTTCTGCCCTCGGCATCGGTGACGGCCATCTCGCCATCCAGCACCATCGCCCTGCCGGCCGCCAGATCCAGCAACGCGGCGGCGGCGCTCTGGAACCGGCCGGTATAGTCATGGCCGTTCCTGGTGATCAGCCGGACGCTGTTGCCTTCCAAAAACGCGAGGATCCTGTAGCCGTCATATTTCATTTCAAACAGCCAATCCTCACCCTCGGGCGCTGTTTTGACCAGTTTGGCCAGCTGCACATCGGCGCTGTCGAAGGGGTTCCTCTCAACGGCTTCGTCCTTGCCCTGTTCAATCTCCGCCATTGTGCGCCCGGTGCGGATGCTGGTTGAAAATTCGGAAATGCCGGCGCCGGCTTGGGCAAGGGCATCCTTCTCCTTGAGCAGCAGCCAGTTGTCCCTTCGCGCCGTTCCGCCGCTATCGTCTTGCTCTCGCATCGGCTGCGCCGACGCTGCCGCAAGCCGGGGCAGCGCCTTGGTCTCGCCGGCCTTGGCTTTCAACCGCACCAGAGCCCACTTCCCCTTGAGCCTTCTGCCCATAAGGGTGAACTTCAGCGAGCCCTGCTCCAGGCCGGCCTCCACATCCCCATGGGGTTCCCAGTATCCTTCGTCCCAGAGCATAACGGCGCCGCCGCCATATTCCCCCTGGGGGATCGTCCCCTCGAAGTTGCGGTATTCCAGCGGATGATCCTCCACCTGCACGGCCAGCCGCTTGTCATGGGTGTCATAGGAAGGACCCTTGGGCACGGCCCAGCTCTTAAGCGTGCCGTCCCACTCCAGGCGGAAATCGTAGTGATCGTTGCGGGCCATGTGGTGCTGCACGACGAACCGCAGGCCCTCCTGGGCAGCCTGCGTGTCTCCCCTCGGTTCCAGGGTTCGTTCAAAGTCCCTCTTTCGGTTGTACTCGCTCAGCTTCCCGGTCATGGAATCACGCCGGCTTTCTGGCGTTCTCGATGCTGGCCTTCAGGGCTTCCATGAGGTCGATGACGCGGCCGCCGCCCTCGGACTCGGCGGCGACGACCTCGCGGCCGGCGATCTTGGTCTCGATGAGAGCGCGCAGCTTCGTCTGATACTCGTCCTGATACTTCGAGGGATCGAAGGGCGTGTCCATGGAATTGATCAGCACCTTGGCCATGTTCAGCTCCTGTTCGGAGACCTCAGGCCTGGTATATTGCTTTTGCTGCTCCCGGATGTCGTCGGCATAGAACATCGTCGAAATCAGGATGCCGTCCTCCCGGGGGATGATGGCCATCAGCGTGTCCTTGGTGCCCATGACGGCCTTGCCGATGGCGATCTTCTGCTCGGCCATCAGCGCCGCGCGCAGCAGCTCAAAGGCCTTCTCTCCGCCGGCCTCGGGCACGGCCTGATAGGTCTTTTCATAGTACACCGGGGAGATCTGGTTCAGTTGGGCGAAGTGCAGAATCTGTATGGACTTCTCCTTTTCGGTCTTGATCTTCTCGATCTCCTCGTCGGTCACGACGACGTATTTGTCGTCGTCATACTCAAAGCCCTTTACGATGTCTCCGGTTGTGATCTCCTTGCCGCAGTGGGCGCAGGTTTTCTTGTAGCGGATGCGGCTGTTGTCCTCTTTGTGCAGCTGGTTGAAATGGATGTCATTGTCCTGGGTAGCCGTGTACATGGCGATGGGGATGGCGACCATGCCGAAGGTTATGACCGATTTGCGCGCTATCATTTTGAAACACCTCCGGGCGTAGTGTTTCCGGCAGAATTGTAAGTATCCGGCAGAGGGCGAGATTCGGGGCGGATGCGGAAGGAGCTTTGCCCGGCGGCAGCGAATGATACCAAAACAAAGAGATCCAGCAGGAGGTCTGCCCGTGAAAATCCTGTTCCTCGACATCGACACCCTTCGGCCAGACCATATGGGCTGCTACGGCTACCACCGCGACACGACGCCGGCGCTTGACAGCATCGCCCGGCAGGGCATGCGCTTTGACCAGTGTTACTGTTCCGACGCGCCCTGTCTACCCTCGCGGGCAGCGCTGATATCCGGCATGTTCGGCATACACAACGGAGCCGTGGGCCACGGCGGCACGGCGGCCGACCGGCGGCTGGGCGGCCAGAGCCGCGGCTTTACCGACGAAGTCGACCGCAACTGCTTCCATCAGATCTTCCGCAAGGCCGGCATGTACACGGCTTCCATCAGCACCTTCGCAGAACGACACTCCTCCTGGTGGTTCAACGCCGGGTTCCATGAGACCCACAATGTGGGCAAAGGCGGCATGGAATCCGGGGAGGAAGTGCTCCCGGTGGCGCTGGACTGGGTGGAGCGCAACGCCCTGAGGGACGATTGGTTCCTGCATCTGCACCTGTGGGACCCTCACACCCCCTACCGCGCGCCGGCGGACTTCGGCAACCCCTTTGAAAACGACCCACTGCCCGCCTGGTATACCCAGGAGGTGCTGCAAAGGCACTTAAAGAAGGTGGGCCCTCACAGCATCAACGAACTGAGCATGTATGACGACCGGGAAAGCCCGAGCTTCCCCCGGCAGCCGGGCAGGGCGCAGGACATGGAAGGCCTGCGCAGGGTCATCGACGGCTACGACTGCGGCATACGGTATGCCGACAGCCTGATCGGCCAGGTCTTTGACGCGCTGCGGGCCAAGGGCGTATTCGATGAAGTGGCCGTTATCCTGACATCCGATCACGGAGAGAACTTCGGCGAGCTGGGCATCTACGCCGAGCACGGCACCGCCGACGCCGCCACGTGCCGCATTCCGCTGATCATCCGCTGGCCCGGCGGCCCCGCCGGTGTAGACAGCGCCTTGCATTACAACCTGGACCTGTGCCCAACCATGGCGGATCTGCTGGGCGTTCCCAAGTACTCCAAGTGGGACGGCGTCAGCTTCGCCCAAAGCATACGGACCGGCCAGCCCTTCGGCAGGGATTCCCTGGTCCTTTCCCAGATGGCCCACGTGTGCCAGCGGTCCGCCCGCTTCGGGCAGTGGCTGTACATGCGCACCGTGCACGATGGGTTCCATCTCTTCCCTCGTGAAATGCTCTTTGACCTGTCCGGCGACCCCTATGAACAGCACGATATCGCCGAGCAGCGGCCGGAGATCTGCGCCCAGGGGGCGCGCATCCTGCTGGATTGGCAGGAGGACGCCATGCTCCGCAGCGACAGCGCCGTGGACCCCATGTGGACCGTGGTGCGGGAGGGCGGGCCCTTCCACGCGCCGATGGCCAACCTGGAAGGGTATCTGCAGCGCCTGGAGAGCACCGGCCGCGGCGAAGGGGCGCAGGCGCTCCGGGCAAAACACCGCGCAACATGACGGCTTTGCGGCCCGCGGCCATGGCAACGGCCGCAAAGCAAGGAACACCGAAAGGAACCAACCGCCCATGCCCCCGGCGCTTTTTCTGATCAAGCCCGCGTCCAGCGGATGCAACATGCGGTGCAAATACTGCTTCTATTTCTCCGAGGCGGAGCAGAGGAGCGTCGCGAACTACGGCATCATGCGGGAGCACACGCTGGAGACCATCGTCCGCAAGGGGCTGGCCTACGCCGACGGCGCCTGCGGCTTCGCCTTCCAGGGGGGAGAACCGACGCTGGCCGGCCTGCCCTTCTTTGAAAAGCTCATGGAATTCCAGCGCATGTACAACGTCAAGAACGTAAAGATCAGCAACTCCATACAGACCAACGGCACATTGCTGGATGAGGACTGGGCGCGGTTCTTCCACGACAACCGCTTTCTGGTGGGCCTCTCCCTGGATGGGGACAGCGCCAGCCACAACCTGCACCGCATGGATGCCAAAGGCAGCGGCACCTTCAACCGGGTTATGAAAACGGCAAGGCTGTTTGACCGCTTCCAGGTGGAATACAACATACTGACGGTCGTGACACCCAACCTCGCCCGTTATGCTCGGCGCATCTATGACTTTTTCAAAAAGAGCGGGTTCCGGTATCTGCAGTTCATCCCCTGCCTGGACCCGTTGGGAGAGCAGCCGGGTGGGCATCCCCATTCGCTAGGGCCCGATGAGCTGGAGCGCTTCTTAAAGCAGCTTTTTGATCTGTGGTATGACGATGTTGTACAGGGCCGTTACATCAGCATCCGCTATTTCGACAACCTGATACAGATGCTGTTGGGCCAGCACCCGGAGGCCTGCAACATGAAGGGCGTCTGCTCGTGCAACTGCGTGCTGGAAGCCGACGGCAGCATGTACCCCTGCGATTTTTACATGCTGGACCAGTGGCGGCTGGGCAACATCGAAAGCGACGACATCGCCGAAATGCTGCACAGCGACAGGGCGCAGGATTTTATCCGGCTTTCCGCCGAGGCGGCCCCCGAATGCCGGCAATGCCGCTGGTTTGCGCTGTGCCGCGGCGGCTGCCGCCGGGAGAGGGATGGGCTGCCCGGCCAAGGGCTGGGGCTGAACGCTTTTTGCTCCGCCTACCGCGGCTTCTTCGCCCATGCCTACGAGCGGCTGGTCCGCGTGGCGCGGATGGCCCGCGGCGGCTAAGGATAGAGACAGGAGGGCGGCCCGGACAGACCAGCTCGCTGGGCCTGGCAAAGCCGGATTAACGGCCGCTGGGCAGCAACACAGAAGGAGACGCCATGGCGAAGAACAGGCAATATGTGTTGATCATGACCGACACCCAGCGCCGGGACATGCTGGGGTGCTACGGAAACCCAGTTCTAAAGACCCCGAACCTGGACCGGCTGGCCGCCCAGGGAATCCGCTTCGACAAAGCCTACACATGCCAGCCGGTTTGCGGGCCGGCACGGTCGGCGATTTTCACCGGGCTGTATCCCCACTCCAACGGCTCCTGGGGCAACAGCATACCGCTGGGCGACAACGTGAAGACCATCGGCCAGAGCCTGCGGGACCAGCGTTTCCACACCGCCTACATCGGCAAATGGCATCTGGACGGCGGCGATTACTTCGGCCTGGGCCGGTGCCCCGACGGCTGGGACGAGAAATACTGGTTCGACATGCGCAACTATCTGGAAGGGATGAGC
>JAEZSC010000039.1 GCA_023422005.1 Bacillota bacterium | reverse complement strand
CTTGATGTCGATCTTCCAGCCGGTCAGCTTGGCGGCCAGGCGGGCGTTCTGCCCCTCGCGGCCGATGGCCAGGCTCAGTTGGTTGTCGCCTACGATGACACGGGCAATCTTGTCGCGTTCGCTCAGGCGCACCATGGACACCTTGGCAGGGCTCAGCGCGTTGGCGATATACTCGGCCGGGTCCTCGCACCAGGGCACGATGTCGATGCGTTCGTTGCCCAGCTCCGCGACCACGCGCTCCACGCGCATACCCCGCTGGCCCACACAGGCGCCCACCGGGTCCACGTCCTCATCGTGGGAATACACGGCCATCTTGGTGCGGAACCCGGCTTCGCGGGTGATGGCCTTTATCTCCACGACGCCGCTCTTGATCTCGGGCACCTCGTTCTCAAACAGGCGCTTGATCAGGCCCGGGTGGGAGCGCGAAACGATGACCTGAGGGCCTCTGGGGCTCTTGCGCACTTCCACGATGTACACGCGCAGGCGGTCATTGGGGGCATAGCGCTCGCCGCGGGCCTGCTCCGACGGCGGCATATAGGCTTCGCTGCGGCCGATACCCAGGTATACGTTGTTGCGCTCGATGCGGCGCACGATACCCACGACGATTTCGTCCTGCTTTTCAATATATTCATCATAGATCACGCCGCGTTCGGCCTCGCGGATGCGCTGCACGATGACCTGTTTGGCCGTCTGCGCGGCGATGCGCCCGAAGTTGGCTGTGCTGACCTCGCGTTCGTAGATGTCGCCCAGGCGCAGGCTGGGGCGGATGGTCTTGGCCTCGTCCAGCGTGATCTCGGTCTCCGGGTCGGCGATCTCCTCCACCACGGTGCGCAGGTTGAACACGCGGATGTCGCCGGTGACGCGGTCGATGGACACGCGTACGTCCTGCGTGGCGCCGTAATTCTTTTTATAGGCAGCAGTCAGGGCGGCCTCGATGGCCTCCAGCAGCACTTCCTTGCCTATGCCCCTCTCCTTTTCGATCTCGTCAAGGGCATTGAGAAAATCCGCTTTCATTTTGACACTCCTTAGAAGTCGATGTGCTGCACAGCCTTGGCGATGTTGGATCGCTGGATTTCCAGCAAACCTTTGGATTGCGTGGAGATACGGATGATCTGCCCGTCAAAGGACTCCAGTGTGCCGGTGAATTCCTTCTTTTTATCCAGGGGGGAAAACAACTTTACATCCAAAAGGCGACCCAGATTGCGCTGAAAGTCCCGATCGGTCTTGATGGGTCTGTCCAGCCCGGGCGACGATATGATCAAATAATCGTGCTTCCCCGCGATGTCCGGCTCGGCGTCCAGCAGCGGGTCCAGCAGGTGGGTGGCCTTCTCGCAGTCCTCCAGCGTAACGCCGCCGGGCTTGTCGATAAAGATGTTCAAATTCCATTGGCTGCGCTCGCTCTTAAACTGCACATCCACAACCTCATACCCTTCGGGCGTGAGGGCCTGCTCGGCCAGCGTGCGCGCGATGTCCTTAACCGACTTTTTCTCCAAGCACCTTCACCTTTGCGCTGTTTTGGGGCCTTGATTTGGCCTTAGTCTTAACATTTCGAAAAGACCTCTGCCTTATACAATGCGAAAGAGTGGGAAACCCCACTCTTGCGAAAACGCAATCATAGCCTAGATCAACCTGCTACATTATAGCATCCCAAGTAAGGGATTACAACAGGGGAATTTATGTGGAAAACGAACTGTCCAGCTAATTTACCGTAAGAATCCGAGTATTGTTCATACAAAACCCGCCCTTGGAGGAGCGGGTTTCCAGGAAATCAGTTGCCTACCGGAACCCAAGTGTTTGTGCCCAGTATGGTAAAGTAGAAATACCGTTTATAGGGAGAGATATAGCCTTGGCTGTTGTATGGGACGATAACGATGTTGTAGGTTGCCGAACAGAGCATATTGGCACCGGCTCCTGTTTTGCTCAATGTGGCATATTGCAGGCCGCTGCCTGTATCATTTACATATCCGACATAACCAAGTTCACTGTAGGACCCATCACCATAACCATACGCGACATAGACATCGTACCCCGCTGCCCCAGGAGTGTGATTCCATCTGACATCGAGACAACCCGTTGTTACGCCCGGATAGAATTCTCCAAACAAACGTGTTTTGTAAGACAGACCAGTGGGGTTGGGGATGACTGCCAAATTGTAGATGCGAGGATCGCCTGCGGTGATTCCATTGTACGCGACGAACTTAACCCATAGAGTACTTCCCCGGGGTCGATCCAGATAGAACCAATAAATCTGTCCATCCGGCGTCGTGGTGTCCAGAATCCAGTTTGTTCCGTCCGTGCTGTAGAAGAATTTCAAGCTGGTACGGGCAACATAACCACTCTCGTTGAAGGTAACGCGCATCGTACCATTGCCATTATCCGTTATGGAAGCCACATAGTAGGAAGGAGTGCCCGGGTTGGGAGGAGCAGGATCTGTGGTCTCACCGATCGGAACAGACTTATCGCCTTCTCTGCCATTTACATCCACCGCGCTAAGTTTAAAATAGTAAGCCGTATTCGGTTTAAGATCGTTTGCGTTGCATTCCGTACCGACCCACGCTCCCAGAAGGCTATATCCGGAAGAAGCGTTCGTCGATATATATATGTTGTATTTGACCGCTCCGGCAACAGAATTCCACTTTAAGTTGATGCTGTCATAATCCACTGCAGCAGCAGAAACCCAGGCAGGCGCGGGCAGCGGGGCCGGCATCACAAGAGCCGCTGTGTTCGTCGGGGCGCTCTCGATGGTCCCCGCAACCGCCGTTATTCTATATTGATACGTCCCCGCGGCAAGCCCCGAGTGGTCATACTGCCGGGTTGGCTCTGTGACCGAACTCAGGTAGGTAAAACCGCCGCCATTGACTGACACATATACTTTATACCCCGTGCAATCTGAAGGCTTGGACCAGGTCAGGTGTATCTTGGTATTGCTGGCCCTGGCCGCTGCAACGTTGGTGGGCGCAAGCGGCTTGGTGTAGGCCGAAGCCGTGGCGCTGTACGCACTCGCCGCGGAGCCCGCGAGCGCCTTGACGCGATAATTATACTTCACGCCCGGAGTCAGGCCGATGTTGTTGAAAGACATCGTGCTCTGCGTTCTTATCAGGCTGTAAGCCGTGGATGCGCCGACACTGCGATACACCTGGTATTGGGTTGCGCCGGACACCGCGTTCCAAGCCAGGTTGATCTGCGAGGTGCTGGCTGTCTTCGCTGTAAAGCCTGTGGGCGCAGCGGGCTTGGTATAGGCGGTCTTTACAGCGGCAAAACCGCCGATGGAGCCGGATTTCACCGCGCACACCTTATAGTTGTATCTGGTCCCCGAAGCAAGGCCCTTGTTGCTGTATGCGGGAGAGGTAACAATGGCGATCCTCGTATAGCTCGTGGATGTACCCGTGGAGCGGTACACCTGATAGGATGTCGCGCCGCTCACCGCGGTCCAACTCAGGTCGACCTGCGAGGTGCTGATCGTCTTGGCCGAAAGCCCGGTCGGGATAGTTGGCTTGGTATAGGCAGTCTTGGCCGCAGTAAAATCACCGATGTTGCCGGATTTGACAGCACGCACCTTATAGTTGTATCTGGTCCCCGCAGCAAGGCCCTTGTTGCTGTATGAAGGCGCGGTAACGATGGCGACCCTCGTGTAGCTCGTGGAAGCGCCGTAGGAGCGGTACACCTGATAAGATGTCGCGCCGGTCACCGCACTCCATTTCAAATCGATCTGCGAGGTGCTGATCGCAGTGGCCGTAAGCCCGGCCGGGGTCGCCGGCTTGGTATAGGCAGTCTTTACCGCTGTAAAGCTGCCGAGTACACCGGATACAACCGCGCGCACCTTGTAGTTGTATCTGGTCGCAGCCAAAAGGCCCGTGTTTTGATAGGACCGCGTGGTGACAATCGCAATCCTGGTGAACGTGGTGGAGGCGCCTGTGCTGCGGTACACCTGATAAGATGTCGCACCGCTTACCGCATTCCAGGACAGGTTGATCCGGCTGGCGCTGTATGTGGCAACCTGAAAGCCCGTCGGCGCTGCCGGCGCCGCCAAAGCAGTTTCCGCCGCCACGGGCGCAACCCAAAAGCTCACAGCCAAGACGATGGTTGCAGTCAAAAAAGCCAACAGTCTTTTCATCTGTTCCGACCTCCGCAACATGGATTATGAACGAAATACACGGAGCCACATATAAGGTATCACGGATGATGAATGAAGATAAACCTGTGAAAAAGGCATAAAAAGTACAAATGATGCTGAGTTCCAAGGAGTCGGGCTGGCAGGCTGATGGGCCGATCATTTTTCCATCTCTTATATTTCTAGTCCTAAACAATACAGCATTGCGTACTGTATTCATGTATGGCTCGATATTCGTCTGTGAAACAGCACAATACCGGCATACACGGGCGACGTCCCGCAGTATACGGAGGACCTTTTGAGCACAAAGAAGGCTTTGAGTTGGGTATTGACATGGTTTTCGCTGGCGATGATGTTGTTCGCCGGCATCTGGTTTGTCCTGGGGCAGGCCAAAGCGTTTGAATTCCTTGGCGGCTATGTGATCGAATACAGCCTGTCGGCGGACAATCTGTTCCTGTTCCTAATGCTCTTCACATCCTTCGGGCTTTCAGACCATCAGCAGCGACGGGTGCTCAATTACGGCATCTTCGGCGCAGTGGTGCTGCGGCTGCTGTTCATCCTGCTGGGTTCGGCGCTGGTAACCCACTTCCATTGGGTGCTTTATGCCTTCGGCGGCATCCTGATCCTGAGCGCCGCGCGCATGGCCATGGGTTCCGAGGAGCAAAAAGATTACAGAGGCAACCGGACGCTGCAGCTGCTGGGCAAGGTGGTGCCATGCACCAACAGTTTCCACGGCGACCGCTTTTTCATACGACAGGGCGGAAGGCTGCACGCCACGCTGCTGTTCGCGGTGCTGGTGCTCGTGGAGCTTTCGGACGTCGTGTTCGCCATCGACAGCATCCCGGCGGTGTTCTCCATCACCACGGACACGTTCATCGTGTTCACGTCCAACATCTTCGCGATACTGGGTCTGCGTTCGCTGTACTTCGTGCTGGAGAAGCTGCACGAGACCTTCGGCCTGGTCAAATACGGCGTGGCGGCCATACTGGCCTTCACCGGCGTCAAGCTGCTCCTGCCCTACTTCCACATCGAGATCGCGGTGGTGCATTCCATCGGCGCCATCGTGGGCATCCTGGCGCTCAGCGTGCTGGCGTCGGTTGTGAAGGAGCGCTTTGTGGAAACAGCGGACTAAGCCCAGCATATAACGAGGAGCGCCCCGGCCGGAGCGCTCCTCGTTTTTCATTGCTTACAGTCTACTCCGCGGCTTCCGGCAGAATCGCCTTCCGCCCAGCCTCATCCGGTGCTTCCCCCACGCCGATGGTCACATTCTTGATCCAGCGCCGGCCCAACAGCCTGTGGACGCACCAGGTGGCCTTGATGACCTCGTCGATACGCAGCGCGAAAATGACCAGCAATGGCGGCGCGTGCAGCACCAGCGCCACCAGATAGCCCACCGGCAGTGATACCGCCCACAGGAACAAAACATCGGCCAGCATCAGAAAGCGCGTGTCGCCGCCGGCGCGCAGCACGCCCTTGGTCAGCATCATGTTCACCGATGAGAAGGCCGACACAACGCCCGTAGCCACCATGATCTCGGCGGCCAGCAGCCGGGTGTCGTCTGCCACATTGTACAGCGTCGGGGCAACATTGCGCAGCAAAATCAGCCCCGTGGCGGCGATCAAACCCACCATCACGCTCATGGCAAGAAAGGTGACACCGTAGCGCTGGGCGTCGTCATAGCGTCGCTCGCCCACGGTGTTGCCCACGATGACCGAGCTTGCCCCGGCGAGGCCCATCAGCAGCACCGTCATCAGCTGCCACACGACGCCCGTGATGGCGTTGGCCGCCACGAAGCTGGCCCCCAAGTGGCCGATGATCGCTGAGGAGATGTTCATGCCCACAGCCAGGAATGCGTCACTGATCAGCACCGGCAAGCCGTTGTGGAAATAGTCGCGCAGTATGGGGCGGTCCACCCGCCACAGGTTGCGCAGCTTGAAGCGGATCTTCTTGTCAATGCGCAGCAGGAACACCACGATGATCGTAAATTCCAGCAGGCGGGAAATGGCTGTGGCCACCGCCGCGCCGGCCACACCCATGGCTGGCGCTCCCAGGTTGCCGAAGATCAGCATCCAGTTCATGAATACGTTGTTTGCCAGTGTGATGAGCGCCGTTACCAGCGTCAGGCGCACGATACCCACGGTACGCAGCACGATGGCCGACACCGTGGAGATGCCTTGCAGCAGAAACGCCCAGGAGAGGATGCGCAGATACTGCCCGCCCAGCTCGATGACCTCGGGATTTTTCGTATAAAAGCCCATGATGGTCGTAGGGAACAACTGACAGGCAAGGAAAAACAACGTTGCCAGCGCTGCCGTGATGCGATACACGATGGACAGCGTCTTGGTGATGGACTCGCGGTCGCCCTTGCCCCAGAACTGGCCGGTAAGCACGCCGGCTCCGCCGGCCAGGCCGAAGTTGAGGATCATGAACAAAAAACAAAACTGATTGGCCAACGAAGCCGCGCTTAAGGACACCTCGCCCAACCGCCCCAACATCACCGTGTCGGCCATGTTGACGCCGAAGTTGATCAGGCCCTGCATCGTGATGGGCACGGCGATGGCCAACAGCCTAGAATAGAAGCCTTTGTCTTTCACAAATAACTGCATAGACACTCCTGTTTTGTTTTTATAGCGGCCGTTCCAGCCGGGTTTCCTCGGCGGCAACGGCAAATCCCAGACTTTGATACAACCCCAGCGCGGCGGTGTTGGCGCGCAGCACCTGCAGCGACGCCTGCCCATGGCCCCGGCTGGCCAGCAGCCGCAGCCCGTGGGCCACCAGCGCGCGGGCCACGCCCCTGCCCCGGCAGGCCGGCTGCACGAAGACATCCTCGATGTTGGCCTGGTCTTCCTGCTCCCACAGCACCAGGCGTCCGCAAGGCTCCCCGCGCAGCGCGGCCAGCAGCGCCGTGCGCCGGGGCTCCCGGGCGGGCTGTGCCGCGGGCAGGCCCAGCGGGTCCAGCTGGAAAGCGTCCTCATCCTCGAATTGACCTTCGTCAGTCAATAAATCAGACTCCTGGATCTCCAGTCCCTCCACAGCCGCGGCCGGGTGGATGGCCGTGGAACCCGTCATGGCCAGAATGCTCAAATAGGGAATGAACCCATGGGCTTCATAGAACGCCCGGGCAGCGCCTTCGCTGCCCAGCACGCTGGCGCACAGGCGCACCGGATGCCCCGCCGGCAGCGGCGCGGCCATGGCGCGGGCCAGCGCCTCGATGCGGGCGAACAGCGCGCCGTACAGCGCGGCGTCGCCTTCCCAGCGGGCATACGCGTTCAGGCTAACGAACAACCGGTGGGGCGCATCCCCCGGCTCCTGCACGATGGCCACGGGGCGCACCTGCGCCGCGGCGATCAGCCGGCGGCTCTGCAGTGCGCACAGCGTGAAGGGCCACAGCCAGCGCTCACCGGCATCCCACAGGCAGGGTGCGCCATGGCGGGCCGTGGTGTCGGCCCGCAAGGCCGCAAGCCCAGCGGACATGTCCGTCCGGTAGCCCACGATGCGAAAAGCATCCTTCTCTTTGGCCATAGCGCTACCCGGCCATTCCTGGTTGCTCGGGTGAAGCATCGCTCTCCACCAATCCGGTGCGGAACTGGCTGTTGTGCAGGTTCGCATAAAAGCCACCGGCAGCCAGCAGCTCCTCGTGGGTGCCACGCTCCACAATCTCGCCCTGGTTGATCACGAGAATCTGGTCGGCATTGCGGATCGTGGAAAGGCGGTGGGCGATGACGAAGCTCGTGCGCCCGCGCATCAGCTCCAGCATGGCCTGCTGGATGTGCAGCTCGGTGCGGGTGTCCACGCTGGAGGTGGCCTCGTCCAGAATCAGGATGGCCGGGTCGGCCAGGATGGCCCGGGCGATGGCCAGCAGCTGCCGCTGCCCCTGGGACAGGTTGCCGCCGTCGTCGCCCAGCACCGTGTCATACCCATGGGGCAGGCGCAGGATGAAGGGCTCGGCGTTGGCCATGCGGGCGGCGGCCTCCACCTCGGCGTCGCTGGCGGTCAGCCGGCCATAGCGGATGTTCTCGCGAACGGTCTCGGAGAACAGAACCGTGTCCTGCAACACGATGCCCAGGCTAGCCCGCAAGCTTTTGCGCCGCGCGGCCCGCAGGTCCACACCGTCGATGGCGATGGAGCCACTGTCCACGTCGTAGAAGCGCTCCAGCAGGTTGACGATCGTGGTCTTGCCCGCGCCGGTGGGCCCCACCAGCGCGATTGTCTGGCCGGGCTTGGCCTCGAAGGTCGCGTTTTTGAGCACCGGCCGTCCACTTTCGTAGGAGAAGTGCACATCATTGGCCTGCACATGGCCGGCCACGCCGGCATATGCCGGTGCGTCGGGAGCGTCGGGCGTTTCCGGCGCCTGGTCCATCACGTCGAAGATGCGCTCCGCGCCGGCAAGAGCCGATTGAATTGTCGAGAATAACTGGGCGATTTCATTGACCGGCCGGCCGAACATGCGCAGATACAGCAGGAAGCTGAACACGACGCCCACGGTCACCTGGGCGTCGCCCCGCAGGATCATCCACGCGCCAAAGGTCGTCACGATGGCGTAGCTTAGGTTGTTGATCATGTTCATGACCGGGCCCATGAGGCCAGAGAAGATCTGCGCGCGCATGCCCGCGGTGCGCAGCCGGGCATTGATGGAGGCGAAGCCCTCTTTAACCTGTGCCTCCCGAGCGAACACCTTGACGACCTTCTGACCGCTGATGGTCTCCTCGATGTAGCCGTTGAGCTCGCCCAGTTCCTTCTGCTGGGTGCTGAAGTACTTGCGCGTATGCCGGGCGATGAAGCGGGTGACCAGCATCATCAGCGGCACCGTCGCGACCGTCACCAGCGTCATGACCGGGCTCAGCCACAGCATGGCCACGATCGTGAAGGCGATGCTGATGATGTTGCCGATAAACTGCCCCAGGCTTTGGCTTAGCACCATGCGCACGTTTTCCACGTCGTTGGTATAGCGGCTCATCAGGTCTCCGTGGGTCGTGGCGTCGAAGAATTTGAGCGGCAGAGCCTGCATTTTGCGGAACAGGTCCCGCCGCAGCGTGGTCACCGTGCCCATGGAAACGTCGATCATCAGATAGTTGATGACCTGCTGCACGACGATACCCAGCACGTACAACCCCAGCAGCAGGCCGCAGGAGGCCGCCAGGCGGTTCACTTCACGGGTGGCCACCAGCTCGTCGATGATGGAGCCGTTGATCCTCGTGCCCCACACGGTGGTCCCGGTGCTGACAGCAGCCAGCAGGATCACGACAATCAGCCGCGCCTTCATGCTGCCCAGATAGCCCAGCAGGCGGCGCAAGGTGCCCTTGGCGTCCTTAAGCTTGGGCTTGGGGCCCATGGGCATGCCCATGGAGCCGCCGGGTCGCATGCCCACACCGGGTCCGGGTCTTCTTTCTTCTCTGCGCGGTTCAGACATGGGCCAGCGCCTCCTCTCCCAGCTGCGACTGCACGATGTCGCGGTAGATGTCGCTGCTGCGCAGCAGCTCGCTGTGGGTGCCCCGGGCCACGATCCGTCCGTCGTCCATCACGAAAATCTGGTCGGCTTCCAGCACCGAAGAGATGCGCTGGGCGATGATGAAAATCGTGCAGCTGCCCATGCGGGCGCGGATGGCGCCCTGCAGCTTGGCCTCGGTGGCCATATCCACGGCGCTGGTCGCGTCGTCCAATATCAGGATGTCGGGCTTGCGCAGCAGCGCCCGGGCGATGGACAGCCGCTGCTTCTGCCCGCCGGACAGGTTGACACCCCGCTGGCCCAGCGTGGTCGCGTAGCCTTTGTCCAGCGCCTGCACAAAGCCGTCGGCCTGGGCATCGGCGGCGGCGGCGCGCACGGCGTCGTCGCCGGCCGCCTCATCGCCCCAGAGCAGGTTCTCCTGCACCGAACCGCTGAAGAGGATGCTCTGCTGCGGGGCCATGGCGATGCGCTGGCGCAGGTCGTCCAGCGCCATCTCCCTCACATCCACGCCGCCCACCAGCACGCTGCCCTCGGTCGCGTCATACAACCGCGGAATCAAGTTGACAAGAGAGCTCTTGCCCGAGCCCGTGGCGCCCAGGATACCGATGGTCTGCCCGGCCTTGGCGGTGAAGCTCAAATGCCGCAGCGCCGGCTCGCCCTCGGCGCCGGGGTAGCGGAAGCTGACGTCCCGGAACTCCACGGAGCCTTCGGAGCCTTCGGCTTTTTTAGGCTTCGCCGGGTCGGCAATGGTGGTTTTCACATCCAGCACCTCGTTGATGCGGTCGGCGGAAGCCTTGGCCGAGGACGCGCCCATCAAGATCATGGAGAGCATCATCATCGAGAAGAGGATCTGCATCAGATAATTGATGAACGCCATGACCTGTCCGCTGAGGATGCCTCCATCCAGCACCATACGCCCGCCGAACCACAGCGCCGCTACGATGCTCATGTTCAATAACAGAGTCATGATCGGCCACATCCACATCATGAGCCGCGAAACGCGCACACCGGAAGCCATCAGCTCGCCGTTGGCCCGGTCGAAGCGCTGCATCTCGTGATCCTCGCGCACGAAAGCCTTCACCACGCGGATGCCGGTCAGGTTCTCCCGGGTCACGTCGTTGATGCGGTCGATGCGCCTCTGCAGGTCGCCGAACATCGGGAAGCCCTTGCGGGTGATCAGCGCGATGGACACGACCAGCAGCGGCATGGCCACCAGCAGGATGATCGCCAGACGGGCGTTGATGGCGATGGCCATCACAGCGCCGCCGATGACCAGCAGCGGTGCGCGCACCATCATGCGCAAGCCCATGATCACAAGGTTCTGCAGTTGCATGATGTCGTTGGTCAGCCGCGTGATCAGCGAGGACGTCTTGAGCTGATCCAGCTCGGCGAAGGAGAAAGTCTGCACGCGGTCAAAGATCGTCTGACGCAGCCCGGTGCCGTATTCCATGGCGGCGATGGATGAGAAAACTGTGCAGCCGACGCCGCCCACGGCCCCGGCCAGCGCAGCCAGTATCATGCGGCCGCTCATGGCCAGCACATAGGCCAGGTCGCCCTTGGCCACGCCGTTGTCCACGATGTCGCTCATCAGCGTGGGCTGAAGCAGGTCCATGAAGACCTCCAGAAACATGAAGAGCGGCGCCGCCAGCGCCGGCTTCCAACAGGGTTTCAGGAAACGCAGCAATCGTATCATTTGTCACCCTCCCGCTTGGCGGCCCGGGCACGCTCCATGTTGTCACGCATGCGATCGTAAAACTGTGCCATCTGCTGGCGTTCTTCATCAGAGAAGCCCGCGAAGCATTCCGCGCCGATCTCTTCGTTGAGCCTGTCCAGCGTGGTGGTCAGCTCTCGGCCGGCGTCGGTCAGGAACACGCGGGTCACCCGCAGGTCCTGCTTGTCGGCGCGGCGCTCTATGAGCGCGGCCTTCTCCATGCGGCCCAGCGTGGCCGTCACGGTGGCCGGCTCCAGATGGCACTGGCGCGCCAGCTCCGCCTGGCTCACACCGTCCTCGTCGCGCAGCGTGAAGAGGATCTTGGGCTGCCCCTCCCCCACGCCGTGCTCGTTGAAGCGGCAGATGGTGCTGCGGAAATGCAGATGGCTGGTCATAACGAAAAGGTGATTCAAAGAGCCGTAATCCATGGTCAACCTCGCCACAAAAAAGATTAGCCCGCTAACCATTAGCGGGCTAATCATATCGCTGTTTGCCCATGAGGTCAAGACCCACTTTTTGCCCTGATTCGATACCTTACTTGCCGTATTAGCACGATTCGACGATAGCCACTGTCTTGGGCAGCCATCAGTTCAAGCTGTTAAGCACCATGGTACAGGGCTTCTTCGACAAAAAAACCAACTATTCCTTCAAAATATGGGCCTATATCGACAGCTCAAAACGAATAACATTTATATACTAACTATAGACAAAAGCAAATCTTAAGAATAACGCTGTTTCTACTGAGAACAAACAAAGGATAACCTGTATGAAAAAGGCCAAAGTATTTACTATCATTCTGATTATTTTATGTACAATATTGTTGCCGGCATGCGAGAATACCCCAAAAGAAAGCATTGCCACAACCCCAATCCAAAGCCAAACGGAACCATATGACCTCGGCAAGGTGTATCTGTTGTATGGCGCACCCATTGAAGAAGTTATAAATGGAAAAAAAGATCGCGAGATCCCAATATTGGATATGGTCAGCGAAGCCATTCTAAAAGAGAAAAACGCAAGAATGAACCTGATCCCTCTTTGTGAAAGAGAACCAATAAAAAAACTGGCTGAACTTGTTGCATCCGGCCTTTACCCGGAAATATGTGTCGCGTTGCCGCTGAACTCCATTGGCGCCGAGAATACAGCCTTAGCGCCGATGCAGTTGAATGCTGCTATCGAGCGGTACGGTGCCAACCTGAGCAAAATTCCCGAGGAAGCGTGGAATAGCGTCTCCGTGAACGACAGAATATTGGCGATTCCGACCAGCCATCCATATGATACATCCGTTGTCGTAGCGAACAGAGCGGTCATGGAAAAAAACGGCTGGAAGCTGCCGGATACATACGATGACTTTGAACGCCTGCTCCAACAAGCTGCTGAAGCTCGATTAACGCCTATCGCCTGCCTGGAAGGCTGGCTATACGCCACGCAGCCTTGGTTCGGAATCACACAGGACATCTATCGCATAGAGCGTAAGGAGCTTGTATCCTATTATGTGCAGCCAGGTTTTGTCGCCATGCTGGAAGCCCAGCGCCAATGGGTTGATGCCGGGTTTATGAAACAAATCTTTGCTGAAAAAAACACAGAAAATTGGTTGTTCGCTCAAATGTCAACCATTGAGATGGCAAGCAGGCCGGATGTCTTGCCAGTTCCAATTCTACAGGCTGAGCAGCTGCCACCAGTCACGCCAATGCCTTCTTTTTTTGGCCCGGGACTGCAATCCTATTCCAGGCCTGATGCTTTGGTTCTATTTGCAGATTGGATTGCCTCGTCAGAAAGCAACAGCCGATTGATCAGCATGGGAGTAGAGGGTGAGGATTACACCATGCAGAATGCTACCACATTCCGATGGAAAAACGGACAATCATGGCCGGGATACCGATTCTTCAGCATGCAAAACTTATTTGGTTTGTGCAGGCCAGACGCACCAAACAATGCTGCGGTGGACGCGGCTGTGGATGACGCTTCCCAATATGCACTACCCGACGAGTCAAGCGACGCGCTGTACATCCTCTATGCCGCCATCAAAACCCAAAGCAAATTGTCTCTGGCATTGCAGAAAAACCGTGAGTATGGGGACATTATGGCCAACGCATCTATCGATGTCATTTGGAATCGCATCAGTTTGCCGGACTACTTGGAAACTGCAACGGAGAATCAACCGATGCTGATGGATTATGTAGATTTGATGGAAGAATACCGTTTGAAAACCTATAAACCCATTGATGACGTAATCTTTGCAAAGGAAACTTCGCCGGATTGATAACGATCGTGAACTCCAATGCCTTTGTACTGCACCCTTAGCTCACAACAAATGTGACCCGTCACAAAACGGCTTATTATTTGACCTCCCGCATCGGCACAATGTCACGCGGTTGCGCACCTCGTAGGTGTGGCCGTCGGCGGACGTGATCGGGATGCCGCCCTTGACATACAGCGGCCCCTGGGCCTCTGCGGCCTCATCATAGAGCGCGCTGATGGAGGGCTCAAATTCGGGCTCTATGGCTTCCCCAGTGACGGCGTCACGCACGACCAGGCGGCCGGCGGGGCAGTTGCATGCGCCGCGGATGGCCAGCTCCCGGTCCTCGGGGCCGGCGGGGTTCTCCACCTGCTCCCAGGTGCCGCTGCCAATATGGCAGTACCGCGCCAGCGCGCATAAGTCCACGACGTCCTCCAGAATCAGCTCCGGCCCGGCGATGATCTCTGCCTGCTCGGCGAAGGATTCCCGGCTGGCGGTCTCGCGGCCGTGGAAGTTGAAATGCAGATGGGCCCCATCGCAATAGGGCATGCTGGCCGAGCGGCCGCAGCGGCACAGCAGGTATTGCGCTTTCTCTGGGTGCTGCTTTTCCACGCGGTATTCGGTGGCGGTGTCCTCTTCATCGCTCACGATGGTCTGCTCGTCCAATGGCACGCCACCGGTCACCGAGTAGGGGCCGTTCTTCAAGATGCGGATGGAAGGTTGGTCAGACACAGGCGATCCCTTCAGAGCAAGGGAATCGCTGAGTAAATGGGGCGTCCGAATTGCACAGTGGATTTTTTCGTCCTGCCAGGAGGAGGAGGGCGCTTACGCCGCAGTGCATAAGTAACCGACGACAACGAAGCAGGGCGGAAAAAGACCAAGCAAGACGGATGCCATGCATTTATTCAGCGCTTCCCAAAATTTTTACGACGACCTTGCGCACGGCGCAGGGCTCACCCAGCGCACAGCAGGGCTTGTGCAGATCCTCGGGGAAGAAAACAGCGAAGGTACCCGCGGGGCAGCGCAGCATCGTGGATGGGCCGTCCTCGTAATAGATGGCATCCTTCTCGGGCAGATAGCCGCCCTTCTCTGCCAGCGTGCCCAGCGGTGCGTAAAACATGCTCTCCTGCCCGTGGGTCACATATTGCACGTCGATGTAGCGGCGGTGGCTCTCCCACTTCTTCTGCTCAGCGGGAGCGGTGTCATAGCTTTGCACCAGCGCATAGAGCTCAGCGCCTTCCAGCTCTACACGGCCTTCGGGCAAAGGGTTCTGCTCAAAGCGGCGCAGGAAGGCGAAGGCCTCCGCAAGCCGGGGGTGCAGCGCCTCGTAGCGGGCGCTGTTGCGCAGTTCGTCCAACACCATGGGTATGCCTCCTCATTGGCTTTGGTTTGCTTTCCATCATACTACAGGCGGCAATCGGTTTCCACAAAAATGCAGGGGCTGTCGCGGTAAGCGCATAAAGTGCATCTTCATGCCTACGGTCCCTGCTCGGCCATGCGTCCCGGGACAATCGGAAAACCCTTTGGTCGCGCTCGCAAGCGCGAAATCCTTCTCAGATAGCGGTATACGTTAACAAGTGACGATTACCGATGGCGAGGTAATCAATTTCCCGGTTTAGCTCCCTCGACCCGGTCAGCAAGGCGATGTACTCATCAATCATCTTCCGTTATTCTTTCGATCAGGTGTATATCGCCCTCGAGCAAATCGCGCCACGCCAATGCGTTTCGTAATACCCTGATGATATTACGACATCTAAAAATATGATATCATTATGATCAAAAGGAATTTGTGATGCCTCGAAATGATATAATATTATATGCTCTTTGAATGTGAACCTATGTGATAATGGAGGTGTACTGAATGAAACTTGCATTAAGAATGGTTGCTGTTGTTGTTATTGCATCTGCATGCTTAGTAACCTCATGTGATACAAAAGGTTCTTTTGGTGTAGAAAGAATTTATTTTGAACAAAATGACATATCAATAAATTTTAGAAGAAGTGATGGAATAGAAACCTTCTCTACATTATTTCCAAAAGACATAAATGATATACCCTATATTGAGTTGGACTCAATAATTAGCATAAAATTAACCGATACGGTTGATAGAATTTCACTGCATGAGCAAATACTAAATACAGATGGAACCCCGAAATTTGATGAGAAACTAGACCTTTATCCGGATTATAAATATAATTCAGAGGAGAATGAAATATCATTTGTTGTACTTAAAAACCCAGCGGTTAGTTTTAGTTCAGATATAAATGATTATAAGCTTGGTCAACTAATACGTGGTTTTACACTTGATTTGTATGAGAATGATAAGTCGGTTAAATATTGTTTTGTGATAAGAACTGATCCTACACAAAAAGAAAATGAATGAAATCATATCGTGAAAAAGTTTATCAAAACCTCCTACCGCAGAAAAACTATGGTAGGAGGTTCTATAGTAACTGCTATCTTAGCTCCAATCACCTGCATCGTAGAAGTGTCGGGTAGAGGATGAATAGGGACAATATGAGGGGGTATGCCTTACCAAGCAGTTCGCGCCCCATTTTGAATCGTAGATTGATGCGTTATAGACAATGGCCGAATGGTCTGAAGAGTAGTAGTCAACTTTCATGCCCCTAACAGGACTAGAAGTTGTCCTTACCCAGCTTCCATCTTCCCACCACGTTCTTTGGTTTGGCCTATCAATCCAAATCGTATTGGACGAGGACTGGCTGTACCATGCGTAAGAATGGCAGTTGTATTTTTTCGTCGGATTCCTAAGGATAGTTGCGTTGGGATAAGTGGTGTTTATCCAATTCAGTGCTTCTTGGTAATCCTCGGAACTTAGTTCTGTCGTAACTTTAATTGCTGGAACATCAGTTCCTTTTTGTGTCTGGACTGTTGTTGAGTAATCGTAGGGAGTAATCGGAGAAGAAGTATCTACCATACTACTCGCAATTCGTTGACTCGCATTGGCTATATCATCTTGTACAAAAATATTCTGGTATTTGTTTCTTATATTGTCCTGAAGACTTTGGCTCTTAGCCAGAATTGCTTCCTTTTCATTATTTGTCAGTGCATCTACAACTGCATCTTGAGATATCAGTACGTTTATAAATCTGAACTTATACGAAGGAAGAAACTCAGTCTCCGTCAAATCAGAAAGATCAAGGCTTAGAAACAACTTTGTTAGTTCGGATGCAAAGTTTTGGCGTTTAAACAATTCCTGTAATCCGTTAAAAGAACGATATTGACTCTGAAAACCCGTATCATATGAATTATATTGTAATACATCGCCAGACAACGGATAGTCAAGGCATGCTTTTACGAGCTGTGGTGTAGTTAGGTTGTGCAAAACATCATCTGGTATCTGACATGCCTCTATCATTTCATCATGAGACTGAAAACTCTTCCACTTAACCGGTGTAGTTAATGGTGTTATGGGATAAACATAAGGATTGGTCACAATGTATTCCGAAACAGTTTCTAGTTCGTTAGAAGATGCAAGCGCACCTGAATTGAATCCTGAGGACGTGATTACAAATAGTAGGGTAAACAGTAAACAACCAATTTTCTTGAAGCCGAATTTCATCATCGTTGCTAGGACCTCCCTTTGCTGATATCGTTTTGGATATGTGTAACTATATTTAACTTATATAGCAGCAATTTTTATGTCAATAAGAAAGAACAGAGAATCATGTCTAATAGGTTAGTTGCGTGTCGAAAGATAGTAAAAATTGTGTAACTATTCTTGATTAATGATCATGCGTACGATCATAAGGCAAATAAATGCTTGTGTAAAGCACACAACCAGACATGAGCAGACGTCAAGAGGTATAGTTTGATCTGGATAGAATTGGCGCAGACGTCAGCCGGTGAAGGAAATCGTTATGTGTCACGAAGAGCAGGGGTATTCGTGATGTGTCATTTTTGTGTCACGGGGCAGATTTCATTAACTAAAGCACGTTTATTTTGATGCCTAAAAACAAAGTGCTGAGCGGTATTTATCTGCTCGGCACCTCATTTTGTTTTAGCAGAGAGGGTAAGATTTGAACCCGCGGTACGGTTACCCGTACACGTGATTTCCTGTAATGCGCCTTCGACCACTCAGCCAACTTTTGCATATCCATGCGCCGTGGCGTATGATTTCCAGAACTATGCAATTATGCGACTAACGCAACAGCCCCTGAAGGTTCGTTGTGGTGATTTACTATTTCTCGTTGTCCTTCGCTCGGATCTCGGTGCGGCGGATCTTGCCGCTGATGGTCTTGGGCAGTTCCGGCACAAATTCGATGGCGCGGGGATATTTGTAAGGCGCCGTGTGGGTCTTGACGTAATCCTGCAGCTCGCGGGCCAGATCGTCGGAAGCGGTGTATCCTCGGGCCAGCACGATGGTGGCCTTGACCAGCTGACCACGGTCCGGGTCCGGCACGCCGGTCACCGCGCATTCCAGCACGGCGGGGTGCTCCATGAGCACGCTCTCAACCTCGAAGGGGCCGATGCGGTAACCCGAGCTCTTGATGATGTCGTCGGCGCGGCCCACATACCAGATGTACCCGTCCTCGTCCATCCACGCCGTGTCGCCGGTGTGGAACAGCCCGTCGTGCCACGCCTGAGCGGTGCGCTCGTCGTCGCGGTAATATTCCATGAGCATGCCCGCCGGCGTGAATTCATCGGTACGGATCACGATTTCGCCGATCTCGCCGGCTTGCAGCGCCCGGCCTTCCTCATCCACAATCTCCACCCGGTAGGCGGGTGATGGCTTGCCCATGGAGCCGGGCTTGGGCTTCATCCAGTGGAAGGCGGCCACACTGAGCGTCATCTCGGTCTGGCCGTAGCCCTCCATGAGCATCAGGCCGGTCTGCCGGTGGAACTGATGGAACACCTCGGGGTTGAGCGCCTCACCGGCGATCGTAGCGTGCTGCAGGCTGGAGAGGTCGAAACGGTCCAGGTCCTGCTTGATGAGGAAGCGGTAGATCGTCGGCGGCGCGCAAAACGTCGTGACGCGGTACTTTTCGATGCAGCGCAGGATGTCCTCGCCGTTGAAGCGGTCATAATCGTATACAAAGATGGCCGCCTCGGCCAGCCACTGGCCGTAGAGCTTGCCCCACATGCTCTTGGCCCAGCCGGTGTCGCTGACGGTCAGGTGCAGGCCGTTCGGGTCCACCCGGTGCCAGTACACCGCCGTAGGCACGTGGCCCAGCGGGTAAAGGAAGTTGTGGGCCACCATCTTGGGCATGCCCGTGGTGCCGGAGCTGAAATACATCAGCATGCGGTCCTGGGGCCCCGGCGCGGCGTCGCCGGTGGGGCGGGCAAAGGAACCCGCCGCCGCCAAACCGTCCTCAAAGCTGTGCCAGCCCTCCCGGCGGCCCCGGGCCATCACGCGGATGCGCACCGTGGGGCTTTCGGGCAGCGCCTCGTCCACCAGGGCAGCGATGGCGCCCTCGGCGGTGCACACGACGGCCTTTATGATCGCCGCATTGAAGCGGTACACCAAGTCCTTGTGCAGCAGCTGATTGGTGGCGGGCACGGCCACGGCCCCCAGCTTGTGCAGCGCCACGATGGCGAACCAGAACTCGTAATGGCGCTTGAGAATCAGCATCACGGCGTCGCCGCGGCCGATGCCCAGGCTCTGGAAGAACGCCGCGGCGCGGTCGCTCTCGCGCTTGATGTCGGCAAAGGTAAAGCTGCGCTCCTCCCCCGCCTCGTTGCACCACTGCATGGCCAGCTTGTCCGGCTGGCTTTCGGCCAGCGCGTCCACGCAGTCATAGGCGAAGTTGAAGCTGTCCAGCGCCTTGACGCGAAAGCGCAGCACT
>JAEZSC010000136.1 GCA_023422005.1 Bacillota bacterium | reverse complement strand
GCGTGCGCCTGACCGGCCTGTCGGTGCGCCTGAAGGATAGCGAACGTCTGCACCTCAAGGGCCGGGTGCTGGACATCAGCCCCAGCGCCGGCGAAGCCCGCCTGCCGGAGGAGCCCTGCTGGCTGCTTGTGCAGGAAGCGCGCCATGTTGCGGTAGAGGCGGTTGTTGCAAAAACGGATCATGGTAGCAGCCCGGTCGCGGTAGTACGCGATTGCCAGGACTGCGAGATTCATGTCAACGGTGAGATTGGCTGAACGGCTCTACTCCTCAGAGCGTATTTGGTAAGCAGTATGGGCTCCCTTTTACCAGCAGGTAAGGGAGCCCATTCGCTTTTTGAGGGCGCTGCTCCCTTGGTCGGGGGCTTGCATGATATTCCATATCTGTATCATGAATCGGAAAAGAAGGAAATGATTATTATTCTAGAACACGAATATCTTTCTTGGTTCTGATGTTTTCCTCTTAAACCCTACTTTAGTGGGCGTCCCCTGACTTTTTCCACACTTTGGGGTATAATAGTACATATACGCGAATGCTTTGCATTTGTAAAGCATGAAGAAGGTCCCCCCTATGGCAACCATACGAGAAGGCGCGGCGTGCACGGGGCTGTGCTGCACGAAGATACATGACTTTGGCGTGAGCTTCGGCGGCCACACGATACTGCATGGCGTGAACCTGCACATCCACTGCGGTGAGCTCACGGCGCTCATAGGCCCCAACGGCGCGGGCAAGTCCACGCTGCTCAAGGCCATTTTGGGCGAGGTGCGCCACACCGGCACGCTGAGCTTTCTGGACGAAAAGAACCTGCACACGCAGCCTGTCATGGGCTATGTGCCCCAGCAGATGCCCATCGACGCCTTCGCGCCCACCAGCGTCATGGACCTCTTTGCCGCGACCCACCGCCGCCCGGCGTGGCTGGGCGCGGGCAAGGCCGTTAGGAAGCGGGCGCTGGAGGGCCTGGCTCGCGTGGACGCCGCGGCGCTCATAGACCGCCGGCTGGGCGCTTTGAGCGGTGGAGAAATGCAGCGGGTGCTGCTGGCGCTGGCGCTGGACCCGTTGCCGGACCTGCTGCTGCTGGACGAGCCGGTCAGCGGCATCGACATGCTGGGCCTGGAGCGCTTCTACGCCACCGTCAGCGACCTGCGCCAGCGGCTGGACCTTTCCATCCTACTGGTCAGCCACGACTTGGACATGGTGGCCCGCCATGCCGACCGCGTCATCGTGCTCAACGGCACCGTGGTGACCCAGGGCCCGCCGGAGCAGGTGTTCGCCGACCGGCGCACCATGGAGCTCTTCGGCCAGGCGTGGTTCGCCCAGCACCGAGCGGACCACAAGGAGAGCAAAGATGACGCTTGATTGGTGGTACTTGATTGTTGATGCTGTGCTCCCCTTCGAGTGGGCGCGCAACGATTTCATGAAGAACGCGCTGCTGGCCGTGCTGCTGCTGACGCCGCTGATGGGCGTGCTTGGCACCATGGTCGTCAGCAACCGCATGGCGTTCTTTTCCGACAGCCTGGGCCACGGCGCCTTCACCGGCATCGCCATCGGCGCGCTTCTGGGCGCTTCGTTGCCGTGGGTGTCGGCCATCGCCTTCTCGGTGCTGTTTGCCGTGGGCATCACGTGGATACAGCACCGCGGCACAGCGTCCTCAGACACGGTGATTAGCGTGTTTTCCTCCACGGCGGTGGCGCTGGGCCTGGTGCTGCTGACGCTTGGCGGCAGCTTTTCCAGGTTTTCCGCGCTGCTGGTCGGCGATCTGCTGAGCGTGCAGGCCGCCGACATCGCGCTGCTGGCCGCGGTGCTGCTGGGGGTGCTCATCGTGTGGTTCGTGCTCTTTAACCGTGTGCTGCTGATGAGCGTCAACCCGTCGCTGGCCGCCAGCCGGGGTGTGGGCACGCTGGGTGTGCAGATGGCCTTCACGATCGTCGTGGCCGTGGTCGTTACGGTCAGCATACAGTGGGTGGGGCTGCTTCTCGTGAATTCGCTGCTGGTGCTGCCGGCGGCGGCGGCGCGCAACGTGGCCGGAAATGTGCGCTCCTACCACGTTTGGAGCGTGGCACTGGCGCTGGTGGCCGGTGTGGGCGGGCTCATCGCGTCCTACTATGCCGGGGCGGCTTCCGGCGCGGTCATCGTGCTGGCGGCGGCGGCGCTGTTCTTTATGACCTTTGCGCTGCGCGGCCGTCTGCGCGGCTGAAAGGAGAGTTCATATGCAGGAGTTGGAAGCTGTACTGCGGCGCGCCGGCGTAAAGCCCACGCGCCACCGCCTTTCGGTGCTGGGAGCGCTGTGCTCCGCCGCGGAGCCTTTGTCCGCCGAGCAGGTGTATATGGCCCTGCGGGAGGGCGGCGTGCAGATCAACCTGTCTTCGGTGTATCGCGCGCTGGAGCTGCTGCACGAAAAGGGTCTGCTCACGCGCATGAGCGCCGGCTCGGAAGGCCGCGCGCTGTACGAGCCATCCTCCGCGGAGCACAGGCACAACCTGATCTGCTCCCAGTGCCACCGGGCCATCCCGATCCCCGGCTGCCCGCTGCATGGCTATGAGCAGGACATTGCCCGGGAAATGCAGTTCGACGTGACCGGCCACCGGATTGAAATCTATGGCGTGTGCAAGGATTGCCGCCAACAGCGGCAACAATGAGATGCCTGTTAAATGGTGCAAGCTTTTGATTGGCATCTTGCGGAAAACGGCCTCGGTGGCCGGGGTTCCGCCGCTCCACCGGCAAACTGCACGCCAGAAGTGCAATTTACGCGGCGGAACAATGAAATCCCTGTACACATTTTCCCATTGATCGGTTCAGAATATGGTATACTACCCAGGTTATCTCAGTGATTGGTAGGAACTGGGCATGCTGCAGCCGTTTGAGAACGCGCCGTCGGGATTTGCTGTTTGCACGGCCCTCATGGATGACGAGGGCAAGGCCTGCGACTTTGCTGTGGAGCAGGCCAATCCGGCTTTTGAGCGTCTGCTGCGGCTCACGCCCGGCGAGGCGCAACGGAGTGCGCTCTCCATCGCCCAGCGGCTGTTCCCGAGCGGCTGCGGCTGGCCGGGCTTACTAGACGGCGCGGCCATTGGCGGCCGCAGCACCAGCGCCCGGCTGTTCGTGCCGGCGGTGGGCAGCGCGCTGCAGTTCGACACCTACCCCTGCGGGCCGCGGCGTTGCATCCTGCAGGTGACCGACGTGACGCAGGACATGTTCTCCCTTTTTAAGCTCAACGCCATGTTGACTGCCGCGGACAAAACCATCTTTGAATACGACGGCGCTTACCGGTGCGTGGGCGCGTTCCCGGCCGACGGGTTCTTCCTTGGGCGGGACAATGATTTTTTCGTGGGCAGGACCGTGCGCGAGGCCATGGACGAGCGCCGGTGGCTCATGTACGAGAATGCCTTCGCCGAAGCCCGGGAAACCCGCATCGGCGTGCGCATTGAATACGATGTCGACACGGAGATGGGCGTCCGCTGGCTGGGCGCGGACATTCTGGCCATCAACAATCTGGATGGCCAGGAGCGCTTTTACGCCGCCGTCAGCGACATCACGGCCATCGTGGAGGCCGACCACAATCTAACCCAGGAAAACTTCAAGCTGTCCATCATCAACCACTTGGTGCAGCAGGTCAACTCCCGCATGGGCATCGAACAGGTCATCCGCGAGATCGTGGACACGATCTACATCTATTACGTGGAATACCGCATCGGCTTTGTCATGCTGGACGAAGACAACACGCTTCAGTTCCTGTACACGCGGGTGCCGGAGGGCATGCCGGACATCACCGGTCAGGCGGTGAACATGAACGCCGCGCCGGCCTATACCGACGCGCTGCGGGCCCGCACACCGTTTGTGACCGACGACGCTGCCACCGACCAACGGCTGCAGGCCATGGGCGCCCGTCTGCAGGGGCTGCAGTCCGGCGCGTTTCTTCACATGCCCATGAGATACCCCCAGAGGGTGGCGGGGGCGCTTACGATGACCAACCCCTCACCCCATATGTGGACACCTTACGAGAAGGAGCTTCTGCAGGAGATCGCCGCGATCATGGAGCTGGCCATTGAGAAGGCCTTCGAAGAGGAGAACCGCAAGCGCACCGAGGATGTGCTCAGCGCCGAAAAGGAGCGCCTGCGCATCACGCTGCAGTGCATTGGCGACGGCGTCATTGCCACCGACAGCCTGGGCATCGTGACGATACTCAACGGCGTGGCCGAAACGCTGACCGGCTGGTCCGCCGCCGAGGCCCAGGGCCATCCCAGCGTGCGGGTGTGTCCGCTATCCGATGAGAACACCGGCGCGGCGCTGGAAGACCCGGTGCGGCGGGCGCTGGCCGCGGCCGCCCGGGCGCAGCTGCCGGAAAACGCCATGCTGCGCTCCCGCGATGGCCAGCATTACGCGGTGTCCGGCTCGGCCTCGCCCATGCTGGACGCTGCCGGCGCCGTCACCGGCGTGGTGCTGGTGTTCCGCGACGTCACCGAAGACAAGCGCCGCCAGCGGGAGATCACCTATCTAAGCTATCACGACGCGCTGACAGGATTGTACAACCGTACTTTTTTTGATGAGGAGCTGCGCCGGCTCAACACCGAACGCCAGCTGCCCATATCGGTCATCATGGGCGACGTCAACGGCCTGAAGCTGGCCAACGATGTGTTTGGCCATGCCGAGGGCGACCGCGTGCTCGTCACCATCGCCCGCATCCTGGCCGAGAGCATACGCAGCGACGACATCCTGGCCCGCATCGGCGGCGATGAATTCTGCGTGCTGCTGCCCAAGACCAGCAGCGCCGCCGCCCAGAACATCTGCCGGCGCATCCAGCGCAGATGCCGCGAATACGCCGAGCGCGACGACGTCATCACGCCGCCCTCCATCTCCATGGGCGTGGCCACCAAGACCGATGCCGGCCAGGACATTGCCGTAACGCTCAAGACCGCCGAGCAGCTGATGTACAAGCGCAAGCTGCTGGAGAGCAAAAGCGTGCACAACTCCATTTTGGCCGCCACCCTTTCCACGCTGTATGAGAAGAGCCATGAAGCCCAGGAGCACACCGCCCGCCTGGCCGCCCACGCCCGCGCCATTGGCTTGGGTCTGGGGCTCACCGAGGAGCAGCTCAACGATCTGGAGCTGTTCAGCATCCTGCACGACATCGGAAAGATCGCCGTGGACGACCGCGTGCTGCTAAAGCCCGGCCCTTTGACCGAAGCCGAGCGCGAAGAGGTGCGCCGCCACAGCGAGACCGGTTATCGCGTGGTGCGCTCCTCACCGGAAATATCCCACGTGGCGGACCTGATACTGGCCCACCATGAGGACTGGGACGGCGGCGGCTACCCCCAGGGCTTGCGGGGCGAGAGCATACCGCTGCTGGCGCGCATCCTGCATGTGGCCGACGCCTACGACGTCATGACCCACGACCAGCCCTACCGGCCGGCATTGTCTCAGGAGCAGGCGCTGCGGGAGCTGCAGGCGCAGGCCGGCACGCAGTTTGACCCCGAAATCGTACGGCTGTTTTTGGAAATCCAGAAAGCGGAGCGCAACACATGAGCGAGTTTCTTCCGCGGATTACGGTATTTGCGACCGGGGGTACGATCGCCGGAACAGCGGATGTGAACACCGATCTGACCGGCTATACCGCCGCCGTGCTGCCGGTGGACGACCTGATCGCCCAGGTGCCGGCACTGGCCGCCATCGCCCGGGTGCGCGGCGAACAGGTGTGCCAAATAGGCTCCCAGGACATGACGCCGGACATCTGGCTGGCACTTTCGGCGCGGGTCAACGAGGCGCTGTCCGGCGGTGAGGCCGACGGCTGCGTAATCACCCACGGCACCGACACGATCGAGGAGACCGCCTATTTCCTGCACCTGACCGTGCACAGCTCTCGGCCGGTGGTGCTGGTGGGGGCCATGCGCCCGGCCACGGCCATCAGCGCCGACGGCCCCATCAACCTGTATTCCGCCGTGTTGCTGGCCGTGAGCCCTCAGTCAGCGGGCCGCGGCGTCATGGTGTGCTTAAACGACGCCATCAACGGCGCCCGGGATGTGGCCAAGACCAACACCGCTCTGGCCGACGCCTTCCGCTCGCCGGAGCTGGGCTACATGGGCTACATACAGGACGGCCAGCCCTACATCTACAACCAGAGCACCCGCCGCCACACCGTGCGCAGCGTCTTCGATACGGCGGGGCTCACCGCCCTGCCGCCGGTAGACATCGTGTACGGCTATGCAGGCGGCAGCACCGCCGCCCTCATAGACGCCGCCGTGGCCGCGGGCGCCCGTGGCATTGTGTATGCCGGGCCCGGCAACGGCAGCCTCTCTCAGGCCGCGTGCCGTGCGCTGTGCCGCGCTCGCGAAGCCGGCGTGGCCGTGGTGCGCAGCTCCCGCGTGGGCAGCGGGCGCATCGCCCGGGGCGGTGAGGCCGACGACGATGCGTTGGGCTTTGTGGCTGGGGACAACCTGAGCCCCCAGAAGGCACGGGTGCTGCTGATGCTGGGGCTGACGAGGACCAATGACCCGATGGAGCTGCAGAGGATGTTTGATGAGTATTGATTTGTGTATGTCGAGTTTTATCCGGATGGTGCTACTCTGAAAAAAGCCTCTTCTCAAAGCACACCGCCTCCGCCCGTCCGGCATATTTCCCGTAGTTCTCAATCCTGTGGTATCCATGCTTCTCATAGAACCGCACCGCGTTGTGGTTGACGGCTCTGGTCTCCAGCCATATCGCCCGATATCCCATCTCCCGCGCCCGCCGTTCCAGATGTTCCAATATCGCCGAACCCACTCCGGCCCCGCCGGCGCGGGCGTACACGCGCTTGATCTCGGCGATGTCCTGGGCCAGCGGGCGCAGCGCGCCGCACCCCAGGGCGCGGCCCTGCCCGTCGCGGGCCACGGCAAACAGCGCCCGGGGACCCTGCACGTCCTCCGGGTCGAAGGACGCCCGCCCGCTGCTGGCGGTGATGGCCTGCAGCGCGTCGCTGAGCTCTTCAAGCAGCGCCGCGGCGTCGGGCGTGGCTGGGCTCTCCTCAAGTATGGTCAGATTCATGGTTTGCACCGCTTGCACGGGCTGAGGCCCTTGGCGATGGCCTCTTCCCTGCCGGCGAACTCCACGCGGTTCTCGGGCTTGATGTTTCTGGCGCTGGCGCATGAGGGCAAATGGAACACCTTGCCGGCCTTGCTGGCCACATAAGCGAGGGTGACGGGCTGAGCAGTTGGGGCGGCGTCTGCGGTGGCCGCCGGGGCGGTGGCCGCGGGCTCTGCCACAGAGGGGGCCGGTGTCACGGGTGTTGGGGCCGCGTCCACGCTTACGGCTGCGCTTACGGCCGCGGCCAGCGCCGGGCGCGCTTCGGCAGTTTTCGGGCGATAGCCTTGGGCACTCAGCCCCAGCGCCGCCATGGCCACCAACACCGCACCGGCCACGGCGACGGTGAGAAGCTTGCCCCGCCGGTTCCGGGCATGGCCCAGGTCCACCAGCGCGAAGACCAGGAAGGGCAGCGCCAGCAGCGCCCCGCCCCAGGGCCAGGACACTGCGCCGATGGCAGTGGCGGCGGCGTAATAGGTGATGGCCACGGCCCGCGACGCGGCGCTGCCGCTGCGAAAGCCGGGGATGTGCCGGATCAAGATGCGCACGCGTTGTATAAGCTTATTCAGCATGGCGGTCCCCTTCCTGCCAGGGAGAGGTCTCAGTGGAGGTTTAAACGGTTCAGCAGCAACTCGGTCTCACAGCACTCCATGCCGCCGTGGGCACTGCGCCCTTCAAAGAGCGTGCGGCCGTCGGGAGCTGTCAGGCGTACGGCCACGTCGGCGTCGATGCTCTCCTGAATGGGCCGGTTCATCAAGCCCTTTTGGGGCGCCGTGAGCAGGCCCCGGGCATCGCAGCGGGCTTGCACCTCCAATGTGCCTGCCCGGCCGCGCACCTTTGCGTGCACGCTGCCCTGGTCGCAGCGGAGGTCTTCCAGCCGCCCGCCGTTGTAGGTGGCCAGCAGGTGCAGCCGCCCGCCCTGGAACAGCAGCGCGAAGAAGCCCAGAAAGCTGCCGGTGAGCCACGGTATGATGGCCGCGGAGAACAGAAAGCATGCGTCTTCCCGGGCGAAGTGGTTGCCCTGCAGCCAAACCCACGCCTGGGGAAAAGAGCGGCCCCAGTCCTTCTCCACATATCCCGCGCCGCCGGTGAAATCCACCGGCTGCCCATCGATGCGCAGCGTGCCGCGCAGGCGCTCCCGCACGTTGACGATGCCATGATAGCACTCCATGCCCGGCGCCATGCCAAAGGGCCCCATGGGCCCGCGCAGCAGGCCTTTGGCCGGGAAGGGCACGATGTCCTCAAAGCGCAGTTCGCCGGTGATCTCATGCTGCCCGTGCAGGTCCACGAGGAGGCTGTCCCGGCGGAAGCGGCACGGGCCCACGGCCACATCCAGCTGGCGGCGGTCCAGGCGCACGGCCTGCAGCGGGAAGTGATAGATCGCCTGCAGGCCCAGCGCCGGCGCCATGGCCTGCACAAAGCCGTGGCCGGCGCGCCCGGCGGCAAAGCCGGGAATCAGCGCCAGGGCCAGCCGGGCATCGCGGTCCACGAGCTTGTAATACCAGCCCTCAAAGCAGCCATGACGGCGCATGCCCACCTGGGGCAGTTCGGGGTGCAGCCACGCCCGCACGTTCAATGGCACGCCTCCTGTCGAATCAAATAGAGAATAGCGCATATATTGTCGTTGCGCAAGAGTGCACGGCGTTCATCGCCATTTGATAAGCGCCTGCGGATGTTAGCGTTACAAGCGGATTCCTTTTTCATTCCCCGCGGATATTGCTGGTTAATCCGACAATCAACAAATTTTGAAATTTCCATTTTTATATCTTGCACAATCTCATATTCCATGGTATCTTCTAAACGTCTTGAGAGAACGTGCAGGATTGTCACCTTCTTTGTCGGACCGATCGTTTCCAGTGGAATTGCCGCGGGATGCGGCATAAGAATAACCATCATTCATAGAAACAATGGCGTTTGAACCCCAAGGGGTTTGAGCGCCTTTTTTTGCTTTGGAAAAATATTGACGCAGGATTCCAAATGGAAGGCGTCTTTTCATAAAAGTTTAAGGGTACGGAGGTAGGTATTGTTATGGAAACCAAGGTCATTCTCGACAGTCTATGGGTAGTCGTGGCCGGCGTTCTCGTGTTCTTCATGAATCTGGGCTTCGCCATGGTGGAGACCGGTTTCAACCGGGCCAAAAACGCGGTCAACATTCTCTCCAAGAACTTCATCGTGTTCGCGGTCTCCTCTCTGGGCTTCCTACTGCTGGGCTGGGGCCTGATGTTCGGCGATGGCAACGGCTTCATGGGCCTCAAGGGCCTGTGGATGGCCGGCGGCGCCGACAACTCCCCCGCCACCGGCGACGCGTACCAGGGCGTGTATTCCTCGATCTCCTGGGCGACGATTCCGTTCTGGATCAAATTCTTCTTCCAGCTGGTGTTCTGCGGTACCGCGGCCACCATCGTGTCCGGCGCTGTGGCCGAACGCATCAAATATCTTTCCTTCATCGTGTTTTCCTTCATCCTGACGCTGATTGTATACCCCGTCGTGGGCCACTGGATCTGGGGCGGCGGGTGGCTGTCCTCCCTGGGGTTCCTGGATTTCGCCGGTTCCACGGTTGTGCACTCGGTGGGCGGCTGGGCAGCTTTGGCCGGCGTCATGGTGCTGGGCCCCCGCTTCGGCAAGTATGGCCCCAACGGAAAGGTCAACCCCATCCCCGGCCACAACATGTCCATCGCCGTCATTGGTCTTTTCGTACTGTGGCTGGGCTGGTTCGGGTTTAACCCCGGCTCCACGATGGCCGCCGACCCCGAGGCCATCGCGACGATCATCATGACGACCAACACCGCCGCCATCATGGCCGTGCTGACCTCCACCGCGGCCAACTGGCTCATCAACGGCAAGCCGGATCTGGGCATGACCGTCAACGGCTGCCTGGCGGGTCTGGTGGCCATCACCGCATCGTGCGCCTTTGTGTCGGTGGGCGGCGCCATGATCATCGGCGCCATTGCCGGCGTGCTCGTGGTGCTGGCCGTCATGTTCTTCGACCGCATGAAGATCGACGATCCGGTGGGCGCCACGGCGGTCCACCTAGCCAACGGCGTGTTCGGCACGCTGTGTGTGGGCCTGTTCGCCACCGATGGCGGGCTGTTCTATGGCGGCGGCTTTGCGCTGCTGGGCACCCAGGCGCTGGGCGTTGTGTCCGTCGGCGGCTTTGTGTTCGGGGTTTCCCTGGTGGTGTGGTATGCCATCAAGAAGACCATCGGCCTGCGCGTGAGCCTCAAGGAGGAGATGGAAGGTCTGGACATCGGCGAGCACGGCATGCAGGCGTATCCCGAGTTCGTGTCCCGCAAGACTTCCTACAGCGTGGAAGCCCACCCCGCGAAGCACCCGCACACAGGCGCTTCCATCGGCCACAATGGTTAATCGGAATCACGACAGGAGGTTAGAACGATGAAACAGATAAAGGCAGTCATCCGCCCCGAAAAGCTCACCGACGTCAAGGATGCCTTGGAGAAAGTCCCCGGCTACACCGGCATCATGGTCACCGAGATCATGGGCCACGGCAACCAGAAGGGCATCGACCAGACCTGGCGCGGAGAGAAATATAAGCTCGACCTGATTCCCAAGGTCATGCTGGACATCGTCGTAAAGGATGAATATGTGGAGGGCATCAAGAAGGCCATACTGTCCAGCGCCCCCATCGGCGAGATCGGCGACGGCAAGATTTTTATCTACGATGTGCAGAGCGTTGTGCGCATCCGCACCGGTGAAGAGGGTGAAAGCGCCCTATAAACACTTTCGCGGACGATGCTGTTGCATCGTCCGCGATTCAGACGGCTTGCATTCAGGTCAACTTTCGCCCCGACGATAACGGTCGCCGGGGCCTTCCTTGTCTGTTTTTTGTCATTTTTTTGATTTCTTGCCGTGAAACCCAGGAGCGAAGTGGTATATTATTATAAAACAGTATATTGTGGTATTTTTGCCCGCAGACAGCGGCGTCTTGTCCATGCAAAAACATCGGGAGGGTGGCACATGCAGAGATTGGGCAAAGGAATTCTGGCGGTGGCGCTGGCCGTGCTTCTGGCGGTCACGTTTTCGCCGGCGAAGGCGCTGGCTGCGCCCACAGCGTGGGATGTTTACAGCGCAGACGACCTCGCCACGGCGCTGACGTCGGCGCAAAGCGGGGACACCATCCGTCTGATGGCGAGCTTTACGTATGGCGCCAGAATCGTAATACAGGCAAAGAGCATCACCTTCGACCTGAACGGGCATACGCTCAACATCGACGTTTCCTCCGGCGATGCGCTGACCGTGTATAACGGCGGTGTTGTGACGCTGGCCGGCCAGGGGGCATTGAATGTACAAGCCACCGCCAGCAACAGCTGCGGTGTAGTCGCTACGGGCAGCGGCAGCAGCGCCCAGGTCACCAACGTGGTGGCACAGGGCGCTGCCAACGCGGCGGCTATCTGTGCCCGTCTGGGTGGCGTGGTCGGTGTTGCCGGCAATGTTACGGTGACCAGCCAGGACGGCTATGGTGTGATCGCAGAGCAGGGTGGCAGCGCGGTCACGGTGGGCGGCAGCGTCTCCGTAGCGGGCACATCGTGTGTCGGCGTTTACTGCAATGGTCTGGGCAGCGCGGTACAGATTGCCGGAGACGTCGCTGTTGCTGGCAGCGACAGCAACGGCGTATATGTCGATTCCGGCATGGTCACTGTGGGCGGCGGCGTTTCGGTACCCGTCAGCGGAACCTCCACGGGCGTGCAGTGCAACCAAAACGCTGTCGTTACGGTGGATGGGTCGATTTTGGCAAGCGCGGATCGGTACATCAGCGTGGATACCGGTTCCATGGCAAAGGGGGACGGCGCGGAAGGCGCCGGCGACGATGCCGGCTACCTGGTCTACACGCGGAACGTCTCCAACGCCAAGGTGCGCGTGAAGATCAAGGTATGCCAGATCGGCGCGACGGAATATTCCACACTGGATGCCGCGCTGGCCCATGTCTCCAACGGGCAGACCATCCGGCTGCTCAGAGATATCAACCACACCTCACCTGTCGTCGTGGATGGCAAGGCGATCACCTTCGACCTGAACGGGCATACGCTCAACATCGACGTTTCCTCCGGCGATGCGCTGACGGTGCAGGGCGGCGGCGTTGTGACGCTGACCGGCCAGGGGGAATTGAACGTGAAGGCCACCGCCGACTTCGGCCGCGGCGTGTATGCCACGGGCAGCGGCAGCAGAGCCCAAGTCACCAATGCATCGGCGCAGGGAGAGCAGGTTTGGGGTGCATATGCCACGGGGGGCAGTGTGATCGATGTTGCCGGCGATATCACGGTGACAACCCAAAGCGGCTGGGGCGCGATGGCTGCTTCCGGCGGCACGGTCACGGTGGGAGGCAGTGTCTCCGTGGCGGGCGCATCGTGCGGCGGCGTTTCCGCTTATAGCTCGGGCTGCACGATACAGGTCGCCGGCGACGTCACCGCTGCCGGCAACAACAACATCGGTGCTTATGCCGAAGGCGGCACGGTCACGGTGGGCGGCAGCGTCTCCGTGCCGGCCAACGGGCTCGCCACGGGTGTGATCTGCAACGAAGACGCTTCCATTACCGTGGAAGGATCGATCTCGGCAAGCGAGGACCGGTATATCATCATGGATTTTGTAATCCTGATGAAGGCGGACGGCGCGGACGGAGCCAGCGCTGACGCCGGCTACCGGGTCTATACGCGGAACGTTTCCGACGCCAAGGTGCGCGTGAAGATCAAGGTATGCGGGATTGGCGCGACGGAATATATCACGCTGGACGCCGCGTTGGCTCAGGTCGCGGACGGGCAGATCATCCGGCTGCTCAGAGACATCGACCATTCTTCTCCTGTCGTCGTGGCGGGCAAGGCGATCACCTTCGACCTGAACGGGCATACGCTCAACATCGAAGTTTCCTCCGGCAATGCGCTGACGGTGCAGGGCGGCGGCGTTGTGGCGCTGGCCGGCCAGGGGGAACTGAACGTGAAAAACACGGCAGAGTACGGCTTCGCCGTGTATGCCACGGGCAGCGGCAGCAGCGCTCAGGTCACCAATGCCACCCTGACCACCGCCACGGGTCCGAACGCCGGCGCTGTGGGCGCGGTTGCCACGGAGGGTGGGGCTATTAATGTCGCCGGTGACATTGCGGTGACTGGCCCTGCCTGTTTGGGTGTGCTTGCCTCTGACGGCAGCACGGTTTCGGTGGGCGGCGGCGTTTCCGTGACTGGCGATGGATGCATTGGCGTGTATACCAGTGGTACGGGCACCATGGTCATGGTGTCCGCCAGCGTTGTGCGGCGCGGTAACAACGGCTATGGCATAAAGGCGGATAATGGCGGCAGCGCAACGGTAGGCGGCAGCATTTGCGCCAATGGCGTGGGGGGCGTTGGCGTGTACAGCTATCACAGCGCGGTCCAGGTCGCCGGCAACGTCTCTATGCCCGATGACGGCACGGGGCTGCTCCTCCTCGGCGACGCCACCGTTACGGTGGACGGGACGATCAGGGCAAGCGCAGACCGATACATCGGCGTGGAGGACGTGTACCTGGCAAAGGGAGAAGGCGTGGCCGGCGCCGGCGACGATGCCGGCTACCTGGTCTATACGCGATACGTCTCCTCCGCCAAGGCCCGCGTTAAGATCAAGGTGTGCCAGATCGGCACGACGGAGTATGTGACGCTGGGCGACGCGCTGGCACAGGTCACGGACGGGCAGACCCTCCGGCTGCTGGAGGACATTGACCACTCGTCCCCCATCGTCGTGGATGGCAAGGAAATTGTCTTCGACCTGAACGGGCATACACTCAACATCGGGGTTTCCGCCGGCAATGCGCTGACAGTGCAGGGCGGCGGCGTTGTGGCGCTGGCCGGCCAGGGGGAACTGAACGTTAAAAACACGGCAGAGTATGGCATCGCCGTGTATGCCACGGGCAGCGGCAGCAGCGCTCAGGTCACCAATGCAACGGCGCAGGGCGATGCATGCGTCGGCGTGTATGCCGATGGCGCGGGCAGCACGGTCCTGGTCACCGGCAACGTGGCCGCCACCGGCAACAATAGCGTCGGCGCATCCGCCGTTGGCGGCACGGTCACGATTAACGGAACCCTTGCGGGAGTCAAATATATCCGTTTCGGATCGGTGTATAAGCTGGCAACAGAGATGGAAGCCGCGACCACCAAGGACGGCTATGCCACCTACACCGATGGTGCAGGTACGGTTTGGGTCAAGGCTTCCTTCGACGTGACATACAACAGCGACGGCACGGCCTTTGCCACCAGGACGGTGCCGGCGGGCATGGCCGTGGGCGCCGGCGGCTGGCCCAGCACTCCCACCAAAACCGGGTATACCTTCGGCGGCTGGTTCACCGGCGCGGGCGGCACAGGTATGGAGTTCACCGCGGACACGCTGGTCCAGGCGGCCACCACTGTGCACGCCAAATGGGCGCCGAACACCTACACGGTTCTATATAACAAAAACGGCGGCAGCGGCTCCATGGCCAGCAGCAGCCATACCTACGATGTTTCTCAGGCTCTGAGAACAAACGGCTTTACCAAGACGGGTCATACCTTCGACGGCTGGGCCACCAGTGCCAACGGCGAAGTGGAATATACCGACCGTGAGACTGTGGTGAACCTGACGCCCGTAATCGGCGCAACGGTCACGCTGTACGCCAAGTGGGCCATCAACCATTACGCCATCACCCCCACGTCTGCAAACACTACCTGGGGAACGGTGGGTGGCAGTGGCAGCTATTCTTATGGCAGCACCGCGACGGTCACAGCCACGCCCAGGGCCGGCTATCGCTTCGTGCGCTGGCTGGAGGGCACGACCGTTATATCCACCAGCGCCAGCTACAGCTTCAGCGTGACCAAGGCCCGCACGCTCAAGGCCGAGTTCGCACCGCTGTATGCCGTGGCGCTCAGTTCCAATAACACCGCCTGGGGCACGGTGTCCGGCGGCGGCAGCTTTGCCTACGGCACGCAGGTCACGGCCAAGGCCACACCCAGGGCCGGTTATCGCTTCGTGCGCTGGCTGGAGGGCACGACCGCCGTATCCACCAGCGCAAGCTACAGCTTCACCGTGACCAAGGCCCGCACCTTGAAGGCAGAATTCGCTAAGATCGGCACGCCGGTGGTCAAGGCGGCGTCGGTGGGCTACAACAGCATCCGCCTGACCTGGGCCGCCGTGGCCGGGTCCAATGGCTATGAAATCTCCCGCTATGATCCCGCAACAAAGCTGTACAAGGTGCTCGCGACGGTCACCGGTACGAGCTACACCGGCGCCGGCGTGGTCACCGGCAAAACCTATTCCTACAAGGTGCGCGCCAAGTGCATGGCGGGCAGCGTGACGACCTACGGCGGCTATTCGGCCGTGGTATCGGTGAAGGCAGTGCCGGCCACACCCACGGGAGTGGAAGCCGTCCGCGCCTCCGCCACGAGCATCAAGCTGACCTGGGGCGCGGTGGCCGGCGCCAGCGGCTACGAGGTGTACCGCTCGGTATGGGCAGCCGGGACCTATGCCAAGGTGGCTGACGCCGCCTCGGCCACCTTCACCGATACCAAGCGCACCACCGGCAAGACCTATTACTACAAGGTGCGGGCATACCGTCTCGTCAGCGGCGTCAGGGTGTACAGCGGCTATTCCGCCATGGTGTACGCCAAGCCATAAAACACGCTTCGCTTTCGCCAGCGGCGCTGTTGCGCCTCGGCGATTCAGAGAACTTGCACTTTGGTCAGTTTTCGGCCCGGCGATGACGGTCGCCGGGCCTGCGCTTGTCTGTTCGTCCCATTCCAGCAGTGGGGGAGCGATGGGTCGCCTGCGGGCGGGTCTTTTTTGCAAGCTCCTTTCTGGCTGAGCGTTTGCCTCCGCCGGATAAACCGGCTGTCGGCGTCGAGGCGGGGGCATCGCTCTTGCCGGGTCAGGAGGCTTCCCTCGCCAGCTCGTTTCCATATCGATCGTACAGAACGCCAACGTCCTCCTTCTTGGCGTTCCACACCTTGGAATCGTTGACCCACTCGTAATCGCCGCCGCCCCCTGCGCCCGATACCGTCACGGTCTGCCCGGCGCCCAGATGGGCGCCCTTGGGGAAAACGAACACCTCGGAGCCCTTCTGTGACAGCAGGAAAAAGCCGGAGATGTCCATACTCTCCCCGTCGTTGCGGATCGTGACGGTTTGGGCGTCCTTGTCTATTTTGGTGATCGCCATGCGCGCGCCGGTGTGCGGCGCCTCCGGGTTTGCGACGGCGATGGAGCCGTCGGCACGCACGGTGAGCAGCACGCCGCAGGCGTAATCCTGCGTAACCAGCGCGGACGCGCCGGCCAGGGCGGCCGTGACCCTGGGGTTGGCGGAATCCTCATCCACCGACGTGTCGGTGGGGATCACGGCGTATTGAGGCGACACCGCTGCGGCGAAGGCATCGGATGTGGCGTCGGGATTGCCGTGGTTGGCCACCTTGAGGATGTCGGCTTTCAAGTCCGCTCCGGCCTGCATCAGCGTAGCCTCCTCGGCGAACTGCATGTCTCCGGTGAACAGCAGTGTCCGGCCATTCATGCGGAGCCGCAGAACCAGGGAGTTGTCGTTGTCGTCCTTGTCGTTATACACCAGCGGGCCCAAAACCTCGAAGCGGACGTCCGGGGTTATGTCCACGCCGTCGCCGGCGCGCAGCTTCCTGTGCTTCAGCGAGAACTCCTGGGCCAGCTCGTCGATTTTGTTGCCGCCGCCCTTCTTGTTCTCGGATATTTCGGCGGAATACAGCGTACCAATGGGGAAGTTCTGCGCCAGCGTTCCCATGCCGCCGGTGTGGTCGCCGTGGGTGTGGGTCAGGAACACGCCGTCCAGCGCTTCCACGCCGTTCACGTGCAGCCCGCGCAGCAGTTGCGGCACCGAAGATTTTTCGCCGGTGTCGATCAGCCAGGCCTTGCCGGCGGCCAGCACCAGCGTGGCGTCCGCCCGGCCCACGTTCAGGAACAACACGCGCAGCTCGCTCTCGGGCGTGTTGGCGGCGGTGGGTGCGCCTGGGATGGGCGCAGCCCTGCAGCCGGCAGCCAAGTTCAGCGTCAGCAGGATCAAAAGAATGAAACGTATGGCTTTCACAGCACACACCTCTGGTTTCGTAGTTTATGCATCCATGATCGTTGATACACATTAAAGCAACATGAAAGAGCGAACGCAACGAAAAAGCGTGCGGCCCAATGAAGACCGGCGGCGGTGAGAACGTGTCAATCGGCCAAGGGCAACTTAAAGGTGAAGGTGCTGCCTTCGCCGGGCGTGCTGCTGGCGGTGATTCTGCCGCCATGGGCCTCCACGATCCACTTGACCATGGAGAGGCCCAGGCCCACGCCGCCCTCCCGGCCGGCGGCCCTGGACGGGTCCGCCTGGTAGAAGCGCTCCCAAATGCGGGGCAGGTGCTCCGGGGCGATGCCGATGCCGTCGTCGGCCACGCTGCCCACGATCCACCCGCCGCTTTGGGCCAGCTCCAGGGCGATGTGGCCGCCGGGTTTGCCGTAGGTGATGGCGTTTGCCACCAGGTTCATCAGCATGCGCATCATCATCGTCTCGTCGGCACGGACGTACAGGCCCGGGGCGATGTCGGTGCGAATCCCGATCCCCTTTTCCCGCGCCGCCTCGCGCTGTTCCTCGGCGACAATCTCGGCCAGCTCGCTGAAATTGAGGCGCTCCAGCGTCAGCTTCTCGCTGCCCTTATCCGCCCGGGACAGTGCCAGCAACTGGGAGATCAGCGCGGACATCTTGCGCGCCTGCGCCAGTATCACCGTCAGCGCGCTTTTGATCTCTTCCGGGGTCCTGGCTTCCTCCAGCGCGTATTCGCCCTGGGCCACGATGACCGCCACCGGCGTGCGCAGCTCGTGGGATGCGTCGGAGGTGAACTGCTTTTCGTTTTCGAAGGAGCGCTGCAGCCGGGCGAACATGTCGTTGAACGTGCTGGCCAGCGTGTGGATCTCATCGCTGCCGGGGCCGATGTGGATGCGCTGGGAAAGATCGCGGCCTTCGCCGATGCGCTCCGCCGCCTCTCGGATGCGCCGCACCGGCGCGAATGCCTTGCGGGTGATCAGATAGCCGCCCAGCGCGGCCGCCAGCAGCACCAGGGGCAGCGCGCAGGCCGCCACGGCCAGCAGCGTGTGCATGGCGTTCTCGGAATCCGACAGCGCCGTGACTCCCCGCACCCATACGTCGCCGTATTTTTTGACGGCGGCACGGCTGTCATACACATACCACCGGGCGCCGCCGGCGCTGGCCGTGCGCACCGCCCCGTCCGCCAGGGCCGGGGGGGTGGCCATTTCCTTGGGCACGCGGCCGTAGATCAGCCGCTGCTCCTTGTCATACACCGATAGATAGATGCCGTGGCTGAAGAAGTCCAGATCGTCGCCGATGTCCAGCCGGCCGCCGTCGTAATCGATCTCACCGAGGCTGTCCCGCACGGCCTGCATCAGGGCGGTGCGCGCCGAGGCCTGGGTCACGCCCTGGCCGACGGTAAACAGCAGCGCCAGCGTCAGCGCCACCAGCGCGGCCATCAGCGCCGTGTACCACAGCGTGACCCTTGCCTGGATGGAAAGCCCCTTCATGGCTCCTCCCTGAGCACATAGCCGGCGCCCCGCACCGTGTGGATCAGCTTTTGCTGGAAGCCGTCGTCGATTTTCCTGCGCAGGTAGCGGATATACACGTCGATCACGTTGGATCCGCCTTCGTAGTCGTAGTTCCAGATGTGCTGCGAGATTTTATCTCTGGTCAGCACGATGCCCTTGTTGCGCACCAAATACTCCAGGATTGCGAATTCCTTGCTGGACAGCGGGATGGCGACGCCCGCCCGCGTGACCTCCCGGGTGTTGCAATCCACCGTCAGGTCCGCCAGCGCAAACACGTTGCTGGCGCTGTCCGCCGAGCGGCGCAGCAGGGCGCGGATGCGTGCCAGCAGCTCGTCGAAGGCGAAGGGCTTCACGAGGTAATCGTCAGCGCCGGCGTCCAGGCCGGTCACCCGGTCCTCGATGCCGTCGCGGGCGGTCAGCAGCAGCACCGGGGTTTTGTCTCCGCGGCCGCGCAGCGTGCGCAGCACCTCCAGGCCGCTCCTGCCCGGCAGCATCACGTCCAGCAAAATGGCGTCATACTCCGCGCCGCCGATGAAGTGCAGCGCGTCGTTGCCGTCGGCGCAGCTGTCCACGGTGTAGTGCTCCGACGTCAGCTTCTTCGTGATGACGTCGTTGAGATCGGGTTGGTCCTCCACCACCAGAATGCGCATACATGACCTCCGGGAAGTACTTTGTCCTGGTTCCCCTCACTCCCCGAACAGCTCCCGCATATAGGCGTCGGACAGGCCGAGCTCGCTTTTGAGCTGCGCCCGGATCACGGCGGGGCGCTCTTGGGCGAACTTCCGGATGGATTCGATGTTGCGCTGGAAGCTGTCGTAGCTGCCCCGCGCCTCGGCCAGCTGCTTGACACCCATGAAGGTGTCGCCGTTGAACTTCTCCCGTTCCCGGCGGATCTCGGGTTCCACGGCGTCATAGAGCTCATTGATGAACCCGTCCACCCGCTGCGGCGCGTACACGGTCTTCATAAGCTCGGCAAAGCGGCGGCAGAAGGAGTCCCTCCATTGGGGGTTTTTGAGCAGGGCGTTGAACAGCGTGGAGCCCGCGGGCTTGTCGCCCCGGCGCAGCGTGAGGGTCTTGTGATCCACGTTGTTCCATCCCCAGCAGAAATCGAAATAGATCCATTTCCATTTGCCGCCGGGCAGCTTGTAGTATTGGATGTTGGCATAATCCGAATTGGCCACATACAGCTCGCAGATCATATAATCCATAAAACTGTCCACGTCCACCCGTTCGGTCACATAGCGGTAGTTTTCGCTCTTGGACAGGTCACGGCTGCTCACATACTTCATCAGATCCAGCCATTCCTTGTTGCTGCCGTGGGACACCCGGGAGGTGGCCTTTAGCAGGTCCATGTTGTCGGTGTCGCCGGTGTTCTCGTGCTGGGCCACGAAGAAGCGGCTGCGCTTTTCCTTGAGGAAATACACGCCCCAGTATTCGCCGTTGAGGTACAGCACATAGGGCTTGTAGGCCTGGTAGAGGAAGTTTACGTCGGACCCCTCCAGCAGCGCCATGGAAAGCTCGTCGCGGATCTTGCTGCGGTTCTGGTCCTGGGCGCCGGCCCGCAGCGCCAGGGATTTGTAGGACGTGTACGGCCGGTTGTCGAAGAAGGCGTAGTCCATGGAATTGCTGCCGTGCTGCGAACGGGCGATGATGTTGAACCCCTTCTGGGCGCGGCTGCGGCCGTAGCCTCCGGCGATGCGGATGGAGACGTCCTGGGTGAACGCCTGGCGGTTGCTGTCGTCGGCAAACACGGCGAAGCTGGCCGAGCGCTCCCAGGCGGTCTGCGCCTCCTCGCCCTCGATGCTGCGGCCTTTGTAATAATTGGCGGTCAGCAGCGCGTCTCCCAGCGGCAGGTCCGGGTCGTAGTTTTCGCCATAAGCGTATATGCCGGTCTTGTTGTCCCACAGGTTCTTTGGGTCGGTCACCAGCGTCACGATGGGCAGCTTGTGGTCCGCGTCATCGGCCTTCAACAGGAAGGTGCCGGTGGCCACACCGCCGGTCAGATACCCCTCCCGCATGGCCACGGCGCGGACGACCGTGTTGCTGTCGATGGTGATGGGCCCTTCATAGCGGGTGGAGTCCTCGGTGGGCGTCGTGCTGTCGGTCGTATAATAGACGGTCTCGCCGGGCTGGGCGTACAGCTCCAGCGTGACGGCGCTATCATAGACGCCGGGCAGCGCGGAAAACGCCGGCATCCCCGTGACGCCCGGCGAGCCCTTGCCGTTGGCGGCGCCCGGCGTGGGGGCGGCATAATAGAGCAGTTCGTCCTGGGTGCGGCCATAGCTTACGTCCGGCCCGGCCTGGGCTATTTGCAGCTTGTCCAGCAGCCCGCCCTGCGGCGAAAAGAGCAGCACCACGTCTCCCGCGGCGGATATGCCGAAGTTGGTCTCCAGCCGGTCCCCTTCCCGCACGTCGTTGCCGGTGGCCAGCACCACAAGGTACCCCCCGGCCTCTATCGTCACGTCGGGGAATTGCCACATGGCCGGGTTCTTGGGGTTGTCGGAAAGCCCGTAGCCGGAAAGGTTCACCGGCTGGTCGGAGGAGTTATAGAGCTCAATCCAGTCCGGCGTGGAGCCCCCAACCTTGTAGGAACCCGCGTTGTTGCCCATGACCTCCGAGAGGCGCACAGGGCCCTTGGGCAGCGCGTTGGCGCTCTGGAAGGCGGCCAGCCCCTCATCATTGTTGGGGTATCCCGGCGTGGGCTGCACGGTGGTGCGCCATTCGCCGATGCCGTCGGGCACGCGGGCCATGCTGACGTCGGTCTGTTGATCGGTGTAGGATACGCTGTCCAGCACATTCCCCCTTCGGTCCGCCAGCGCAATGTCTCCGGCGTAGGAGTTCAGCGCGAAGGGCGCGTGCAGCTCGCCGCCGATGAGCCCGGCTTGGCCGGAACAATGGATGAGCAGCGTGCCATGGGCGGGAATCACTGTGCCCTCGGGGAAGGTCCATTTCCGTGGTCGGTTCAGGTTATCGGAAAAACCGCAGCCGCTCAGGTCCGCGTCGGCGTCGGTCGTGTTATACAGCTCCACCCAATCCGGGTATTCGTTGTTGGCTCCGGGCAGCGTGGTCTCGTTGCTGGCCATGAATTCGCCGATGCGCACGCCGTTGTCTGCAATGCTCTGCCGAAGGCTCTCCCGGTATGCCGCGGCGCCGGCCTCGGTGTTGGGGAAGCCCGGCGAGGGGGCGGCGTTCTCCCCCCATTCGCCGGTCTGCTCGTCGCGGGCCATGGTGCCGCCGGAGGTCACGGCGGCAAGCTCCAGGCTTTCGATGAGGTTGCCGCCGCTGCCGGTCAGTATCAGGTCCTCGTTGGCAGATAGCCGGAAGGGCGCGTGCAGCGGACCGCCGCCGTCGTCTCCGGAGCAGAACACGACCAGATACCCCTTGGCCGGTATGCGTGTGCCGGGGGGGAATACCCACTCCACCAGGGTGTCCTTGCTGTCCGAGAGGCCATACCCGGAGATGTCCGCTTCCCCGTCGGATTCATTGTACAGCTCGATCCAATCGAAGTCGTTGCCGTTTTCGTCCAGCACCGCGCCGTTGTTGGAGGTCATCACCTCGTTCAGTCGAATCTGTGCGGCGCCCGCCGGTCCGGCGGCAGGCGCGCCGTCCCGCAGCATGCTCGGGAGAAACACTCCGGCAATGCACAGTGCAGCCACGAACAGCAGGATCAGCAGCAAACGAACGATACGCAAGGTCAGCTCTCCTTTCCGGGCGTTCCGCGCTGCGCCGGGTGCGGGCATGGCTGGAACGCGCGATCGGACATCATATTTTACAGTCTCTACATGAAACAGAGATTAAAAAGGGAAGCATACGCTGATTCTTATTATAGCCGAAAACCCGTGCCATGAAAAACGCCACCCCGCGGATCCTACAGGGTGGCGCAAAACGCATGTCAGATAAGCTGCCGTCCGGGCCCCTTCTAGAGCTCCACCGATTTCACATGGGGATTGTCCTTGAAGAGGTTCATCAGGCTGGACACATTGTAGCCCCTCGGCAGCTTTACGTGCAAATCGACCTCCAGCAGGCCTTCTTCCGCCCGCTCGGCCTTCAGGTTGAGAATCTCGATGTGGTTTACGGCGAACCTCTCCTGGATGTAGGAGATGGCGTCGCTGCTTTCGGTGAACACCAGGCTGATCTGCTCCGCCACCGGCAGATGGAACCATTTGTACTCCCTGCGCAGCAGGATTTGGGCCAGCAGCACGATGGCCGTGGTGGCGATGCCGATCACATAAAGCCTGGCGCCGATGGCCATGCCGATGCCTGCGGTGGCCCACACGCCCGCCGCCGTCGTAAGGCCGCTGATGGCCTGCCTGCGCACGAAGATCATCCCAGCGCCCAGAAAGCCGATGCCGCTGATGATCTGCGCGGCGATGCGGGCAGGGTCCCCCGGTGCACCCGGCACATCGGCAAATCCGTACTTGGATACGACCATGATGAGCGCCGAGCCCAGGGCGACGATCATGTGGGTGCGCATGCCGGCTTCCTTGAGGCGGTTCTTGCGCTCATAGCCGATCAGGCATCCGCACATTCCCGCGACGAGTATCCTGAGCAGGAGCTCCAACTGATCCCATACATACGCCAAGGCGATCCCTCTTTCCGTCGGGCGGCTGCCCCTTTTTCATGCATATCCGGAAACGGACGGAGAATAGAACCGGTTTGATAAGCGGATGACCCTCTACCGCGGGAGGTTGGGGTAACGCGTGCCGCGCACAGCCGCTTATTGCCTGGCCTGCTCCTCCCCGGCCGCCGGGGTGATGTACCCGCTCTCCTTCATCGTGAACGCCGCGGGCAGCTGCGCCGCGGCCAGCAGCACCAGGAACGTGAGCCCCGCCACGGTGGAGGTGCCCGCGCCCATCAGCAGGTTGAAGCCCCATACGAAGGCCGCGCCGGAAACCTGCCCGGCCAGCATGATCAGCGCGAAGCTGGCGCCTTCGGGCACCGGGTAGGCCACCTCCGCCCCGTGCTGGAACAGCACCGGCGCCAGGCCCATGACCAGAAAGCCCAACACCGCCGCGCAGGGCACCACGGCGGCCATGCCGTGCATCAGGCCCAGGCCCAATGTCAGCGGTGCGATTGCTCCCACGCCCAGCATCATCAGCGGCGCCCGCCGGCCCATGCGGTCGCTGACCATGGGCACAACCACGGCCCCGATGATGCCTGATACCACGAACACCGCGCCGACCAGTCCGGCGTCCATGGCGGAGAAGCCTTGGGGCGCCAGCAGCTTTTCCAGCACCGTCATCAGCGTGTTGAAGATGCCCATGCTCACAAAGCCGATGGCCAGCACCCGCAGGAAGGGGCCGCAGCGCAGCAGGCCCAGCATTTGCCGGGCGTTCATGGGCTCGGCGGGTGCTGGCGGGCCTGGGGGCACCGGCGGCCGTTCGCGGCCCACGGCCAGCGCCGCCGCGGCGGAAACCACGCACAGCGCGCCATAGACGCCCAGCATGCCCGCCATGCCCATGGATTCCACCAGCAGCGGCGAGGCGATCATGGGCAGGATGAAACCCAGGTACTGCGCCATCATCAGTATGCCCGCGGCGGTGGAGCGCTCCCTGGGGGCAAACCAGTTGGCCGGCACCTTGGTGGATACGTTGACCAGAAAGGGCTGGCCCGCGGCCAGCAGAAACTGGCTCAGCAGCACCAGCGTGTAATTGCCGGCGAAGGCCCAGCGGGCCAGCGCGAACACCGCCGTGATTCCGCCGCCGATCATCACCGACGCGCGCCACCCCCACCGGTCGATGACCCACGAAGCCGGGAAGGTCAACAGGATGTACATGAGCATGTAGCTCACCGAGAACAAGTCCACGGAAAGGGAGCTCACACCGTAGAAAGCCATGGCCGCCGAGGAAATCGGCGCGAAGGTCAGCCAGCACACCTCGCTGGACAGTATGGCCGGCACCAGCGCCAGCAAAATGGCCCACCGGAAGCGGAACACGCGGTATTGGATCATACGTCACCTCGATGAAAGGATGCATGAGGACAAGAACATCAAACACCTTTTTGCAAAAGAATGCAAGGGCATTGCCGCGGCGGCTGTATCCATCTGTTTTCATACCGTGTCATATAGGGGTGGAATTTAGCGAATACCTGTAGTACTATCTATAAAAGTGAGAATGGGTTTTTTTACCATAGGAGGACTTATATGTCTATTCAGGCAGAAAAACAAAGCGCCCAGGCCGAGGCGCCTGTGACTGCGCATAATTTTCTATGCCAGAACTGCGGTGGCGTCATCAAGTACGACATCGGCAGCGAGCAGTTCCGCTGCTCCTCCTGTCAAACGCAGTACGAGGTGGAAACGCTGACCGATACGGTCCAAGAGTATGACTTCAGCCAATATGCTCAGCGGGAGTCTCAATCGGTGGCCTTCCAGGGCCGCGCGGTGACACACTGCCAGAACTGCGGCTGCGAGATCGCCTTCGAAGAGTTCCAGGTGGCCGCCACTTGCCCCATGTGTGCTTCCTCCCAGGTGGCCACGGTCAAGC